>JAZADN010000123.1:0-21492 GCA_036123585.1 Actinomycetota bacterium | reverse complement strand
CTCGTCGACGAGTACCAGGACACCAACGTCGTCCAGAACCAGTTGGTGCTCATGCTCACCGAGCAGCACGGCAACGTCTGCGTGGTCGGTGACGGCGACCAGTCCATCTACCGGTTCCGGGGTGCCGACCTGCGCAACATCGAGACCTTCGAGAGCACCTTCGTCGAGCAGGCGGTCCTCCGCGGGCGTCCCGAGCTCGAACCCACCATCGTGGTCCTCGACCAGAACTACCGGTCCACACAGACCATCCTCGACGCCGCCAACGCCGTCATCGTCCGCAACGAGGACCGCAAGCCCAAGGAGCTGTGGACCTCCGCCGGACAGGGCGAGCCCATCACCCGGTTCCGGGCCGACGATGAACAGGACGAGGCCCGCTGGGTGGTCGGTCGCCTGAAATCGATGCACGGCGAGGGCCGGCCGTGGGCCGACCTGGCCATCTTCTACCGGACCAACGCCCAGAGCCGGGCGATCGAGGAGCAGATGGTCACCCTCGGAGTGCCGTACCGGGTGGTCGGCGGCCTGCGGTTCTACGACCGCCGCGAGGTCCGCGACGCCATGGCCTACCTGAAGTTGGCCGCCAACCCGTCTGACGAGGTGGCCGCTAAGCGGGTGCTGAACGTGCCCAAACGGGGCGTGGGCGACACTTCGGTGGCGAAGGTCGACGACTTTGCCGCCACCGAGGGCCTGGCCTTCGCCGACGCCCTACGCCGGGCCGACGAAGCTGGCGTGTCGGGCCGGGCCACCACCGGCATCGGAGCGTTCCTGGAACTGGTCGACGATCTGGCCGCCAACGTCGACAACGGCCCGGCGACGTTGCTAGAGGCGGCCCTCGAGCGGTCCGGCTACTTCGACGAGGTACGGGCAGACCGCGACCACCAGGCCGAAGGGCGCCTCGAGAACCTGCACGAACTGATCGGCGTGGCCGGCGAGTTCGATGACGTGGACGATTTTCTCGAACGGGTCGGCCTCGTCGCCGACACCGATGACATTCCCTCAGAGGCCGGGCCAACCGAGGAGGGGAGCGGGGGAGATGCCGCCGACCGGGGACAGGTGGTCCTGATGACCATGCACGCCGCCAAGGGCCTCGAGTATCCGGTGGTGTGCATCGTCGGCATGGAGGACGGCGTCTTCCCCCACATCCGAGCCCTCGGAGACCCGATCGAGTTGCAGGAGGAGCGGCGCCTCGCCTACGTCGGCCTGACCCGGGCCCGCGAGCGGCTGCTGCTCAGCCACGCCTGGAGTCGCATGCTCCACGGTCAGACCCAGTACAACCCGCCCAGCCGGTTCCTTGACGAGATTCCCTCCGACCTGATCGTCGACGCCGAGGGAACCCGGCGCACCAACCGTCGCCGCGACGACTCATGGTTCGGCCCGAGCCCTGCCCGCCGGTTGGATGCGCCCCAGTCCGACGTGCACCGCGACGGCGAACCGGCCGGCCGGGTCTTTGGTGGGGGCGGGAGGTCGTCCGATCGGGCCCGGAAGCCCGTCGATGGGAATGACGGGCCGGGCGCCCACACCCTCGGCCTCGTCCCCGGCGACGACGTGGTCCACCGAGCGTGGGGGGACGGCGTGGTCCTGTCGGTCCACGGCGAGGACGACCGGACTGAGGCGGTGGTTCGTTTCGCCGCCAAGGGTGAGAAGCGTCTGCTCCTGGCCTGGGCGCCCCTCACCCGGCCCGAGGCCTGATCCCCCGACTCCGATCCGGGGGTAGGGGTGACCGGCCCCGTTACGCTTCCCCCTGGCCGACCCCGTCGGCTGGTGCCCGTGTAGCTCAGTCGGAAGAGCGATTCACTCGTAATGAATAGGTCCGGGGTTCGATTCCCCGCGCGGGCTCGGCGAGACATCCCACCCACCGTCCATCCGGCATGCTCGCGTGCCGGGGCCGGGCGGCCGAACCCCTAGGATCCGAACCATGAACGTGCTCGCAGGCGTGATCTGGCACTACTGGCTTGCCGTGCCGCTGGTCGGCGGCGGCGTCGTCCTCACCGTGGCGACCCTCGTCGGCTACTTCCAGAAGGTCTCCTCTACCCGCTACCCCAAGCGCTGAGTACCTCGACTGCTCCGGCGGCCGCCTCGTTCGTCGACTGGGAGCTGGCTGAGAAGGTCGCCTGCCGGGTCGCGGAGCGTGCGCCCTTCGGAGGCGCCCACCACCTCGACGGCCTGACCGCCGAGTTCGACGAGCACACGGCCCACGCCGAGGAGCTTGTCGCCGCCACCACCGGCCTCCGCTCGCTGTCCGGCGACGCCCGGGCACGGGTCGTGACCCGGCCGGACTGGATCCGGGCCAACCTGGCCTCCCTGCAGCGCCTTCTGCGCCCCCTCTTCGAGCGCATCGCCGACGACCCCGAGCGGGACGCGTCGGCCACCACGGCCCGGATCGGCGCTCTCGAACTGGGAGCCGTCCTGGGCTGGATGTCCACGCGGGTGCTCGGCCAGTACGACCTGCTCGTGCTCGAGGACGAGGCAGCCGAGGACCAGGACCTCGTCTACTACGTCGGCCCCAACCTGGTGGCCCTCGAGCGTCGCTACGCCTTCCCACGCCATGACTTCCGCCTGTGGCTGGCCCTCCATGAGGTCACCCACCGGGCCCAGTTCATGGGCGTCCCGTGGATGCGGTCCCACTACCTCAGTCTCGTCACCTCGCTGCTGGACGGTGCCGAGCCGGAGTCTTTCGACCTGGTGTCCTCCTTGAAGGGCCTCATGGAGAAGCGTCGTTCGGGTGAACCGGCCAACGGCTCTGAGGCGGCGGCCGGATCAGGCGTGTTGGGGGCCATCTCGACGCCTGAGCAGCAGGAGTCGCTCGACCGCATCGCCGGGCTGATGAGCCTGCTCGAGGGCCATGGCGACGTGACCATGGGTCGGGCCGGGGAGGACATCGTCCACGGGGCCGACCGGATGGCCCGGGTCATGGCCGATCGGCGTCGGAACGCCTCCGGGGTTACCCGGCTGTTCCAGAAACTGGTCGGCCTCGAGGCCAAGCTGGCCCAGTACGCGCAGGGCGAGGCGTTCATCGCCGCGGTCGAGGGCCACGGCGGTACTGCCCTGCTGGACCGAGTATGGGAGGACCCCGACCACCTGCCCGACCTAGGCGAGATCCGCGAGCCCGACCGGTGGATCGCCCGGATGGCCGCCTGAGCCGACCGATGGCCATTCCGTCGGTGGGCCCGTGCCCCGAGACGCTTCCGGACCCGGTGGCAGCGCTGCTGCCACGCTGTGCCTTCCCGCCACCCGGCACACCGGTGGACTGCGCGGTGTCCGGAGGTTCCGACTCCACAGCCCTGCTGGTGTTGGCCACCGCCGCCGGCTTGGATGTCACCGCTTGGCACGTCGACCACGGGCTCCGTCCCGGCTCGGCCGACGAGGGTCGTCTGGTGGCTCGCACCGCCGGTAGCCGAGGTGCCGCGGTGCTGACCGTGTCCGCTCCGATCGACGACGGACCCAACCTGGAGGAGCGGGCCCGCGACGCCCGCCGGGCCGTGTTGCCGACCGGCGTGCTGACCGGCCACACCGCCGACGACCAGGCCGAGACGGTGCTGTGGAACCTGCTGCGCGGCTCCGGCGTGCCCGGTGCGGCCGGCATCGGCGAGCCCGACCGTCGCCCCCTGCTGGCTCTTCGCCGCGCCGAGACCCGGGCCCTGTGCGAGTCGCTCTCCCTCGATGTGGTCGATGACCCGCACAACGCCGAGGACCGGTTCACCCGCAACCGGATCCGCCACGAGGTGCTGCCACTGATGGCCGACGTGGCCGGACGCGATCCGGTCCCGCTGCTGGCCCGCCACGCCAGCTTGGCCGGTGAGGCTGTCGGCTTGCTCGATGCCCTGGCCGCAGAGGTCGACCCGACGGACGTGGCATCGGTGGCCGACGTCGGCGACGACCTGGTCCGCTTGGCCATCCGCAGGTGGTTGACCGCCTCCGCTGACGGGCTCCCGCCGGACGCTGCATCGGTCGACCGGGTGCTGGACGTGGTGCGGGGCCAGGCCGTGGCCACCGAGGTGGTCGGCGGCCACCGGGTGCGACGGTCGGCGGGTCGGCTGTCCCACGAGCGCCGCTAGGGTCGCATCCATGGCCAGCGACTCGTCCGCCGCGCCGGAGCCACTGGTCGTCGGCGGGTACGAGGCCGGTGACGTGCTCGTCTCCGAGGCAGACTTACAGGCCCGCATCCGAGCCCTCGGAGACGAGATCACCGCTGACTACACCGGGCGGTCACCCCTGCTCGTCGGCGTCCTCAAGGGCGCATTCATGTTCATGAGCGATCTGGCCCGGGTCGTCGACCTGCCCGTCGAGTTCGACTTCATGGCCGTGTCCTCCTACGGGCACTCCACCCGGTCGTCGGGCGTAGTGCGCATCGTCAAGGACCTCGACCTCGACATCTCAGGCCGCGACGTCATCCTCGTCGAGGACATCATCGACAGCGGCCTGACCCTCAACTACCTGCGCCGCAACCTGCTAGCTCGCAACCCGGCCAGCCTCGAGGTGTGCGCCCTGCTTGTTCGCGAGAACCACGAGGTCGACGAAGCCATTCTCCGCTACGAGGGCTTCCGGGTACCGGCCGACTTCCTCGTCGGCTACGGCCTCGACGTTGACGAAAAGTTCCGCAACCTGCCCGACATCCGCCTGGTCGGCCCGACCGACGCCACCGATGGGACCGGCGGCGGGGACTCGGTGTGAGCGGCATTGACACGACCCACGAGGTCGATCTGGACCGCATCGAGGCCGCGGTGACCGAGATCCTCGAGGCGATCGGCGAGGACCCGACCCGCGACGGCCTGGTCGAGACGCCGGCCCGGGTGGCCCGCATGTACGCCGAGGTCTGCTCCGGGATCCACGAGGACCCGGCTGACCACCTCATCAAGACGTTCGACGTCGACCACGATGAGATGGTCATGGTCCGCGACATCCCGATGTACAGCCTGTGCGAGCACCATCTGGTGCCTTTCTTCGGCGCGGCCCACGTGGCCTACATCCCTCGGAGGGGCGGGATGGTCACCGGCTTGTCGAAGCTGGCCCGTTTGGTGGAGGGCTATGCCCGTCGCCCCCAGGTTCAGGAGCGACTCACCTCTCAGGTGGCCGACGCCATCCAGCGCACCATCGACCCTCAGGGCACCCTCGTCGTCGTCGAGGCCGAGCACCTGTGCATGTCGATGCGAGGCGTCCAAAAGCCGGGGGCGGTGACCGTCACCTCGGCCGTGCACGGCGTCTTCCGGGACGAGGTCTCCACCCGTCTGGAGGCCATGCGGTTCATCGAGAGCAACCGCCGCCGCTGATATGGCTCCGGAGGGCTCTGGGCTCGCTCCGGACATGGGCTCGGACATGGGCCCCGGGGTGGGCGAGGTGATGGGCGTCCTGAACGTCACGCCGGACTCGTTCTCCGACGGCGGCGAATTCCTCGACTATGTGGCGGCTGTAGCCCACGGACGGCGACTGCTGGACGAGGGGGCGTCCATCCTCGACGTGGGCGGCGAGTCGACCCGACCAGGTGCGGCCCCGGTCGGCGACGTCGAGGAGGTCGCCCGCGTCGTGCCGGTGATCGAGGCGCTGGCCGACGAGCCGGAGGTGGCCTCGGGAGCGGTCCGGATCTCGGTCGACACACGCCACGCCTCAGTGGCCCGGGCCGCGGTGGCTGCCGGAGCGACCATTGTGAACGACGTGAGCGCCGGTCTTAGCGACGTGGCCGCCGAGTTGGGCGTCGGCTGGGTGGCCATGCACATGCAGGGCGACCCTCGCACCATGCAGGACGAGCCCGTCTACGACGACGTGGTGGCCGAGGTTCGCGACTTCCTGGTCGACCGGGCGCAGCGGGCCACGGCGGTCGGCGTGCCCGAGGTGTGGATCGACCCTGGCATCGGGTTCGGAAAGACGGCCGCCCATAACCTTCTGCTGGTGCGCTGGCTGGACCGCCTGGTAGATACCGGGTTCCCGGTGGTGCTGGGGGTGAGCCGAAAGCGCTTCCTGGGCGAGATAACCGGGCTCAGTGACCGGTCCACGCCGGGGGAAGTGACCGATGGGGGCGTGCCCACCCCACCGGGCGACCGGCGTGAGGCCTCGGTGGCCCTGGCCGCCTGGGGCTATCGGCAAGGGGTGGCCGTGGTCCGGGCCCATGACGTGCGAGCCACCGTTCGGGCGGCAAGGGTGGTCGGAGGCGGGTGATCTCGGGCACCATGAGGGCTATGGAGCGTTTACGGGACGGTAGCTGGGCCTGCCGGCGGAATCGGTGGGAGGCCTGATGCGGGGCAAGTGGGCACAGGGGATCATCCCCCGGGGGTTCACCTGGATCGTCAAGGACCGGATCGCCGTGTCCGAGAGACCCGGCGGCTGTGGCGACGCGCATCGGCGGGTGCGACGCCAGGAGGAGGTCATCTGGATCCGGGAGAGCGGGTTCGACACCGTGCTCTCCCTGCTGGGCAGCGACCACAACCTCCACGCCTACGACGAGCTCGATCAGCCCTGGGTCCACCTGCCGTTCGGCGGGGTCGAGGACGGTGAGGAGCGCCTGCGGGAGGTCTGCCGAGCCATCGACGAGCACAGCGGAGGAGGCCAGCGCCTGCTTGTCCACCGCGAGGAGTTGAACGACGTGGTGTGCGGCCTGGCCGGCGCTTGGCTACTGCACGCCGGCCTGGTCGACTCGGGGCCGCGTGCTATCTCCTTCGCCGAACAACTAACCGCCCGGCCACTGGGCCGCCCCGGCCGGGCCATCGTCGGCCTCGTCGCCCCGCCCGACGACGGGTTGGACGGCGAGGGGGCCTGATCGTGGGTGACGGGCCGGGCGACCGGATCGAACTGCGGGGCCTCCGGCTCTCGGCCTTCTGCGGGGTCCTGCCGGAGGAGAAGGTTCGCCGTCAGCCCTTCGAGGTCGACATGGACGTGCACGCGGACCTGTCTGCCGCGGCGACGAGCGACGACCTTGGTGACACCGTCGACTACGGCTCGCTGACCACCGCGGTGGCCGCGGTGGCTGCCGACGAGCGATTCGACCTGATGGAGCGATTAGCCGGCCGGATCGCCGAGGTGATCTTGGCCGTCGACGGCGTGGATGCGGTCACCGTCGTGGTCCGTAAGCTCCGGCCGCCAGTGCCCGACGACCTTGCCACCAGCGCGGTGCGGATCCACCGGACGGCATGACCCATCGGGCTCTCCTCGCCCTGGGCTCCAACCTCGGTGACCGCTGGTCCCATCTGCGGGGTGCGGTGGTGGCGATGGCCGACCTCGGCGTGTCAGTCGAGGTCTCGGCGGTTTACGAGACCCCGCCTTTCGGGGGCCCCGAGCAGGGTCCCTACCTGAACTGCGTAGTACGGCTTGAGACCGACCTTGGCGCCCGGGCCCTTCTAGGTGCGGCCCAGCAGCTCGAAGCGGCCGCTGGTCGAGTCCGCGACGTGCGGTGGGGGCCGCGAACCCTGGACGTCGACGTTTTGTGGATCGACGGGGAGGAGGTCGATGAGCCGGACCTGGAGGTGCCCCACCCCCGGATGTTCGAGAGGGCGTTCGTTCTGGTGCCGCTGCGCGACGTGGCTCCGGACCTCGTCGCCCCTCCCTACGTGGACGCTGTCCCTGACGACCAGGGCGAAATCGCCCTTGCCGGGGAACTGGACCTCGGTGAGCTCGACTCTTGGGCCTGATCGACAACGTCGGAGCGGTTGGCGAATGACCAGGTCACCGGTCGGCCGATCGGTCCGACGGTTCGCTCCTGGACTCCGGCAGGCTTGACCGGTGGAACAGACCCCCCTGCCGACCGGGCTGCCACCGGCGCTGGTTACCCACTTCGGCGGCCAAGACGGTCCAGTCGACCCTCCGGCCGACGCGGTGGCCGACGCCGTGGTGCTGGCCCTCCACGAGGACCTCACCCCGGACGGCGACCTGAGTGCATCGCTAGTCCCGGCCGACGCGGCGGCTGACGGCGTCCTGGCCAGCCGGTCTGATGGGGTGCTGGCTGGCACGGCGTGCGCCACCGAGGTCTTTGCCCAGGTCGATCCGGCCGTCGAGGTGGTCTGGCAGCGCTGCGATGGTGACCGCATCGCCCCGGGAGACCTGCTGGCCACCGTCCGTGGTCCCCTCGCCCCGGTCCTCACCGCAGAGCGCACCGCCCTGAACTTCCTGGCCCGCCTCTCCGGGGTGGCCACCACCACTGCCCGCTGGGTCGACGCGGTGTCTGGGACCGGCGTGCGGATCTGGGACACCCGAAAGACCACCCCGGGCCTCCGGGCGCTCGAGCGGGCCGCCGTGCGGGCCGGCGGCGGCTGGAACCACCGCACCAACCTCAGCCACTGGATCATGCTTAAGGACAACCACTTGACCGGCACGTCGGTGACCGAGGCCGTAGCCGTGGCCCGATCCCTCTGGCCGGGGCGTACCGTGCACGTCGAGTGCGAGACTTTGGATCAGGTCCGCGAATCACTGGAGGCTGGCGCCGACGCGCTGCTGCTCGACAACATGACCCCCGAATCAATCACCGCGTGCACTGCTGTGGTGCGTGATCACGCGGAGTGCCACGGCAGTCGCCCCCTCGTCGAGGCGTCGGGTGGCATCACGCTGGAGCAGGCGGCCATCTACGCTTCAACCCGCGTGGATTGCATCTCCACAAGCGCCCTGACCAGCGGTGCCGGCATGCTCGACCTGGGATTGGACCTGAGACAGGACCTGGATGGGCTGTACTCGGGCGGAGCCCGCTGATGCTGCTCGCCATCGACGTCGGCAACACCCAGACGGTGCTCGGCCTCTACGAGGAGAGCGCTGACGTGTCGGCCGCCGATGCCGGCCTCGTCGACCACTGGCGGATCCGCACCGACCACGACCGCACCTCCGACGAGCACGCCGTCCTCATCCGCAACCTGCTGCGTCAGTCAGGCCGCGACATGGAGGGAACGGTCACCGGGGTGGCGATGTGTGCCGGCGTGCCCCGGGTGCTGGCCAGCCTGCGGACCATGGTCGACCGGTACGTCGACTTCGACCCGGTGGTCATAGAACCGGGCGTGAAGACCGGCATGTCCATCCTCTACGACAACCCGAAGGAGGTGGGTGCCGACCGGATCGCCAACGCAGTCGGCGCTTACGATCTCTTCGGCGGCCCCACGGTGGTCGTCGACTTCGGCACCGGCAACAACTTCGACGTGATCTCCGGGAACGGCGAGTTCATCGGCGGGGCCATTGCTCCCGGCGTGGAGATCAGCCTCGACGCCCTGTTCGGCCGGGCCTCTGCGTTGCGGGCCGTCGAACTGGTCGAGCCCCGCAGCGTGATCGGCAAGAGCACCGTGGAGTCCCTTCAGTCAGGCGCCGTGTACGGCTTCGCCGCCCAGATCGACGGAATGGTCGAGCGGTTCCAGGCCGAGTTGGGCGGATGCACCGTTGTGGCCACCGGTGGCCTCGCCAACCTGATCGCCCCGTCGACATCGAGCATCGAGCACGTCGAGCCCTTCCTGACCCTGCACGGTTTGCGACTCGTGTACGAGAGGAACCAGTGACCGACGAGACCAACGACGCACTGGAGGCCCAGAGCCTCGCCGACGTCCCGTACCGGTTCGAGCCGACGTCGACCGCCGCCGAGGTCGAAGAGGCCTGGTCGGGCCTGGCCGACGGCGAGGAGTCCGGTCAGGTCGTGACGGTCGCCGGCCGACTCATGCTCCGCCGAGACCAGGGGAAACTGGCCTTCGGTGACCTGCAGGACGCCTCGGGACGGGTCCAACTGTTCGCCCTGGCCCGGTCCACCCCCGAGTTCGACGGCTTCACCGGTCTGCACCTCGGCGACTGGATCGGCGTGACCGGCGAAGTGCTCCGCACACGCCGCGGCGAACTGAGCATCCGGGTCGACTCGTGGGTCCGCCTGGCGGAGGCGCGCCGGAGTTTCCCCGACAAGTGGCACGGAATCTCCGACGTGGACATGCGGTTCCGCCAGCGCTACGTCGACCTGTGGGTCACCGACGAGGCCCGGGCCGCCTTCACCGCCCGCAGCCGGATCATGTCGGCCACTCGCCGCTGGCTGGAGGACCGTGGGTTCCTCGAGGTGGAGACGCCGGTCTTCCATCCCATCCCCGGCGGTGCCCTGGCCCGGCCGTTCACCACCCACCACAATGCCCTGGACCTCGACCTGTACCTGCGCATCGCTCCCGAGCTGTACCTGAAACGGCTCACCGTGGGTGGCATGGAGAGGGTGTTCGAGATCGCCCGGGTGTTCCGCAACGAGGGGTTGTCGACCCGCCACAACCCCGAGTTCACGATGCTCGAGTTGTACCAGGCGTATGCCGACTACCACGACATCATGGAGTTGGTGGAGCAGCTGGTCGAGCACCTGGCCCTCGAGGTGTGCGGCACAACTTCGCTGACCTACGACGGGCGCGAGCTGAACCTTTCGGCGCCGTGGCGGCGGGCAACCCTGTTGGAGTTGCTGGCCGAGCACGGCGGCATCGAGGTCGACCTCGAGACGCCCCGCAACGAGTTGGTCCAACTCTGCGAGGAGCGGGACATCCTGGTGAACGACGGTGATGGGCCAGGGAAGCTCATCCTCGAGTTGTACGAGAAGACGACCGAGCCCGAGTTGTGGGGTCCAGTGTTCGTCATGGACTACCCGAAGGAGGTCTCGCCGCTATCGCGGGACCACCGCCACCAAACTGGCTGGGTGGAGCGCTTCGAAGGAATCGTGGCTGGCCGGGAACTCTGCAACGCCTTCACCGAACTTGTCGATCCCGACGAGCAGCGGCTGCGGTTCGAGGCCCAGGCCGAGGCGAAGGAAGCTGGCAACGACGAGGCCATGGTCGTCGACGAGGACTACCTGCGGGCCCTCGAGTTCGGGCTTCCACCCACCGGCGGGCTGGGGATCGGCATGGACCGCTTGGTCATGCTGCTGACGGCCACCACGACCATCCGCGACGTGATCCTCTTCCCGACGCTGCGTCCTGAGCAGTAGGCCCAGGGCGGTCGGGGTTCAGCCCGCGGAGTCCAGGCGGGCCAGCAGCAGGTCGCAGGTCGTTCGCAGGGAGCCGGCCGCCGGCCCGTCGCCGAGGACATCCACCGCCTCGACGGCCTGACCCAGGTAGTCGGTCGCCGTAACCCGCGTCGCCGCGATCGCCTCGTCGCCCCGGACCACTTCGCGCACCCGGTCGCGGCTGGCGTCGTCGATAGGGCCGCCCAGCAGCTCCCGCAACTCGTCGGCCGACGGCCCGACCAGGGCCCGGATGACGGGCAGCGTGTAGGTGCCCTCCACCAGGTCGTTACCGGCCGGCTTGCCCAACTGCTCGTCGGTGGCCACCACGTCCAGCAGGTCGTCGATCACCTGGAACGCCATCCCGTAGTGGTGCCCGAAGGCGGTGACCGCCTCGACCACGTCGCGGGGGTGGCCGGCCACTAGGGCGCCGATGCGGGCTGCGGTGGCCAGCAGCGAGGCGGTCTTGCCGGCGATGGACGCCAGATAGGCCTCCTCGGTGCGTTCCACGTCGAAGGCATGGCGCAGCTCGCGTACCTGGCCCTCGCACAACTCAGCGATGGTGGTAGCCAGCAGGCCAGCGACCTCGGTGCCGAGGTCGGCGGCGATCTCCGAGGCCCGGGCCAGCAGGTAGTCGCCAGCCAGGATGGCCTCGAGGTTGCCCCATCGGGCGTTGACGCTCTGGACGGTGCGGCGGGTCTCGGCCCCGTCCATGACGTCGTCGTGGTACAGCGAGCCCTGGTGGACCAGTTCGACGGCCACGCCGCCCCGGACCACGTCGTAGTCGGCCGGGCCGGGGTCGACTTCGAGAACCTGGGCGGCGGTGATGCACAGGGCGGGCCGGACCCGCTTGCCACCGGCGTCGATCAGGTGGCGGGCCACCTCGGTGAGGAACGGGTCGTCGGATTCGACGACCTTGCGGAGCTCGTCCTCGGTCCGGGCCAGACCGTCGGCCATGCCGGGGAGGTCCAGCAGGCTGTCTACCCGCCGGGTGCTGTCGGCCGCTGGCGCAGCGGTTGGGGCGGGCTCAGCCACAGGCCGAGGATACGGCGTCCCGGCTGCGAGCCGAAACGGACGCCCGAAGGGCTCGTGAAGGGTGAGCGCGAGACGCCCGAAACGGCGGGAAGCACCGTCACGGGCCGTAGGTACACTCAAAGGGCGGGGAGATGGTCAGATCCAGGAGGAATCCCTTTGTTCGAGCGGTTCACCGACAGGGCCCGGAGGGTCGTTGTGCTCGCCCAAGAAGAGGCGCGCCTGCTGAACCACAATTACATCGGCACCGAGCACATCCTGCTCGGGCTGATCCACGAGGGTGAGGGCGTGGCCGCCAAGGGCCTTGAGTCCCTCGGTATCTCGCTGGAGGCGGTGCTCAGCCAGGTCGAGGAGCTCATCGGCCACGGTGCCAGCTCTCCAAGTGGGCACATCCCGTTCACGCCCCGGGCCAAGAAGGTCCTCGAGTTGTCGCTGCGCGAGGCGCTGCAGTTGGGCCACAACTACATCGGCACCGAGCACATCCTGCTGGGCCTGATTCGGGAGGGCGAGGGCGTGGCCGCCCAGGTCCTCGTGAAGTTGGGTGCCGACCTGTCACGGGTCCGCCAGCAGGTCATCCAGCTGCTCTCGGGCTACTCCGGTTCCGGGCAGGGTCCGTCCGAGTCGCGTGAGAAGGCCGGGGCCACGTCAGGCGGCAGCGGCGGCGACCAGGCGTCCGGTTCACTGGTCCTCGACCAGTTCGGTCGCAACCTCACCCAGGCCGCCCGCGAAAAGAAGCTCGATCCGGTCATCGGCCGCTTCCGCGAGTCGGAGCGGGTCATGCAGGTCCTGTCCCGGCGCACCAAGAACAACCCGGTGCTGATCGGGGAGCCGGGTGTCGGCAAGACAGCCATCGTCGAGGGCCTTGCCCAGATGATCGCCAACGACGACGTCCCTGAGACCATTCGCGACAAGCAGCTGTACACGCTCGACCTGGGTGCCCTGGTGGCCGGATCCCGTTACCGCGGCGACTTCGAGGAGCGGCTCAAGAAGGTCCTCAAGGAGATCCGTACCCGAGGCGACATCGTCCTGTTCATCGACGAGATCCACACCCTGGTCGGCGCCGGTGCCGCCGAGGGCGCTATCGACGCCGCGTCGATCCTCAAGCCGATGCTGGCCCGCGGCGAACTGCAGACCATCGGCGCCACGACGCTCGACGAGTACCGCAAGCACCTCGAGAAGGACGCTGCCCTCGAGCGTCGCTTCCAGCCCATAACGGTCGACGAGCCGACGGTGCCCCACACCATCGAGATCCTCAAGGGCCTGCGAGAGCGCTATGAGAGCCACCACCGGGTGACCATCACCGATCAGGCCCTGGTCGCCGCGGCCAACCTGGCCGACCGTTACATCTCCGACCGGCACCTGCCCGACAAGGCCATCGACCTGATCGACGAGGCCGGTTCGCGGTTGCGCATAAAGAGGATGCACACGCCGGACGACCTGCGCGAGATCGAGACCGACATGGCCGAGGTGGTCCAGCGCAAGAAGGCTGCCGTGGAGGCCCAGGACTTCGAGGAGGCCGGCCGCCTACGCGACTCCGAGAAGGAACTCCAGGCCCGCAAGGACGAGCGCGAGGCCGAATTGAAGTCGGAGGGAACCGACCTGTTCGACGAGGTCGACGAGGAGGCCATCGCCGAGGTGCTCTCGGTGTGGACCGGCATCCCCGTCTACAAGCTCACCGAGGAGGAGACCCAGAAACTCCTCACCATGGAGGACGAGCTCCACAAGCGGGTCATCGGGCAGGAGGACGCCATCCACGCCGTCAGCCAGGCCATCCGCCGCACCCGGGCCGGTCTCAAGGACCCGAAGCGCCCGTCGGGCTCGTTCGTCTTCCTCGGCCCGTCCGGGGTTGGTAAGACCGAGTTGGCCAAGACGCTGGCCGAGTTCCTGTTCGGCGACGAGCAGGCGCTGATCGCGCTGGACATGTCCGAGTACATGGAGAAGCACACGGTCAGCCGACTCGTCGGCTCGCCCCCCGGCTACGTCGGATACGAGGAGGGTGGCCAGCTCACCGAGGCGGTGCGGCGCCGTCCGTTCTCGGTGGTCCTTTTCGACGAGGTCGAGAAGGCCCACCCGGACGTCTTCAACACGCTGCTGCAGATTCTCGAGGAGGGGCGTCTGACCGACTCGCAGGGCCGGAGCGTCGACTTTCGCAACGCCGTCCTGATCATGACGTCGAACCTCGGCACGGCCGACCTGCGCAAGGCCAATCTGGGCTTCGCCAAGGCCGACGAGGCCGTCACCTACGAGCGGATGAAGGCCAAGGTCAACGACGCCCTCAAGGCGCACTTCCGGCCCGAGTTCCTAAACCGCATCGACGACACGATCGTGTTCCACGAACTGTCCAAGGCCGAGGTGACCCGGATCGTCGACCTGATGATCACCAGGTTGGCTGCCCAGCTGGCCGGCCAGGGCATGGGCCTGGAATTGACCGACGAGGCCAAGCACCACATGGCCGATCAGGGCTACGACCCGTCGATGGGCGCCCGCCCGCTGCGTCGTGCCATCCAGCGCCTCATCGAGGACCCGTTGTCGGAGCGCCTGCTCCACAAGGATTTCTCGGCCGGCGAGATCGTGGTGGTCGACGTGGAGGACGCCCCAGACGACCCGGATGCTCCCGGCGGCCGGCGAGTCGTGTTCCGGGCCACCGCCGGCTTCGAGCCACCGACCGTCGAGATGGCGGTCGAGGGCGCCGAATAGGCCCATCCCCGGCGACCCCGCCGGCGTGACGTCCCGCCCTCCGGCCTCCATGCGCCCGGTCCTGTGCGGCCTCCGGGCCGTAACGCTGATCGGTGTCCTCGTTGGGACGCTTGCTGCCTGCAGGGTCGACGCCACGGTCACCGTCGACGTGGCCGACGACGGTACCGGCACGGTCGCCGTGGACGTAGTGGCCGACGCGGCTGCCGTCGACGCCCTCGGTTCGCTCGATGAACGGGTCCGGACCGACGACCTGTTGGCCGCCGGCTGGCAGATCGACGGGCCGACCACCGAAGACACCGGTGTGGGCCGAGTCACCGCCACGAAGGCCTTCGATCATCCCGACCGGCTGCCCGTCGTGCTGGCCGAGGTGCTCGGGCCGACTGCCGTCTCCGACGTGCGACTCGACCGTCGACGGGAGTTCGCGAAGACCACCTGGCGCCTGTCGGGCACAATCGACCTGTCCGGGGGCCTGGACTTGTTGGCCGATGACGACCTGGCCGTGGCGCTCGACGGCTTGCCCTTCGCCCGCTCCGACTCCGAGCTGGCCGAACTGGCGGGTTGCCCTGACGGGTCTTGCGACCCGGCTCGCTCTTTCTCGCTGACCATGGTGGTCGCCATGCCCGCTGATGGCGAGGGGATCCCGTCGGTCGATCCAGAGGACCCACCGGCCGAGGGGCGCTGGGTGGTGGTGCTCGGTGACGTCCTGCCGGTGCAGTTCGCCGTCGAGTCGGTGCTGGAGGACTCGACGCCCAAGACGTGGCGGACCGTCTCGGTGATCGCCGGCGGCCTCCTGCTCGTGGTCCTGGCCTTTCAGGGCCTGCGGCTGCTCTGGGCCAGACGTCGGGCGTCGCGACCGGCCAAGCCTTCAGGTCGACGACGGGGCCGCCCGGAGACCATCCGCGAGGGGCCAAGGCCGGTCACCACCACTTCAGGACGCCAACTGCGCCTCGTGGTCCTCGGCGGGATCGGCGTGGTGTGGGACCCGGGCAGTGACCCGGAGGGCCTCCTGGTGCCGTTCGTCCGCGAGCAGGGAGGGGTGATCGATCCGAGCGAGGTGGCCGACCGCTATCGGGCGGCCAGCTTGGGCCAGTTGTCAAGCGCCGAGTTCTGGTCGGCGGTTGGGGTACCCGGTGATCCGGTGGCCCTCGACGCCGCGTACTTGTCGAGGGTGCGGATGCGGGCTGACGTGCTCCCCTTCCTGGACCAGATGGACGAGCGGGGCCTGCCGGTCGCTTGTCTGACCAACGCCGCACTGCCTTGGTCGCTGCAGTTGCGGGACCGGTTTGGCCTGGACGACCGGGTCGACCCGTGGGTGGCGTCCGGCGAGATCGGAGCTCGCAAACCCAGCCAGGCCATGTTCGAGGCACTGCGACGGATGTCGACTGTCGAGTACTCCGACATGCTGCTCATCGACTCGGAGCCGGCGACCCTTGAGGCGGCGCGGGCCCTGGGGATGTCGACGGTGCTGTTGCGTGGCAAGGCACTGGTGCCGGAGGGCTTCTCGCATCCGGTCATCGACGGGTTCGCCGGGCTGTTCCGGCCCCGCCGTCCCGACGAGTAGGAGGCCCCTTCCCGGAGGCTCCAGAGGCTTGTCACAGGCAGTTCCTAGGTTCAACCCCATGGCCAGTTCCGCCGGTACCTCGCTGTCTCGTTCCAAGACCCGCACGACCTTCGAGTGTGGTTCTTGTGGTACACCGCATCCGGCGTGGGCCGGTCGGTGCGGTACCTGTGGCGAGTGGAATTCCATCATCGAGGTGCCGATCGTCCGTCGGGCTACTGCGGCTGGGCGGTGTCCCGCCGGCCCGGGGGCCGCCGTCGTCGATGCTCGGCCTCTGTCCGAGGTCGTGTCGACCGACTCGGCAGCGGTTCCGACCGGCCTGGCCGAAGCCGACCGTGCGCTCGGTGGGGGCCTCGTCCCCGGATCGGTCACCCTGCTGGGAGGCGAGCCGGGTATCGGTAAGTCGACCCTCACCCTCCAGCTGGCTGCCGAACGTGTCCGGTCCGGCGGGCGGGTGCTGCTGGTCAGTGCCGAGGAGTCTGCCGCGCAGGTGCGCCTGAGAGCCGAGCGACTGGGTGCCGTCCACGACGACCTGTGGCTGGTCGACGGCGGGTCGGTGGACGCCGTGCTCGACCGGCTCGACGACCTGGGCCCCGACCTACTCGTCGTGGACTCGATCCAGACAGTGCACGTGGCCAACGAGGGCGGAGCGCCCGGTTCGATCGGCCAGGTCCGGGCCGCCGCGCAGCGGCTCGTGGCCGAGGCCAAGGCCCGGTCGTTGGCCACCGTCCTGGTCGGCCACCTCACCAAGGACGGCTCGCTGGCCGGACCGAAGGCCCTAGAGCACGTGGTCGACACGGTGGTCGAACTGGCTGGTGACCGGCACCACGCCCTGCGGGTCCTGCGGGTCGCCAAGCACCGGTTTGGACCCACTGACGAGATCGGCCTGTTCGAGATGGCCACTGATGGCCTGGGGTCCGTCGACGACCCGAGCCGGCTGTTCCTGGCCGACCGGGCGGCCGGCGTGGCCGGGTCGGTGGTGTCGCCCACCATGGAGGGCCACCGGCCGCTGCTGGTCGAGGTCCAAGCTCTAGTTGTGAAAGCCACCACACCGCATCCCCGTCGGTCGTCACAGGGCCTCGATGGGCGGCGCCTGGCTCTGCTGCTGGCCGTGCTCGACCGCCGGGTCGGCATCGACCTCGGAGCTTTGGACGTGTACGCCACGGTGGTGGGCGGGGCAGCGGCCACCGAACCGGCGGCCGACCTGCCGTTGGCCCTCGCCGTGGTGTCCGGGGTGACTGGCCGCCCGCTGGACGGTGCCACGGTGGCCCTGGGCGAGGTCGGCCTGGGTGGCGAGCTACGCCAGGTGGTGGGGACGGCACGGCGCCTCCGGGAAGCGGCCCGCCTCGGGTTCCACCGGGCCGTGGTCCCGGCAGGGACCGACGAGGTGGGTGGCGGGATCGAACTGGCGCGGGCCACAACGCTGGCCGAGGCTGTGGCCGCCACGGGCCTGCTGCCCACCTCCTGACCGCCGGGTCCACCGGACGTTCGCCCGACTTCCGCCCCGGGGTTGGGGCACCTGCTAGGAACGCGCCCATGCGCATTGAACTGCCTTCCGGGACCGCTGCCGAACTGGTCCACCCGCCCTCCGGCCCGTCCGACCGCGGCCTGGTCGTGATCCCCGACGTGATGGGGATGCGTCCCCTGTTCGACGACCTGGTGGCCCACCTGGCTGGTGACACGGGCTGGTCGGTGGCCGCCTTCGAGCTGTACCCGGGTCGCGAACACCTTGAGGTGGTCGAACGCCTGGCCGCCGCAGCCACCCTCGACGACGACCGGGTGCTGGGCGACGCCATGGCGGCCGCCGATCTGACCGGGGGTGCGACGGTTGGGATCCTCGGGTTCTGCATGGGTGGCATGTACACCCTCAAGGCCGTGGGCACCGGCCGCTTCGACCGGCACTGCCCGTTCTACGGCATGGTCCGTGTACCGGAGGCGTGGCGAGGCCCGGGCCAGGGCGAACCGTTGGACGCCTTGGCCGCCGGCGACGCCGCGTCGGTTCTGGCCGTCATCGGCTGCGACGACGCCTGGACGCCCCCAGCCGACGTCGATGCCCTGGAGGCCGCCGGGGCATCGGTGGCCCGCTACGAGGGTGCCGACCACGGGTTCGTGCACGACGCCTCGCGTCCCGCACATCGGGTAGATGATGCGGCCGATGCCTGGTCGAGGGTGCTGAACTGGCTGGCCCCCTGACGGCAGGGTCGGGGGAACGGTCGGGCCGAGCGGGCGCGACCGACCGGGAACGGCTTGGCGGAAGTGGCCTACCGCGAGCGAATGGTCAGTTGCTCGCGGTTGAGGATCCGGTAGGTGCGGTCGATCTGCTCGATCCACTCCAGCCGAATGAACGAGGCGATGGCCTTGTTGACCCGCTCGCGAGACGCGCCGACCATTCCGGCCAACTCCTCTTGGGTGATGGGCAGCGAGAACTCGTCATCTTCGCCGGCCAACTCCAGCAGGCGCTTGGCGGTTCGTCCGGTCACGTCCAGGAACACCGAGTCGGCCAGAGCGGCGTCCGTGGTCCGCAGGCGTCCGGCCAGCATGTCCACGACCTTCCACAGCAACGTGGGGTCGGCCTCGTAGACGGCCCGTACCGGTCCGTAGGGCACGGCGGTGGCCACCGAGGTCTCGAGCGCCCGGGCCTCGGCGGAGCGGCCCCGGCCGTCGAACAGGCCCATCTCGCCGAACAGATCGCCCTCCTCCATGAGGGCCACCATCGACTCGCGGCCGTCGATCGACTTGTTGGCGATGGCAATCCGGCCGGATACCACGACGAAGAGCTCATCGGGGACGTCGCCCTCGCGGAACAGCACGTCGCCACGACGCAGGTCGAGGTCCTGGCCGGACGAGACGATCGCCTCGAGGGCTTCGTCGTCGAGGCCGGCGAATAGCGTGGTTTCGCGAAAGAGCGTGGAGTCCGGCATGTCGAGTGGCCATGCTAGTGAGATGCGACATACCCCACCGGCATCAGCATGCGCCCACCGCTACGGGGGCTCCGTGGGCCCGGCGGAGGCGACGTGACCATCTGGACGATCGTGGTAGCCGCCGGTCGGGGCGAGCGGTTCGGCGGCGACAAGCAGGCCGCGGACCTGGGGGGCCGGCCGGTGGTGGCCCACAGTGTGGCCACTGCCATGAGGGCATCGGACGGCGTGGTGGTCGTGGTGGCCGCCGAGCGCCTCGACGAGGCTGAGGTTTTGCTGGCCGAGGCCGATGGCGTATTGGCCGTGGTCGACGGTGGCGCCACCCGCTCCGATTCGGTCCGGTCCGGTCTGGCCGCAGTGCCCGATGACGCCGAGGTAATCCTCGTCCACGACGGCGCCCGCCCGCTGGCGTCGGATGCTCTGTTTGCCCGGGTGGTGGCCGCCGTGAAGGCCGGGGCGGACGCCGTGGTGCCCGGCGTGCCGGTGGCCGACTCGCTGCGGGCCATTGATGGCTCGGTGGTCGATCGCGACGGCGTGATCGCCGTGCAGACCCCACAGGGCTTTTCGGCGCATCGCCTGCGTTCGGCCCATGCCGCCGGGGGTGACGCCAGCGACGACGCCACGTTGGTCGAGGCGGCCGGTGGCACAGTGGTGGTTGTGGATGGCGAGGTGGCGAACCTGAAGATCACCCGGCCAGTCGACCTGGCCTTGGCCGCGACGCTCAAGGTCGGGGATGACGGTGCCAATAGAGGAGGGGCCGGTGTCTGAGTTGGCGGAATTGCGGGTCGGGCAGGGGTTCGATGTCCACCCGTTCAGCGACGATCCCGACCGCACGCTGGTCCTGGGTGGCGTGGCCTTCGACGGGCCGGGCCTGGCTGGGCACAGCGACGCCGATGCCGTGGCCCATGCCGTGACTGACGCCCTGCTGGGTGCCGCCGGTCTGGGCGACATCGGCCAGTACTACCCCGATAGCGACCCGGCCCACGCGGGAGCCGACTCGATGGCCCTGCTGGCCGATGCAGCGGCCGCTGTGCACGCCGAGGGTTGGACGGTGGCCAACGTCGACTGCACGGTGGTCCTCGAGGCTCCGAAGCTGGCTCCGAAGCGCGACGTCATGCAGGCGGCCCTGACAGCGGCCGTGGGCGGTCCGGTCACCGTGAAGGGAAAGCGGGCGGAGGGGCTCGGCGCGCTCGGTCGCCGGGAGGGCGTGGCTTGCTTTGCCGTCGCTTTGCTCACCCGCTTCGCGGGGGGTGCAGCGTGAGCTCCGCGAAGGGGCCGCGTGGCCCGGGTGGTAGTTCCTCAGGCAAGGGCGGTAAGCCGCGCGCCCAGGGGCGACCGGGTTCAGCGAGGCAGGGGGTCGGTAAGGGCGGGCGGGGTGGCCCGGCACGGCGTGGGTCCGGTGGCGGTCCGGGCAACCGCGGGGGGCAGCGTGGGACCACGCCGCGTGGCAACCGCAGTGGATCGTCCGGGCAGTCGAAGAGCCCCCAGAAGGGACTGGGCGGCGATCAGGTCGAGGGTCGTCAGGCCGTCCGCGAACTGCTGTTGGCTGGGAAGAGGAGGGTCCGCGAGGTGGTGCTGGCTGGCGATCTAGATCCGGCGCCCATCCTTGACGACATCATCGACCTGGCCGATGAGGCCAAGGTGACGCTGCGGGAGGTGTCCCGTAACCGGTTCGAGAATCTGGCCCGTACCGACGCCCCCCAGGGTGTGGTCGCTCTGGCTCAGCCGCTGAAGGAGTATGAGTTCGAGGACCTACTGGCCCCCGACGCCACGGGCAGCGACCCGTTCCTGCTGCTGCTCGACGGGGTGACCGACCCCGGCAACCTCGGGGCCATCCTGCGGTCCGCGGAGTGCGCGGGGGTGACCGGCGTGGTCCTGCCCCGGCATCGGGCAGCTGGGGTGACAGCCACGGTGGCCAAGTCGGCGGCTGGGGCCATCGAGCACTTGCGGATGACCCGGGTGGCTGGCCTGCCCAAGGCACTGGGGCGTCTGTCATCGGCGGGTGTGTGGTCGGTGGGCTTGGATGCCGGCGGCGAGATGGCCATCCACCGCCTGTCCGTGGCCGACCAGCCGGTAGCGCTGGTCATGGGCGCCGAGGGGACGGGCCTGTCGCGGCTGGTGCGCGAGCGTTGCGATGCCACCGCCCACATTCCACTCGTTGGCGTGCTCGGCTCGCTCAACGTGTCGGCGGCCGCTGCCGTTGCCCTATTCGAGGTCGCCCGTCACCGCACCTGAGTGAGGCCACGGATTGGTCTAGTCCCTGGTCGGGTGTCGGCCGGACGGCGCGGATCCGCCGGCGGCGGTGCCCGCGGATACGCACCCAGCGGTGGGGGTCAGGGCCCTGCGCCCCCCCGGCGGAACCTGGTGGTTACACAAGCCCC
>JAZADN010000122.1:0-6463 GCA_036123585.1 Actinomycetota bacterium | reverse complement strand
TGCCCTCCGGGACGATCGCCGTATCAGAGTGGAGAACTTCCACGTCGTCCGGGTCCACCCCCAGCTGGTCGGCCACCAAAAACGAACAACAGGTATCGTGGCCCAGCCCCTGCGGCGTGGCCCCGGTAACTACCTGGACCTTGCAGGTGGGCAGGACCCGCACGGTGGCCGACTCCCACCCCCCGGCGCCGTAGTTGAGGGCACCTAGGGTCCGGCTCGGTGCTAGCCCGCACATCTCGACGTACGACGAGATGCCGAGCCCCAGATGACTGGTCGAACCGCTGGCCCGCCGGTCGGCCTGCTCGGCCCGCCGCCTGTCCCAGTCCACCAGCTCTTTGGCCCGGTCCAGGGTGGGCTGGTAGTTGCCGGAGTCGAAGACCAATCCGGCCGGCGAGTCGTAGGGGAACTTCTCGGTCGGGATGTAGTTCCGGGACCGGATCTCATCGGGCCCCGCTCCCACGGCCACCGCCAAGGCGTCCATGGCCCGCTCAATGGCGTAAGTAGCCTCCGGACGACCGGCCCCCCGATAGGCGTCGGTCGGCGTGAGGTTGGTGAAGACGCCCTTGCATGTGAACGCGTAGGCCGGGACGTCGTAGAGGCCGTGGTAAAGGAATGCTCCCAGTAGGGGCACGCCCGGCGTGATGATCTGCAGGTAGGCGCCCATGTCGGCCAGCAGCGTCGCCCTCACCGCCGTGAGATTCCCCTCGGCGTCGGCCGCCAACTCGATGGTCTGGCGTTGGGCGCGCCCCTGGATGGTCGAGGTTGCCGCCTCGGTGCGACCCTCAGTCCACCGCACCGGAACTCCGTGGCGGAGAGCGAGAGCCATGCAGATGACCTCTTCGGCGTAGACGTCCAGTTTGCAGCCGAAGCCGCCACCCACCGAGGGGGCGATGACCCGCACCTTCTGCTCGGGCAGACCCAGTGTGATTGCTGCCATCACCTTGAGGATGTGCGGGATCTGGGTTGCCGAATAGAGCGTGATGTCGCCGTTGTGCGGCGCGGGCACGGCGGCGACGCCGCGCGGCTCCATCGGTGCAGGGATGAGGCGCTGCTGGACATAGGTCTCGGTGATGTGGTGCGCGGCATCGGCGAAGGCCGCCTCGACGGCGTCAGGGTCTGGGACTAGTTCCCAGACGTACGAGACGTTGGTCCCACAGTCTTCGTGGATCACGACCTGGTCGGTCTCGGAATCCTCCATGGTCACCACGGCCTTGAGCGGCTCGTAGTCGACAACCACGCCCTCCAACCCGTCCGCGGCGGCGTAGCGGGAGTCGGCGACCACGACAGCAACGATGTCGCCCGCGTAGTTGGCCTTGTCGACGGCGACCGGCAAGTGGGCTGGGTTCTTCATGTCGTCGGTAACCGGCCAGGCGCACGGCAACGGGGCGGCCCAGGTCTCAGCCAGGTCCTCGCCGGTGTAGACGGCGACCACGCCTTCGGTGGCCAGCGCTGCGCTGGTGTCGATGCCTGTTATACGGGCATGGGCGTGTGGGCTGCGCACGCATGCGATCCACTGCGCCCCCGGAAGGGCCAGGTCGTCGATGAACTTCGACTCGCCGGTCAGCAGGGCGGGGTCCTCCTTGCGGAGCCGGGGCGTGCCCACCACGCCTCCAGTGAACGGGGTCAGGATGTCAGTCATGTCGCCCCTTCTCACTCGCTGGCCGCTAGGACGGCCTTGACGATGTTCTGGTAGCCGGTGCACCGGCAGAGATTCCCCTCGAGGCCCTCGCGCACCCTGTCAGCGTCGAGGTTGTCGTACTCGTCGACTAACGAGATGGCCGCCATGACCATGCCCGGTGTGCAATAGCCGCACTGGAGGGCATGGCACTCGTGGAAGGCCTGCTGCATCGGATGGAGGCCGTCGTCGCCGGCCAGACCCTCGATGGTCGTGACCTCGGCTCCGTCGGCCTGGGCGGCCAGAAGCGTGCACGACTTGGCCGACCGGCCATCCACGAGCACGGTGCACGCCCCGCAGGAGCTGGTGTCGCACCCGATGTTGGTGCCAGTCAGCCCAAGGTCGTCACGCAGGAAGTGCGCGAGCAGCGTGCGTGGTTCGACGTCAGCGGAACGCACCGTCCCGTTGACGGTAACGGAGACCTCCATCACCGACCCCCTTGTCGGTCACCGGACGGGCCGCCGCCACGCCATCGAGGCGGTCCCCCGGTTCCCGTCCGGTCTGACGATGGTGCCGCGGCCCGGGTCGGGACGCAAGTGGAACTGTCGGCCGATCCCTTTCAGCCGCCGACCAGGCCGTCGTACGGAAGGGCGTCGGGCTCGCTAAAAGGCACGATGCGGACCTCGTCGAAGCGGTCGGGGCGTCGGGCAAGGTGCCGTCGGATGGCCGCCATGGCGACGCGAGCGGCGCGCTCGCGCGGGAACCCGTACACGCCCGTCGAGATGCACGGGAAGGCAATCGTCCGGACCCCCAGTCCAGCCGCCACCTCTAGGGACCGCTCGTAGGCTCCGTCCAGCAAGTCGTCAGCCATCTCCTCCGAATGGTCAGACCAACGGGGGCCGACGGCGTGGATCACGTAACGGGCCGGGAGGTCGTGGCCCCCGGTGGCCTTGGCGTGGCCTGTCTCGCAGCCGTCGAGGGTGCGGCACTCCGCGCGGAGCCCTGGGCCGCCGGCAGCGAAGATCGCTCCGGTGACGCCTGCGCCGATCCCGACGGAACGGTTGGCGGCGTTGACGATTGCGTCGACCTGCTGGGTAGTGATGTCTCCGACGACGAGGGTGACAGCCATGCCCACATCATGGTCGCAGCCCGTGACGGGAGAAGGTCAAGAATCCGCCAAGTGGGCGATCAGCGCCTCGGGAGGCGGGTTGGTGACCGTCCGACCGTCGGGCAGGACCACGGTGGGAACCGTCTCGGCGCCGTCGTTGACCGACCGTACGAATTCTGCAGCCTCCGGGTCCTCCCAGATGTCGCGGTACTCAACCTCAATGCCAGCCTCTTCGAGGGCGCCCATCAGCCGGGTGCAGAACCCACACATCCGTCGCCAGTAGACGATCAGGCGCTCGGTGTCGGTCACCTCGCCGGTCACGGGGCCTCCGGGGACAGGACCGCGACAAGGGCCGCTGTCAGGTGCGTGCAGAGTGGACCACGGTCGGAACTGCCGAGCAGCACGGGGTTGTTGACGCCCTGGCCCAGCACCAGTAGTAGGTCGGCCAGCTCGTCGGAATCACCGTCGACGATCCGGCCGGCAGCACGGCCCAGTTCCACGAAGCGACGGTTGGCAGCCCGGGCGGTGGCCTCGTGACGGCGGTAGGTGTCGCGGATGGTCCGGCTCTCGGGGAGGCGGGCCAGGGCGGCTCGGAAGACGAGTACCTCGTCGACGAAGGCGTCGGCGAGGCCCTCAACCATGGCGCCCAGGGTTGCCTCGAGGCCGTGGTCAAGGAGGTGCTCGATGGTCAGCGGGCCGACGCTGGCCTCGACCACCCGGTCGAGCGATCGGTCGAAGGCGGCGGCCAGCAATCCGTCGCGGCCATCGGGGAAGCGGTTGTAGACGGTGGCCACGCTGACCGCGGCATCGGCGGCCACCTGTTCGGTGGTGAAGGCCCCGTCGGCCCGGAGTCGGGCCAGCACGGCATCGACAAGGGCGGCTCGAGTCCGCGCCGAGCGGCTCGACATCTGGACCGTCAGATCCTGGTCGGTCGTCGTCGCATCCGCTGCCATGCCATCAATTTAACGATGTTCCACTCTAGATTGACGATTCTGGAAGGATATTCTAGAATACTTGCGCATGGTCGCCATCACCACCGCCGACCTCCTCCCTGCCGCCCGGGCCCTCGGCCCGTCGTTAGCCGAGCGCAGCGAACGCATCGAAGCCACACGCACGCTCCCCGACGACGTGGTAGCCGACCTGCGCGACGCCGGCCTCTTCCGGCTCCTCACCCCGGCCGAACTTGGCGGACCCGAGGCCGACGTGGCTACCGCCGCCGACGTCATCGCCGAGGTAGCCCGCCACGACGGCGGCTCCGCCTGGTGCGTGATGATCGCCGGCACCACCGCCCTCCAGGCCGGATTTCTCCCCCGCGACGTCGCCGAGTTGATCTTCGGCTCACCTGACTCCTGTGCCGGCGGTTACGCCGCCCCAGTTGGCCGGGCCGTACCCGTCGACGGAGGCCTCCGGGTCACCGGCACCTGGGCGTGGGGATCGGGCACCCACCACTGCAACTGGATCGGAGGCGGTACTCGCATCGTCGACACCGAGGGGAAGCCCACCCGACGCGACGACGGCCTCTACGCCCCTTTCGTCTTCTTCGATCGGGACGACGTCGAGCATCTCGATACCTGGCATGTCACGGGACTGTCGGGCAGCGGCTCGGCCGACTACCAGGTCGAGGACGCCTTCGTCCCCGAGGGTCGGTGGCTGCAGATGATGGACGCCGTTCCCCGGCTCGACGGCCCCACCTGGCGCTTCCCCTTCTACGGAATGCTGGCCATCGGCATCGCCTCGGTGTCCATTGGCCTGCTGGAAGGTGCCGTGGACAGGTTCGCTGAGCTGGCCGCGGCCAAGAAGCCCGAGGGGTCGGGCCGCACTTTGGCCGAGCGAGGCTCGGCCCAGACCGTGCTGTCGACCGCTGAGGCCACCGCTCGCTCGACACGGGCCTTCCTCCACGACGCCATCGGGACGGCGTGGACCACCGCGGCGGCCGGCGACCCGCTTACCACCGAACACCGTCGCTGCCTGCGACTGGCTGCCTGCGACGCCGCTCAACGCTGCGCCGAAGCCCTGTTCGCCATCGGCCGCGAAGCGGGAGGCGCCGTCGTCTACCTCCGCGAACCCCTGCAGCGGAGTGTCCGGGACGGGCAGGTGGCGGCCACGCACGCCATGGTGGCCCCCCGTATCCACGAACTCACCGGCCGACTCCACCTCGGCCTCGAGACCGACACGACCCTCCTGTAGCCCCGCACCTGCCGTGGACTTCACTTTCCCTGCTGACGACGACCCCCGGCGCCTTGAGATCAGGTGCTGGATTGCCGACCACCCAGACCCGTCCCGCCCCCAGTTGGCCGAATCCGGCTTCGTTGCACCCCACTGGCCCGAACCATGGGGCCGCGGCGCGGATGCCGAGACCCAGTTGCTCATCGACCAGGAGTTCGCGGCGGCGGAAATCGAACTGCCCGACCCGTCGATCGGGGTGGGTTGGGCCGGCCCGACCATTCTGGCCGGCGGCGACGAGGCGCAGATCCGACGCTTCCTCCCACCGATGCTCGACGGCTCCGAAGACTGGTGCCAGTTGTTCAGCGAACCGGAGGCTGGCTCCGACCTGGCTTCGCTCCGCACCCAGGCGGTGCGCGATGGCGACGAGTATGTGGTCAACGGTTCCAAGATCTGGTCGACCCGGGCCGACTGCACCGAGTGGGGAATCCTGCTGGTACGCACCGCCGATGAAGGTGTCCCACAAAAAGGCATCACCTACCTCCTGCTCGACATGTCCACCCCGGGCATCGAGGTCCGTCCCATCCAGGAGATGACCGGTGGCCGACACTTCAACGAGACCTTCTTCACCGACGTCAGGATCCCGGTGTCCATGCGGGTGGGCGAGGAGAACGAAGGCTGGCGACTAGCCAAGGTGACGCTGGCCAACGAGAGGGTGTCGCTGTCCGAGGGAGGCGTGCTGTGGGGTCTCGGCCCCGATGACGCCCAGGTCCTCGACAGAATCCGTTCGATGGGCTGCGACGACACGATTCTGCGTCAGCGCATCGCGGATCTCTACACCGAGATGGTGGTATTGCGGCTGCTCAACCAAAGGATCATGAGCGCTCAGGTGTCCGGCAGCGACCCCGGGCCACTGTCGTCGATACGCAAGGCAATCGGCGACGAGCACGGCCAGAAGGCCATGGCGCTGGTAAAGGACCTGGAAGGCACGTCCACCCTGCTCGACGGCCACTTCCCGTACCACGAGGAGGAGGACGTGTGGGCGTGGGGCCACTACTTCTCCCGGTCCCTGACCATCGGCGGCGGCACCAGCGAGGTGCAGCGCAACATCATCGGCGAACGACTGCTGGGTCTTCCCCGCGAGCCCCGCCCCTGACCAAGATCCATAGGAGGATCCCGACCATGCAGGAACAGGACTTCGAATACCTCCGGTTCGAACGCGACGGCGACGTCCTCGTCGTCACTGTCGACAAACCCGACGACGACCTGAACAAGGTCGACGCCCGGATGCACCACGAGTTGGCCGGGCTCTTCAAGTTGCTCCGCGAGGAGCGCGAGGCCCGTGCCGTGCTGCTGGCCGGCACCGAGCGTGCTTTCACCGCCGGTGGCGACTTCGGGTGGTTCCCCCAGTTCGCCGAGCCCGGCTACGCAGCCGAGATCCGCCTCGACGGGAAGTCCATCGTTTGGAACATGCTCGACGTCCACATGCCGGTGGTCTGCGCGGTGACCGGCCACGCCATGGGCCTCGGGGCAAGTATCGCTCTGCTGGCCGACATCACGGTCATGTCCGAGACGGC
>JAZADN010000121.1:0-21372 GCA_036123585.1 Actinomycetota bacterium | reverse complement strand
CCGCCGTCGGCGATGACGTGGCAGTAGACGCCGGTCTCGTCGAGGTGCCGCATGCGGGCGGCCCGCACGTCGGCGATGGCCGTGGCCTGGGGGACGCCGAGGCCGAGCACGCCGCGGGTGGTGCAGGCGTGGCCGGGGCCGACACCCACCAGAACGCCAGCGGCGCCGGTGCGCATCAGGTGGAGGCCGGCCTTGTAAGTGGCACAGCCGCCGACGATGACCGGAATGTCGAGCTGACGAATGAACGTCTTGAGGTTCAACGGCTCGACGGTGGTCGATACGTGCTCGGCGGACACCACGGTGCCCTGGATGACCAGCATGTCGAGCTCGCCGGCCGTGATGTGTTCGATGAGCCCGGAGGTGCGCTGCGGTGTGACCGAAGCGCACGACACGACGCCGGCGTCGTTGATCTCGCGGATCCGCTGGGTGACCAGCTCGGGAACGATGGGCTGCTGGTACAGCTCCTGCATCCGTCGGGTGGCCTTCTCGGCAGGCTGTTCGGCGATCTCGGCGAGGATGGCGTCCGCATCCTCGTAGCGGGTCCACAGGCCCTCGAGGTTGAGCACGGCCACACCGCCGAGGCGGCCGAGCTCGATGGCGGTGGCCGGGCTGACCACGCCGTCCATGGCCGACGCCATCAGCGGCAGATCGAACCGGTAGGCGTCGATCTGCCAGGAGATGTCGACGTCCTCGGGGTCGCGGGTCCGGCGGCTGGGAACGATGGCGATGTCGTCGAAGCCGTAGGCCCGACGCCCGCTCTTGCCCAGCCCGATCTCGATCTCGGCCATGGTCACTCCCTGTCGGTGCTGCGCTGGCGCGGCACCCTGCTCCGCCCGGTGCGGTTCCGCCCGCTGGGAGGAACCGGCCTCCGGAAAAGGACGATTCTATGCGCGTGCTCGGGGACCGGCCGCGGAGCGTGGCGGGCCATCCGGACGGTCGTCCGACACGGTCCGTCGGGCCCCGACAAGCACCCGACTGGGACGGATCAGACCAGGTCGTCGAGGAGATCGGCGAGGTCGGCCACGTGGCTGGCGGTGGTCCACGTGCCGCCCACGGCGACCCGCATCACATACCGGTCGGCCAGCTTCGTGTGGGTGCAGAGGGCCCGTCCGGAGGCGTTCACGGCGGCCATTAGTGCCTCAGTGGCGTCGTCGCCGTCGACGTGTCGGAGGCACACCAACGAGAGGGACAACGGAGCGGCCAACTCCAACTTCGGGTTGGCCTCGACCCGGGTGGCCAGGTCGGCGGCGGCGGCCACGTGGGCCCGGATGTGGGCCCGCAGGCCCTCGACCCCGTAGGACCGCATCACGAACCACAGCTTCATGGCCCGGAACCGCCGTCCCAGCGGAACCTGCCAATCGCGGTAGTCGACCACGGCGCCGGCATCGCTGGCCGTGTTGCGCAGGTACTCGGGCACGATCGACAACGAGTCGAGCAACGGCTGGGCGTCGGCCAGGTAGAAGGCCGAGCAGTCGAAGTTGGTGAGCAACCACTTGTGCGGATTGAAGCAGTAGCTGTCCACCCGGTCGAGGCCGTCGAGGAGGTCGCGGTGCTCGGGGCAAACCGTCGCCGCGCCGGCCCACGCCGAGTCGACGTGCACCCAAGCCCCCACCGGCCCGGCAACGTCACAGACGGCCGACACGGGGTCGACGGCACCCGAAGAGGTGGTGCCCACGGTGGCAGCAACCAGGCAAGGCACATGGCCGTCGGCGACGTCGGCGGCCACCATCTCGGCAAGGGCGTCGGCGTCCATGGCGAAGGCGCCGTCGGTGGGCACAGCGCGGAGCTGCTGACGGGCGAACCCGGCAACCAGAATGTCCTTCTCGATCGACGAGTGGGCCTGCTCGGAGGTGTAGATACGCAGGCTCGGCAGGGCCTCGGCACCTCCGGCCCGGTCGCGGGCGGCGAGGATGGCGCACAACGACGACGACGAGGCCGAATCCTGGATGACGCCGCCACCCGGCCCGCCGGAGCGGAACCGGTCGGGCAGGCCGGCCGCCTCGGCCAGCCAGTCGAGGACGAGCATCTCCAGTTCAGTACAGGCCGGGCTGGTCGACCAGAGCATTCCCTGCTGGCCGAGGCCGGCCGACACCAGTTCGCCGAGGACCGACGGGGGCGACGAGTCGGCGGGGAAGAACCCGTAGAAGCCGGGGTGCTGCCAGTTGGTCAGGCCGGGGACGATGAGCCGTTCGACATCGGCGAGGATCGCCTCGAACGGCTCCCCCTCCATCGGAGGTGACGGGGGCAGCGAGGAGTAGACGTCGCCGGGGACCACGTTCGGCCCCGGAGATGCCTCCGGCGAATCGGTCCGGAAGCCGTCGATGAAACCGGCCAGGAAGTCGACGGTGTCGTGGCCGGCCGACCGGAACTCGTCAGTCGACATGTGCGGCACGGGTTCGAGTGCCTCGGCAGTGGGCTTCTCGTCAGGCATCTTCGTCACGGTAGTTGCGGGGATCGTCGAGGCCCAGACCAAGAACCAGTAGCTGGCGGAGCATGGCAGACGTGGCCCCCCACACGGTGTCGCCGACCAGCTCGAAGAAGGTGAGGATCCACGGGTCGCCATGGCGGGTCCACTCCTCCTCCCGATAAACGTCGTCGCGCAGCAGCTCGGCCACGGGCACCCGCAGCACGGCCTCCACCTCGTCAGGGTTGGCGGTGAGGTCGGGCGGACTCGTCAGGACGGCCACGAACGGGTGGATCAGGCTGCGGCTGCCCACGGTGACCACCGGGTCGAGGCATCCGACGAGGCGGGGCAGCGACGGGTCGAGGTCGACCTCCTCTGCGGCTTCCCGGATGGCGGTGGCCCACAGGTCGGTGTCGCCGGGGTCGCGGCGCCCACCGGGGAACGACACCTCGTGGGTGTGCGACGCCAGGTGCGACGCCCGGCGGGTCAGCACCACGTGGGCTCCATCGCCCGGCTGGTCGTAGAGGACGACCAAAACGCCCGAGGAGCGTTCGTCACCACGGGGACGTCCCCGGATGCCGGACGGCTCCCGGCCCTCCACCGCGGCGACCAGGCGCTCCAGCGGCAGGCCACGGTCATCGAGATCGGCCCACGGGGCGCTCCGACCGGGCCGCCAGTCGTCGGGGCGGGGGATCCGCTGGGGTCCGCCCCTCCCCTCGGGAACGAACGGGCCTTCAGGCACGATCGGCGCCGGGGTAACGGCCGCGCCGACGATCCCACCCATCGTCAGAAACCCCTTCAGCGATTCTCAGCGGTTCGTCCACACCACCCACTGTAATCATTTGGGACCAAACGATCCAACCCGTCTCGTCACCTGTCGTCGCCAGCCAGATCGGCCAACAGGGCTTCGAGGCCGGCGTCGCGGAGGCCCTCGGCGACGGCCAGCGGGAGGATGGTGCCCATCTCCCAGCCCTGCCAGTGGACCGACACGGCAGCCACGGTCTCGGCGTGCGGCCCGTCGGCGGCATCAGCCAACAGGTCGGGGAGTCGACCGGTCTTGAGGTTGGCCAGCATGCGGCCCACCAGGGTCTCGCCGCGGGTCCACTCGACGAATTGGCCAGCCAGCTTGGACGGGTCGGGCGCAGGCCATGTAGCCGATGCATCAGACATGCACCCAACCTACCGGCGGGTCCGAAAACGCCAGGAGCCGGGCCCCAGGGGCCCGGCTCCCGCCACGTTCTTTGAACGAATGGCCCCGAACGAGATCGGAGCAACCCCTGAGGGGTCCTACATCATGCCGCCCATGCCGCCCATGGGATCCATGCCGCCACCCGGCGGCATCGCAGGCTCCGGCTCAGGCTTGTCAGCCACGAGCGCCTCGGTGGTGAGCAGCAGGGCCGCGATCGACGCCGCGTTCTGAAGCGCCGCACGGGTCACCTTGGCCGGGTCGATGACGCCAGCGTCGACGAGGTCTACCAGCTCTCCAGTGGCGGCGTTCAGGCCGGTCGAGCCGGTGGCCGCCTCGACCTCGCGGACCATGACCGCTCCCTCGAGGCCGGCGTTGTCGGCGATGAGCCGAGCCGGCGCCTCGAGCGCCGAATGCACGATGCGGGCACCGGTCTCCTGGTCGCCGTCGAGGTCGTCGATGGCGCCAGACACCGCGTCACGCGACCGCAGCAGGGCAGTGCCGCCGCCGGCGACTACGCCCTCCTCGATGGCGGCACGGGTCGCCGACAGGGCGTCCTCGATGCGGTGCTTCTTCTCCTTGAGCTCCACCTCGGTGGCGGCACCAACCTGGACGACGGCCACGCCGCCGGCCAGCTTGGCGAGTCGCTCCTGGAGTTTCTCGCGGTCCCAGTCGGAGTCGGTCTCCTCGACCTCGCGCTTGATCTGGCCGATGCGGCCCTCGACGTCGGCCGAGTCGCCGGCACCCTCCACGATGGTCGTCTCGTCCTTGGTGACCACGACCTTGCGGGCCGAGCCCATCATGTCGAGGGTCACGCCGTCGAGCTTGAGACCGACCTCCTCGGCGATGACCTGGCCGCCGGTGAGGATTGCCATGTCCTGGAGCATCGCCTTACGGCGCTCTCCGAAGCCCGGGGCCTTGACGGCCACCGAGTTGAAGGTGCCGCGGATCTTGTTGACGACCAGCGTGGCCAGGGCTTCACCCTCGACATCCTCGGCGATGATCAGCAGCGGGCGACCCGACTGCATGACCTTCTCGAGGACCGGCAACATGTCCTGGACCGAGCTGATCTTGCCCTGGTTGAACAGGATGTAAGGCTCGTCGAGGATCGCCTCCTGGCGCTCCGGGTCGGTCACGAAGTACGGCGAGAGGTAGCCCTTGTCGAACTGCATGCCCTCGACGAAGTCGAGGTCCATGCCGAAGGTGTTGGACTCCTCCACGGTCACCACGCCGTCCTTGCCCACCTTGTCGATGGCGTCGGCGATGACCTGGCCGATCGTGGCGTCGGCGGCCGAGATGGCAGCGACGTTGGCGATCTGCTCCTTGGAGTCGTCGACCCGGACCGCCTGGTCGGCGATGGAGTCGACGGCGGCGGCTACGGCGGCCTCGATGCCCCGCTTGAGGCCCATCGGGTTGGCGCCGGCGGCCACGTTGCGCAGGCCTTCGCGAACCAGTGCCTGGGCCAGCACGGTGGCGGTGGTGGTGCCGTCGCCCGCGATGTCGTTGGTCTTGGTGGCCACCTCCTTCACCAGCTGGGCGCCCATGTTCTCGAAGCTGTCCTCCAGCTCGACCTCACGGGCGATGGAAACGCCGTCATTGGTGATGGTGGGGGCGCCGAACTTCTTGTCGAGCACCACGTTGCGGCCCTTGGGGCCGAGGGTGACCTTGACGGCGTCGGCCAGCTTGTTGACACCGGCCTCGAGGCCGCGTCGGGCCTCCTCGTCGAACTTCAGGATCTTTGCCATGGCGCGGACTACTTGAGGATGCCGAGCACGTCGCGGGCGTTGAGGATGAGCAGGTCCTCGCCGCCGACGGTGATCTCGGTGCCGCCGTACTTGCTGTAGACGACGGTGTCGCCCTCGGCGACGTCCATCGGCACGAGCTCACCGGTCTGCTCGGAGCGACGGCCGGGGCCGACGGCCAGGACGTCGCCCTGCTGGGGCTTCTCCTTGGCGGTGTCCGGAATGACCAGGCCGGAGGCCGTGGTGGACTCGAAGTCGCTCGGACGAACGACGATGCGGTCCTCGAGAGGCTGCAGGTTCATCGAATGGTTCCCTTTCGACACGACGCCGGACCCGTATGGCCTGAGGCGTCCTGATGGCTTGGCCGTAATGGCTCCGTCCGGTCCCGACCGCACTCGTTGGCAGTCTCGCCGGACGAGTGCCAACGATACGGGGACGACCGCCAGTTGACACCCTCGAGGCCTACCCGGAGTCGAAGGGCAGCCAGCCGACGCTCAGCCCAGCACGGGCAGGGACTGGTTGGGGTCCGCACCGGTATCCAGCGGGCTGGGCCCGTCGGAGCCGAGACGCCACCATCCGGCAGCGGCCACCATTGCCGCGTTGTCGGTGCACATCGACCGCGATGGCACGAAGGCCCGCACCCCGACCCCATCGCACATCGAGGCGAACCGCTCCCGGAGCAGCGAGTTGGCGGCCACGCCTCCACCCAGACATGCCCCGACCGCTCCGGTGGCCTCCACCGCCCACCGGGCCTTGGTGACCAGAGCATCGACCACCGCTGCCTGGAACGAGGCGGCCACATCCGCGGTGGGCGCGTCGGGATCGTTGCGGACATGGTTGACCACGGCCGTCTTCAGTCCGCTGAACGAGAAGGCGTAGCGGCGGTCGTCGGCGAGGGTCTCGGGGTTCTCCTGGACCATGGCCCGCGGGTAGTCGAACGCCGTCGGATCGCCGTCGACTGACAGGGCATCGATGGCCGGACCGCCGGGGTATCCGAGGCCGAGGTAGCGGGCCACCTTGTCGTAGGCCTCGCCCGCGGCGTCGTCGAGCGTGGAGCCGAGTAGCCGGTAGCGACCGTGGCCCTCCATGAGCACCAGCATCGTGTGACCGCCTGACACCAGCAGGACCACCAGCGGCATCTCGAGGTCGGGTTCCTCGAGTAACGAGGCGTACAGGTGGGCCTCGAGGTGGTTGACCGACACGAACGGCACGCCCCACACCAACGACAGGGCCTTAGCCGAACTGACCCCGACGAGCAGGGAACCCACGAGCCCCGGGCCGGTGGTGGCGGCCACGGCGTCCACGTCGGGGCCCTCGATGCCAGCGGTGGCCAGCGCCTCGGCCAGCACCGGCACCAGCTGCTGGACGTGGGCCCGGCCAGCCACCTCGGGTACCACCCCGCCATAGCGGGCGTGCTGCTCGACCTGGCTGGACACCACCGACGAGCGCACGAGCGTGCCCCGTTCCACGACGGCGACCGCCGTCTCGTCGCACGACGTCTCAATCCCCAGGATGACGTCGCCCATCCTCAGGACCCTCCCCCATCGGTCTCCTCGATCGCTTGCCGGAATGCCACATCGCCCATGTCATGGACCCACAGCACCAAGGCGTCGGTGGTCGACCCGTCCGGGTCGGAGTAGTAGCCGGGCCGCACCCCGGCCGGGGCGAACCCGAAGCGGCGGTAGAGGGCGATGGCGGACTCGTTGTCGACCCGCACCTCGAGTGTCATGGCCGTGAGTCCCCGGGCCACCGCCTCGCGACACAGCGCGGCCAGCAGGAGCGACCCGATGCCTGACCGCTGGTGGGCAGGATCGACGGCGATGGAGGTGACGTGTCCCTCGTCGGCCACCACGACCAGCGCGGCGTGGCCTACCACGCTCCCCCAGCGCCCAGCCGGCCCCTCGGCGACCAGGAGGACGCGTGTCCCGGTGTCAGCCAGCTGGCTGCGGAAGAACGCCTCGGACCAGGGCGACGGCTGAACGAGCGCGTCGAGGGCTCGCACGGCGTCCACATCGGCCTCCACCATGGGACGGAGCGCGACGACGGGCGCGGTCGCAGCCATCACGCCCCACCGGCCCGTGTCGACCAGTTGATCTCGGCGTCGGGCTGTCGCAGGTAGATGGGCTCTAGTTCCCACGGCTGCACGAACTCCTCGCGCATGGCGCGCGCATGGGCAAGCTGCACGAGTGCCCGGGCGCTCGGGTTGGCCAGGCCCTGCTCGGCCATCTCGATGCCCCGCAGCCTGGCGAACGCTTCGGCATGGCGTAGAGCGCCGTCACCGAGCAGTAGTGCTGGCTCGTCGAGGGCCTCCAACTCGGCCGACAGTTCCTCCGGCGTGCATACGTTGGCGTCACGCACCCGTTGGATGCCACCCGGCACCTTGCGGAACAGGGCGGTGAACAACTCACCCCGACGGGCATCCAATGCCGGGACGATCACCTTGGACGTCCACCGGGCCGGGAAGGCCATCAGGTCGAGGCTCGGCACCGGGATCATCGGCACCCCGAGCGCCTGGGCGAACGACACCGCGGTGGCGATACCGACCCGCAGGCCGGTGAACAGGCCTGGGCCTATGTCCACGGCCACCGCGCCCACCTCGGACAACTCAATGCCGGCCTGGCGGCGCACGAAGTCGACCTGGGGCGCCAACGCCTCGGCATGACGACGCCCGCGGCCGGCATGCGCCGAGGCCAGGACGCCCTCGTGGCCACCCACCGCGCAACCCACCTGGGCACCGGCGCTCTCGATCCCCAGGATCAGCACTCGTTCTCCCGCTCGTTCCTCGCGGGATCGGTATCCCAGTTCGAGCACTGCGAGCCGTTGGTGGCCTCGATGGCTAGGAGGGCCACCTCGCGGTCGGCCCATTCCGAACCCACCACGCGTATCTCCAGCAACCGGTCGTCAGGACCATCGCCGAGGACCAGACACACCTCGAGGTAGCCGCCGGGCAATGCGCCGGCTATGGCGTCCCCCCACTCGATGAGCGTCACGGTCCGGTCGTCGACCAGCTCGTGGAGACCGAGGTCGCGAACCTCGTCGATGTGGGCCAGCCGGTACACGTCGAGATGGTGGACGGTCAACTCCATCCCGGCGTAGCGGTTGGCCAGTGTGAAGGTGGGCGAAGTAACCGGGGCAGTCACCCCGAGGGCGGCGGCGAAGCCCTGGGTGAAGGCCGTCTTACCGGCCCCCAGGTCGCCGCAGAGCACCAGCAGGTCGCCAGCACGAGCCAGACCGGCCAGCGAAGCGGCAACGGCCTGCGTGGACTCCGGCGACGATGTGGCCACCGAGCAGAGAGGACGGATCTCGCTCATCCCGCTCCCCCCGCCCGGCCAACCAGCATCTTGGCCCGCACCAGGTCGGACCGCATCCGGGCCAGCACGTCAGCACCGCCGCGCAGGGCGGCCGCCGGGTGGAACGTCGGCACCAGGTGGCGGGGCGGTTCGCCGTACGCATAGGCCTGCCCGCGCAGTTTCGTAATGCCGGTTTCGGTGTCGAGCAGAAGCTTCGATGCGAAGTTGCCCAGCGTCACGATCACCGAAGGATCGACCAGTTCCACCTGCTGTCGGAGAAATGGGCGACATGCCTCGATCTCGTCGGCACGGGGATCGCGGTTGTCGGGCGGACGGCACTTGACCACGTTGGCGATGTAGCAGGCCGACCGGTCCACCCCCATCTCCTCGGCCAGCAGGCGGTCGAGCAGTTGGCCGGAACGACCCACGAAAGGCATGCCCTGCTCGTCCTCGCGGGCGCCTGGCCCCTCACCGATGAACATGACCTCCGCGGTCGACGAACCGGTACCGAAGACCACGTTGGTCCGCCCCTCGGACAACCCGCAGGCTTTGCAGGATGAGGCCTCTTCGGCGAGGACGGCGAGGGCGGTCAGCACCCCGGCAGGCTACCCAGCGGCATGGTCCCGGCCGGGTGCCCTTCTCGGGTCGGACGAGGGGCGCCGCGGCCCTCAGCAGGCCCGGACGATCGCCCGCTGGACCGCCGCGGTGGCCAGGACCCGGAGCACATCGAGGTCGCCCTCCCCGGCGAGCGGGACCTTCCCGGTGGCCGCGGCGGCGAAGGCGTCGCCGTCGGACCGGGCGTGGGCCGGAAACACGGCCCGGGCCAGGCCATCGTGCGCGGAGGTTGCCAGCAGGCGACAGTCGACCTTGGACAGCGCAGCGTCGGTGACCACCGCCCCGATCGTGGTGTTACCCCGACCACCGCCCTCGCTCGTGCCGAAAAGCTCTAGATCCTCCGGCCAGCCGGCAAAGGTGCCGTCGGCCACGGCCTCGGCGGTCGCCGGGTCGCCCACGTCCCCCGCCGCGTTCACCGCCAACAGGGCGGCCACCGTCAGGTGGGCGTGGCGGGCCACCGCCACTCCGAAGCCACCCGGTCGGGCGTGTCGCCGGCCCCGCCATTTGCCGACGGTGGCACCGGTTCCCACGCCCACCCGGCCGACCGGCACCGTCGCACCGGACGACGTCATCGTGGCCGCCTCCGCCGCGGCCCCTCCCGCACATGCCCCGGGACCCGCAGGGTCGTCGCCCTCCAACAGGTCGAAAAGCGACAGGCCGACCACGATGGGCACCGGACCGGCCCCCGTCGGGAACCCGACGCCGGAGTCGGCCAGGTGGTCGACCACCCCGTCGGCGGCGGCCAGCCCGAACGCCGAACCGCCCGACAGCACAAGGGCGTCGAGTCGGTCCACGGTCCGGGTGGGCTCCAGCACCTCGAACTCCCGGGTGGCCGGGGCGCCGCCCCGCACCTCGCCGGAGGCCACCGTTCCCTCGGGGAACAACAGCACCGTCACGCCGGTCCGGGCCACCTCGTCGGTCCAATGGCCGACCCGTAGGCCGTCGATGGGAACATCCACGGGCCCGAAGGTAGACGCGACCTCAGGCGGTGGCCGCGACCAGCCCCTCGATCCGGTCGTCGTAGTCGTCGACGACGGTGCGCCAGTCGAAACGGCGCACGGCGGCGTCGAGGCCGGCCAGCCGGGATCGCCAGGCACCCAGGTCGACCAACACTTCCCGCAAGCGGTTCGTCAACTCCCCGTGCGGATAGAGGGCGAGCGGGGCGAACCCGTCGAGCAGCCACGGATAGCTCTGGCGGGCGGGCAGGACCGGCACGCAGCCGGCGGCCATGGCCTCGACCACGGAGATCCCGAAGAACTCGTGGTCGGCCGCCCCGGCGACCACGTCAGACCGACCCAGCCAGGCCAGGTAGTCGGCCCGTTCGGCGAATCCCCAGGCCACGACCCGGTCGCCCAGTCGGTCCCTAGCCTCGGTGAACTCCCGGGGATCGACCCGCACGTTCTCGCCCAGCACCGCCAGCCGGAACGGCACCCCTTCATCGGCCAGACGCCCAAGGGCCCGGAACACGGCAGTCGGGTTCTTGTCATGGTCCCACCGCTGGTTCCAAACCACCAACGGCTCATCGCCCCCGTCCACCGGGTCTCCCCCAGTTCGAGAAGGGGACGGCACGTCGGCCAGGTCGACGCCGACCGGGACCACATGGCACCGGGCCACCACCTCTGACAGTCGGTCAGAATGCGAACGGTCGGGTGCCCGGTCCAACAGGGCAGGCAGGGCGGCCAACAGAGCGTCGCGGTGGAAACCGGAGTTGACCCACACCTCATCGGCGACGGCCATCGACATCCAGTCCACTAGCGGGAACTCGTCACCTGCCAGACCCTTGGCGTTGGGGCTCGTGGGGTACAGGATCTGGCTCTCGTGCAGGTACCGCACCACAGCCGGGTCACCGAGGAAGCGCCGGGACAGGCCGAGAAAGCCGGTCAGGTCGAACAGGCTGGAGGCGAGGAGCACGTCCGGAGGTCCGTGCTCGGCCACCACGGCCCGGGCATCGTCGGCCAGGGTCAGCGCCCCGCCGCGTAGTCGCCACCGCCAAGCGTCCGCCTCGTGGGACACCACCACCACCTCGTGGCGGCTGTGCTGGGCCAGCCCCTCGGCCCACGCAGCGTGCGACCCACCGTGGAACGGCTCGACAAGCAGGACCTGGGCCACCGTCCGGTCAGCCTCCGGCGGGAGGCGGGTAGCGGCGGGGCGGGCGGGCGCTCAACGAGCACAGCACCTCCCACGGGATGAGGCCGATTGCGTCCGCCACCTCAGCGGCCCCGATCTCGTCGTCGCCCTGTCGGCCGAGTAGCACCACTTCGTCGCCGAGCGACACGTCGTCGTCCACCTCGACCATCAGGGCGTCCATCGACACCGCGCCTCGCAGCGGGCGGCGGCGGCCCCCGATGAGCGCCTCGCCGCGCAAGCCCCATGCGCGGGCGAGGCCGTCGGCGTAGCCCATGGGGACGGTAGCCAGCCGGGTCATGTGGTCGCTGACCCACTGGTGGCCGTAGCCGACGCCCTCGCCGGGGCCGATGACCTGCAGGTGGGTGACCTCACTGCGCACCGTCATGGCCTGCCGCAAGTCGAGGGCACGGCAGGCGTCGTCCACGGCTGGGCCGGGCGACACGCCGTAAATGCCGATGCCCACCCGGACCAGCGACCGGTGGGTGTCGGGGCGGGTCAGTGTGGCCGCCGTGTTGGCCAGATGGACGACTGGCGGTTCGATCCCGGCGGCAGCCAGGTCGGCCAGCACGGCGTCGAGACGCTCGACCTGCCGATCGGTGAACGGGTCCCACGGCACGTCGGCGATCGAGCAGTGCGAGAAGACACCCTCCAGGTGCAGCCCGGCGTCCAGCACATGGCGGGCGATGGCCACCGCGGCGTCCATGTGGGCGCCCACCCGGTGCATACCGGTGTCGACCTTTAGGTGGACGGGGAATGCAACCCCGCTGCGGGACGAGGTGCCCGACGCTACGACGGCCGCGGCGCAGGCTTCGATGCCGGCATCGGTGTAGAGGGTGGGTCGTACCCCGCCAAGGGCCACCACCTCGGCCATCTCGTCGGGGCGGGGCTCCGACAGGACCAGCACGGGGGCCGTGACACCGGCCGTCCTCAGTTCGGCGGCTTCCTCGACGAGGGCCACGGCCAGCCACGTGGCCCCCGCTTCGACGGCCGCCGCGGCCACGGCCGGAGCGCCGTGGCCGTAGCCGTCGGCCTTGACCACGGCGCACAGTTCAGTGTCGCCGACGCTGTGCCTGAGGACAGCGACGTTATGGGCCACCGCCGACAGGTCCACCGAAACCCAGGTGGGACGCATCAGGTTGACTCCCCTCCGATCCGTGGGGCGTCGACACCGAGGTCCTCCAGCACCCGCACCAGCCTCGCCGCCAGATCGGCCGCCGCCACCCCCGTGGTCGGTGCAGGGTCGAGGTCAGAGTGGAGGGGTTCGTGGCTGACGAGCCTGCCGTGGACGTGGGCCGCCGCCGCCGCTGCCTCAAACGGCTGGGCTCCACGGGCCATGAAGGCCCCGATGACGCCCGAGAGCACGTCGCCACTGCCAGCGGTGGCCAGGCGGGCGTCGCCGGATGCGGCCAGCAGAACCCGGCCGTCGGGCGCGGCCACCACGGTGGTCGGACCCTTCAGGAGGACCACGGCACCGGCGTCGGTGGCCAGCGAGCGGGCGGCGGCGATCCGGTCCGGACCGGGCGGCCCACCGGTCAGGTGAGCGAATTCGCCGTCGTGGGGGGTCAGCACCGTGGCGACGGACAGAGCAGCCCGTTCGGAACCGAGATCGGCCAGCGCCCTCAGGCCGTCGCCGTCAACGACCACTGGCCGTCCCGCGGCTTCCGCCGCCTTCAGAACGGCGTCGACTGCAATGACGGTCTCCCGGCCGACCCCGAGACCAGGGCCGGACACGACGGCCGCGAAACGAGCCACATCGTCGACGTGGAAGGAATCGGCCGTGAACCGTTGGACATCGGCACGCACCACCTCTTCGGGCACCCCACCAACTCCGTCTCGGGGAAGGCCCGCAGATGTCAGCCGGACGTACCCGGAACCGGCCCGCAGGGCGGCCGTAGTGGCCAGCCCGGCCGCGCCCTCCATCCCGGGCGACCCGGCCACAACCCAGCAGGCGCTCTCCCATTTGTGGGCGTCGACTGGTCGCGCTGGCACCAGGGCGGCCACGTCAGAGTCCTCCACCAGGTGCACGGTCGCCCCCGACACGTCGAGGCCGAGGTCGACCACTTCGACGCGGCCGGCCACCGCCGGACCTCGGCCGAACAACAGACCCGGCTTGAGCGCAGCGAACGTCACCGTCCGGACCGCCGGCAGCGGGTTCCCGAGGGCCTCACCGGTCAGGCCGTCGAGACCCGACGGCAGGTCCACGGCCAGGACGGGAGCGGCGACGACGGGAGCCTCGAAGGGACGGGACAGGCCAGTCCCATAGGCGGCGTCCACCACGAGGTCCACGGCATGGCCCCCGTCCGCTGGCAGGCGGTCGGGAGGCGTCGCTGCGTCGAACACGGCGCACCGCACACCTCGTTGCTCGAGACGCCCGGCCGCTACCCGGCCATCGGCTCCATTGGAGCCCCTGCCGGCCAGCACGGCCACCCGTCGGCCGTAGCCGCCCCCCAGTTCGTCGAGCACCGCTCGAGCCACCGCTGCTCCGGCCCGTTCCACCAGCACGTCGAAGGGCTCGGTCGCCGCGGCGTCGACGGCCGCCATCTCGTCAGGCGTGCAGACCGGGATCACGATGCTCGGCTCAGAGGGCCACCACGGTCGCCTGGGCGACGTGGTCGGTGTGGCTGAGGGTGACAAGCCACCGCGTCACTCCCGCTTCGGCGGCCACTTCGGCGGCCGAACCGTGCAACACCAGCGACGGCGGTCCGAGGCCATCGCGCACCACCTCAATGTCGGACATGGCCATGCCCCCGAGCCCCAAGCCGAGCGCCTTCAACGTCGCCTCCTTGGCGGCGAAGCGCGCGGCGTAGCGGCCCGCCGGGTCCACGTGCGACTCGGCATAGGTCCGCTCGTCGGGGCGAAACAGTCGGTCTCGCAACGACGGGGTCCTTTCCAGCGACTCCCGGAACCGGTCGATGTCGACCAGGTCGACCCCAATGCCGATCACCGCACGACCCGGGTCAGGACCGCAGCCGGTCGGCGATCTCCGGCACCGGCTCGGTCAGAAGGTCAATCACCGGCAGGGAGGCCAGCAGGTCGTCGCGCAGGTCGGGTTCTGTCTCACAGACCGCGTCGCGCACCGCCCCGTAACGGTTGCCATACCCCTGCAGCACACCCCGCAGGACGTCCTGGGCCAGGCGGTCGCGTAGCACCACGTGCAGCAGAGTCAGACCCACCGTCTCCCGGTCCTTCACCTCGGGGACCAGCACGATGGTCCGGTCGTCGCGGGCACCACGTGTGACCAGCACGTCGCGGTCCACGGCCACCTGGTGCTTGGTCCCCCTGAGTGCCGGGTCACGGTCGGTGCGCGACCGGATGCCGGTCGACACGCCGCCCCGGTCCACGATGGCCGCTGTCGGCGAGTCGCCGTCCAGGCCGTCCACCCGGTAGCGGGTGAAGCCAGCCACATCGTCCACTGCCGGATCGAGCGCCACGAGCGCCCGAAGCGTGCGGTAGCTGAGCGAGTCTCGGGGCGCACCGGCGGCCAGCACCTCGCGGGCCAGGCGGGCGTCCAACAGCGTCTCGTCGGTCCGGGAGATGCCCACGGTGACGGTCTTGGCCTGGTGCTTGATGGCGTCGATGGGTCGGGTCAGTTCCTCGGCGGCCACGTTCAGGGCGGCGGCCAGGTCGTCGAGCACGAGGGCCGGCGTACCCACTCGCCCGAATTCCAACTGGTACGACTCCAACGGCACCACGCCCAGGGCGAACCGGAACAGAGTGGACAGGCGCACCGCTGTCGATGCCTCCAGATGCCCGTCGAGGCGGCCGTTGCGCAACTCGTCGGAGAACGCCGTCGCCGCGGCCCGCAACTCGTCGCGCAACTCGTCGGGCAGGGCCGGCCCAGCGGCCGAGCCCTCCACCGGCATACCGTCGGCGAGGCGACGCTCGGCCTCGGCCTCGATCGCAGCATGGGCGGCCCGCAGTGGCCGGGCCTGGGCGTCGATGGCCCGAGCGGCCTCGTAGCCGAACAGATGGCCAACCATGGTCGACAGCACGAATGCCAGGCGTGGGTGGACCGGTGGAACAGCCACCAGGTCGTGAGCGCCGAGGAATCGGGACGACCCGGCGTCGGCCACCACGATGGGCGCCGCCTTGTGAGCCCTGTAGATTGCCACCTCCTTGGCCACGTCGTCAGCCGTGGAGCCGACCAGGCCGGTGGCGCACACCAGGATCATTGGCTCCGACGACAGGTCGATGTGCTTCTTGTCTTCAGTAGCGTCCGCGGCGATCGACTTGTAGCAGAGTTCCGACAACTTGATACGGATCTCGCGGGCGGCCATCAGGTTCGGGCCGCTGCCCACCACCGCCCAGTACCGACGGCCCGGGGCGTGGCGGGCGGCGATGCCCCCGATGTGGTCGCGTAGGCCCAGTACCTCAGCCATCGACGACGGCAGGTCCCGCAGAGCGGCCAGCACCGCCTGGCGCTCCGGGTCCCCGGGTGCCCCGGCCGCATCGGCAACGGCGACGGCCAGCAGGAACCCTGCCACCGTCTGGGCATAGAAGGCCTTGGTGGAGGCCACGCTCATCTCGACGTCGCGGCCGTCGGAGGTGTAGAGCACCCCGTCGGCCCGGTCGACCAGGTCGCTGTTGCGCCGGTTGACGATGGCCACCACCCTGGCGCCCCTGGCCCGCACCAGGTCGACGGTGCGGTTGGTATCGGTGGTCGTGCCCGACTGGCTGATGGCCACGACCAGAGCGTCGGACATGTCGCTGGCGAGTCCGAAGCCCGATAGCTCGGTGGCCGGTAGGGCCTCCACCCAGATGCCGGTTCCGGCCAGCTCAGCGGCCAACGAATCGGAAACCGAACCTCCGGCCACCGCGGCGGTGCCTTGGCCGATGACCAAGATGCGGCGGATCGTCCCCTCGGCGAGGGCGGCCCGCAGGTCCGGTCCGAGGGAGGCGTCCCCGAGGCGGACCCGCCAACCCTCATCGGCAGCCGGAGCCACGAGGCGTCCGCGCAGGGTGGCGCGTACCGAAGCCGGCGACTCGCCGATCTCTTTCAGCAGGAAGTGCGGATGGTCGCCCCGGTCGATGTCGCGGGTGGTGATCTCCGCCCGGGTCACGTCGTCGTCGCCCACCGGCAGGTCCCGACCGTCGTAGGACCGGCGGGCGATGCCGTCCAGCGTCCCGGCCAGCGCACCGTCCAACTCGATGATCTGGCCCCTACTGGCCGCCGGATCGTCCGGGTCGGCGGGCGTCTCGCCATCCATGCGCACAAAGTCGGCCGTCAACTCGACCACCCCGTAGGGCTCGCTGGCTACCACGAAGGCGTCCTCGGCCAGGCCGACGTACAGGCCCTGACCGCTGCCACGCAGGGCCAGCAGGAGGCGGTCTGGCGCGTCGCCGGTGGCCGCCCCGATGGCCAAGGACCCCTCGAAGACGCTGACCGCGCGCCGGAAGGCCTCCATACGCTCGTGGCCGGCGGCGAGATGGGCGGCGCACAGGGCGGGCACAACCTTGGCGTCGGTGGTGATCTCCGGGGCCACGCTCAGGTCCTCGGCCACCACCAGGTCGGCGTGGTTGTCGACGTCGCCGTTCTGGACAGCGGTCACCAACGGCACGGCCACCCCGTCAGCGCGAGTCGAGTCGACCGGGTGGGCATTGGTCTCCGAAATCAGGCCCACGCTCGCCCACCGGGTGTGGCCCAGCACCGAACCCTCCACGTCTGGGGACGTCAGCGCCCGTGCTAGGAGGTCGTCACCAGCCAGCGCAGCCCGCAAAGCCGCTGTGTTGTCGCCCAGTTCGCCAATTTCGGCCGCCGTCTTCACCACGAAGACGAGCCCTCCACCATCCGGGGCTCCGTCGTCGAGGATGCGGACGCTGCCCGACCGGTGCAGTGGATCGACAAGTCGGTCGGTCAACGCGGGGTCGTCGACGGCGATGCCGTGGTTCCAGACCGTGACCTGAAGGCCCGCCGAATCCCGGCCCCGGACCTCCAGACGGTCGATTGCCGACAGGGCCTGCTGGACCGACAGCAGCACAGCCAGGCCGGCGTCGCTCGGCGACGTCGAGGCGACCAACGAGGCCACGCCGACGCGGGTACCGAGGCGGTCGCGCTCCACGGCCCAGACAGCGTCGCGGAGTCGGACCAGCCCGGCGTTGGCGGCCTCCACGTTGGCGGCATCCCCGTCGTGGTCCTCGAGCGCCGCCTCGACATCGGCCACCAGGTTGGGGACATCGGCAATGGCGGCCTCGATCCGGCCGGCCAGGCCGGGATCACGAGTCAGGGCCAGTAGTCCCGGAGCGCCGCCCAGCAGGTGGTCGGCTGTCTCCACCGAGACGGCGGCAGCAGCCAGTGCCCCGGCGTTAGGCAGGTCGTCACCGGTCAGGCCGCGGAGCCGGTCGACCCCGGCGACCAACGACGCCAGCACCTCGTCGGAGGTGGGAACGTCACGGGTGGCCTGTCGACGGAGGACCGCGATGATGCCGCACACGGCGTTCGATCCTACGAAACCGGGCCGGCGTCGGCCCGTCGGGTGGCATCAACGAGGCGGTCGGCCACCGCGGCGGCCTCGGCTGCGTCGAAGGCCTCGACCATGACCCGCACCACTGGCTCGGTGCCCGACGGGCGTACCAGGACCCGACCGGCGTCGCCGAGTTGCGCGGCGGCCTCGGCCACTTCGTCGGCCAGGGCGGCCACCACTGCGACACCATCGGAGGTGACCGGCACGGCGTGCAAGACCTGCGGGGCCCGGACCATCAAATCGGCCACCCGGCCCCCCAGGGTGCGCCCCGCCCGACCGGCGGCCACCAGCGCCCGGATTCCGGTCAGCAGGCCGTCGCCGGTGGTGGCCAGGTCACGGAACACCAGGTGCCCCGACTGCTCGCCACCCAGCACCCAACCGTGAGCGTCGAGCGCCTCGAGCACATGCCGGTCGCCGACCGGCGTCTCGTGCACGGCAATTCCGTGCTCGGCGAGGGCCCGGCGCAGGCCCAGGTTGGACATCACCGTCACGGCCACCGTGTTTCCAGCCAGCACGCCCCGGTTGTGCAGGTCGACGGCACACACGGTCATCAGGTCGTCGCCGTCGAGCAGCGTCCCGTCGTCGCCGACGGCCACCACCCGGTCGCCGTCCCCGTCGAAAGCCAGTCCGGCGTGAGCGCCGGCGTCGATCACCGCGGCCCGCAGGTCTTCAGGGTGCGTGGACCCGCAGCCGTCGTTGATGTTGCGACCGTCCGGTGAGGCGTGCAGCACGGCCACCTCGGCACCGAGGCGACGCAGCACGTCGACGGCGTATGGCGACATGGCGCCGTTGGCGCAGTCCACGACCAAAGAGCAGCCGTCTAACGGTCGACCTTCCGGCCACCTGCCCCCCGGGGGCGGACTGTCGCCGTCGGCCACTCCGGCCGCCACAAGGGCATCGGCCCAGCCACTGCCCCCACCGACCGGATCGCCGGGATCGACCCATGCCACTGGTGCGGCGGCGAGCCGGGAGTCGTCAATCCGGGGATCAGCGTCCCACGCGGCTTGGACGACGTCCTGGGCGGCGTCGTCGAGCTTGCGGCCTCCGGCGGCGAAGAACTTGACGCCGTTGTCGTGCCACGGGTTGTGCGAGGCGGTGACCATCGCCCCGGCCACCCCGTCGACCCGGCAGGCGTGGGCCACCGCCGGCGTCGGAACGACCCCCAGCGACACCGGCTCAGCGCCGCCCCCAGCCAGGCCCTGGGCGACAGCACGGGCCAGATCAGGACCTGACTCGCGGGTGTCGCGGCCCACCAGCACGGTGGTCGAGCCCAGATGGGCGGCCGCGGCGCGACCGAGGGCGCGCACCGCCGGCTCGTCGAGCACGGTGCCGGCCCGGGCGCGGACGCCATCGGTGCCAAAGCGCAGGTGCGCGGAGCCACCGCTCATGAGGGCTTCTGGGTCATGACCGGCCATGGCCACGAGCGTAGGAGGCGGAACCCGGCCGCCGAGGACGGCACGGAATGGCCGCAGGCTCAGCGCTTGGAGTACTGCGGGGCCTTGCGGGCCTTGTGGAGTCCGTACTTCTTGGACTCCTTCTTGCGGTCGTCCCGTGTCAGCAAGCCGGCCTGCTTGAGCGCCTGGCGACGCTCCGGATCCAGAGCCTCCAGCGCACGGGCGATCCCGAGGCGCATGGCGCCCGCCTGGCCGCTCACACCACCACCGTGAAGGGTGGCTTCGATGTCGTAGGCCCCCTCGGTGGCAGTCACCCGTAGGGGTTCGGTGAACACCAGGCGGTGGCTCTCCGACGGGAAGTAGTCCTCGGCGGTCCGGCCATTCACGGTGACCTTGCCGTTGCCGGGACGTAGCCGCACGCGGGCCACGGACTCCTTGCGACGACCGGTGGTCTGGATCAGGGGGCTGGGCATCAGATGCTCCTGTGGGAACCGTCGACTCAGGCCTGACGGGCCCGGGTGTGGTCTAGGGCCAGCGGCTGCGGCTGCTGTGCCTCGTGCGGATGGTCGGTGCCGCGGTACACCTTCAGCTTCGAGAGCTGCTGGCGGCCGAGGCGGTTCTTGGGCAGCATCCCCCGGATGGTCCGGCGGATGGCCTCTTCGGGCTTCTTGGCCAGGAAGGTGCCGTAGGCCTGGGTCTTCAGACCGCCGGGGAAGCCCGAGTGGTCATAGACGTTCTTGTCGGTCGCCTTGGCGCCAGTCAGCACCACCTTGTCGGCGTTGACGATCACCACGTGGTCACCAGTGTCGATGTGGGGGGCGAAGGTCGGCTTGTGCTTGCCCCGCAGGATGGCGGCGACCTCGGACGCCATGCGGCCAAGGATGAGGCCCTCCGCGTCGACGACGTGCCAGGCGCGCTCGATTTCGCTGGCCTTGGGGGTGTAGGTGGACACGGTGACCGCCCTGTCAGGTCTGGAGGCTTCGGGGTGGATCGCCCGCACGGGCGGCCCACGGTCGGTCGGCGCTCGCGCTCGGACCGGGTGCCAAGGCTAGGGCGGGCTCCACACCCCGGCAACCCGTACCCAACCCGTGGGACGCGCTCCACATGGTTGATCCGAGCCGGTCAGGGCCCGGATCCGATCGGTCAGGCATAGTCGACCGACCAGAAGGTGAGGCCGTAGGGCGGGGCCGGTTCGCCGGCGGCGTGGCGGTCTCGGGCGGCCAGCACCTCGGGCATCGACGAGGAGTCCATGCGGCCTCGACCGACGGCGACCAGCGTGCCGACGATGGAACGCACCATCTGGTGGCAGAAGGCCGACGCCGACACCTCGAACTCCAGCAGTTCGGTGCCCGACAGGTCGTCGGACACCCGCCGGAACGACGCCCTGGTGACCCGTCGCACGAGGCTGGCCTCCGAGCCGTCGGGCCTCGACGACGGTCGCCGGCAGAAGGACGAGAAGTCGTGCTCGCCGACCAGAAGGGCCGCCGCAGCCTCCATGGCCTCCAAGTCGAGGGCCTCGGGCACGTGCCAGGCCCGGGCGGCGGTGAACGGGTCGCCGTCGGGGCGGTCGAGGATCCGGTACCGGTAGGTGCGGCCGGTGGCGCTGAAGCGGGCGTCGAAGTTGTCGTCGACCACCGACAGGGCCGTGACGACCACCGACGGGCCCACCTGGCGGTTCACGGCGTGCCTCACCGACTCGAGACCACGCGGGAGGTCGACGTCAGCCGGCAGGTCGAAGCTGACCACCTGGCCGACGGCATGCACTCCACGGTCGGTCCGACCGGCACATGTGACGGCTACCTCGGACCGCAGAACGCGCGACAGCGCGTCGTCCAGGAGGCCGGCGACGGTGGGGACGCCGTCATTGGCGGCGAACCCGTGGAACGGGGCTCCGTCGTAGGCGACGTCACCCCGGACCCGCATGACTGGGTCAGTCGGGTCAGGTGTGAGGACCGGTGCCGACGGGACCGGTCGGGTCAGACCAACTCGATCCGCGCCATCGGGGCGTTGTCCCCGTGGCGGGGGCCGACCTTCAGTATCCGGGTGTAGCCACCCGGACGGTCGGCGTAGCGAGGCCCGATCTCGTCGAACAGCTTCGACACCATCTCCCGGTCTCGTAGGAAGGAGACCACCTGACGGTGGTTGTGGAGGCC
>JAZADN010000120.1:0-25333 GCA_036123585.1 Actinomycetota bacterium | reverse complement strand
AGGTGGGGATCTCCTGGGGCCGCAGGATGCGGACGTCGTCGATCCTCGGGTCGTCGATGGATGCCCGGTAGTCGACCAACGAACTGCGACGGACGGCCAGATCGGCCCCTTCGAACAACTCGAGGGTCGACTTCTCCAAGGATCCCTTGGGTAGGACGAGCTTCAGCACGGGACGAACCTATCTTCCGGGCCCGACGGGACGGCCGGACTTTCCGATGCGGCGTGGTTCAGGCTTCAGCGAGGTGGCACCACGTCCATGCGCACGTCGTCGCCCAAGCGGATCACCGATGCGATTCTCCCCCGCCACACATCGGACATGGTCGGCACGCCGGGCCCCGCCATCAGGGCGCGGCCATCGTCGCCTCCCAGGAGCGCCGGTGCGAAATAGACGACGTAGCGGTCAACCAGGCCGGCCCGGTGGAAGCGTCCAGCAACCTCGGCGCCACCCTCGACCAATACTTGCAGGACACCCTCGGCTCCGAGTCGGTCGAGCAGGTCACCGATCTCTCCGTGGTGCTCGTCGGCCGGCAGTACCCGGGCTCCGTCCGGGATCGACCCGAGCACGACCCGACGGGGCTGGTGGACACCCGACCCATCGGGCAGAGTCCCTTCGGAAGCTGGACCGTCTGGGAGGTCGCGAACGTCGAGTCGGGGGTCGTCGGCCCGCACCGTGCCAGCCCCTACCACCACTGCGTCACTGTCTGCTCGCAGGCTGTGAACGTCGGCGCGGGCCTCCGGGCCGGTGATCCAGCGACTGGTGCCATCAGGGGCCGCCGTGCGACCGTCCAGCGTGGCGGCCATCTTGAGAACGACGTGGGGGCGCCCGGTCATCCGATGACGCAGGTAGGGCGTGAGGTCCTCAGCCACCTCGTCGCCCAGCACGCCGACCTCCACCTCGAGCCCGGCGTCACGGAGGCGGGCCACGCCCCGGCTGGACACGTTCGGGTCGGGATCCTCTATGCCGACCACCACCCGACGCACCCCAGAATCGAGGATTGCCTCCGTACAGGGTCCGGTCCTCCCCTGATGGTCGCAAGGCTCGAGCGTTGTGAACAACGTGGCGCCGACTGATGCCGGGCCGGCTTGGGCCAGCGCTGAGCGCTCAGCGTGGGCCCCTCCAGGCGGCTGGGTGGCCCCCGTGCCCATGATCCGGCCGTCGGCCACCACCACGGAGCCGACCCACGGATTGGGCGAGGTCCGACGACGAGCGGTCCGACCCATAGCCAGAGCGGCCGCCATGGCGGCCTCGTCACCCACGACCGGATCGCCGACCACGGGCAGGCCCGACCCGCCGACGTCAGCCATGGCGGTGTTCGGAAGCGTCGTTCGACGGATGGGGATCGGCGTTGTCGACCAGCAGGCGCACTGCGTGGGGCACCACGTCGACCACCGCTTCGAGGCACTCCACGCAGCCCTTGGACGAGCCAGGGGTGTTCAACACCAGGACCGTCCCGACGGTGCCGGCCACGCCCCGCGACAGGCGGCCCAGTGGGTTAACCAGGCGCATGGCCTCAGCCAGGCCCGGGGCCTGGCGTTCGAGCACGGCCAGGGTGCCCTCCGGAGTTCGGTCTCGGGGGCCGAAGCCGGTCCCCCCGGTGGTCACCACGAGGCCGTGGAAGCCGTCGGCCAGTCGACGCAGGGCGGCCGCCACCTCGTCGGTCCCGTCCGCGGTCACCGCGGCTTCGACCACCGTCCACCCCTCGGCCGAGCACCGCTCGATGAGCGCCGCGCCCGACCGGTCCTCGCGGACGCCATGGACCACGCCGTCCGACACGGTCAGGATCTTGACCCGTAGAGGTTCGTCTCCGCCCGAGGACCCGTGGTGGTGTCCGGCCATCCCGGGAGAGTACCGGAGGTCCCCGGTCCCGCCCGGACCGGTTCGCGGGCCTTCGCTACCCTCGTCGCATGGGACGGACCGTCGACCTCGACGCCCTAGCCGGCTACGAGATCGGTGAATTCACCCACGGACGGGCCCGACGGACGGTTCTGCGAACCGGGTCCGGACCGGCCGTCCTGGTCCTGCCTGAGATGCCGGGCATTACGCCCCGACTGGCCGACTTCGGCCGTCAGGTGGCCTCCATCGGTTGCACGGCGGTACTCCCGTCGCTCTTCGGGTCCCCGGGACGTCGCCCCACCATGTTGAACACCACCCGTGTCCTGGCCACCAACTGCGTCAACCGTCAGTTCACGGCGTTCCTCCGGCGCCGGACCTCGCCAGTGACCTCGTGGCTTCGAGCCCTAGCCGCCTACGAACACGGTCGATGTGGCGGGCCCGGGGTGGGCTGCGTGGGCATGTGCTTCACCGGCGGCTTCGCCCTAGCGATGATGGTCGACGAGCGGATGCTGGCCCCCGTTCTGGCCCAGCCCAGCCTGCCGCTGCCCCTCGGCGCCCGCCGGAAGTCGTCGCTCGGCATCTCGGACCGTGACCTGAAGGTCGTCCACGAACGAGTCGACGACGGCGCGTGCATCCTCGGACTGCGGTTCAGCGGGGACGGCATGTCCCCCGCCGAACGCTTCGCCCGGCTACGCGACGAGTTCGGCGATGGTTTCATTGGCGTGGAGTTGGACTCATCGCCCGGCAACCCCCACCGGATCTCGAAGTGGGCCCACTCGACACTCACCGAGGAACTGGTCGACGAGCCGGGCCACCCCACCCAGGACGGGTTGGAGGCGGTGCTCGGCCACCTAGCCGACCGCCTGCTCGACCTGGACTAGGAACCCGAACCCGATCCAGAACCGGACATCCGGTACCGGAAGACGGCCATCCCCTCGCTGTCGAGGTCCTGGGGCAGTAGGAGGCCACCCGTTCCTCCGTCGCCGTGCGGCCGCCACGGCGAGCTCACCGGGACCGGTTCGGCCCCCGGGCGTATGGCCCGGAAGCGGCGGTCCACGCCGGCGGTCTCGGCCTCCGTCATGGTGCAGACGCTGTAGACGAGCAGTCCGCCGGGTCGCACCAGGTCGGCCGCGGCGTCCAGTAGAGCCACCTGCAGCTCTGCCAACTCGAGGACTGAGGCGTCTCCCCTCCCCCCGGTGGCCGGGTCGTCCCGCCAACGGGCGTCAGCCCGGCGACGGAGCACCCCGAGTCCCGAGCACGGTGCGTCGACCAGCACACGGTCGAACGACCCGGCACGGAACGGGGCACTCCGCCCGTCGACCACCACCAGGGCCAAGTCGGCACCGAGTCGGCGCGCGTTGTCGGCCACCAGGGCCAGCCGTCGGGGCCGGAGGTCGCAGGCCACCACGTCGGCACCGGCTGCGGCCATCCCCGTGGCCTTGCCCCCCGGGGCAGCGCACAGGTCTAGCGTCCTTGGCCCCGAGTCGGTCTCCATCACGGCCTCCACCACCAACTGCGAGGCCCGGTCCTGGTGGTAGCCGTCGTCGCGGACCACCGCCGTCGCCGGACGATTACCGGCCTCCAGAGCGGCGACCGCATCGTCAACCCCGAGGTCCTCCATCAGGCGCTCGTAGAGCCAGTCCGGACAACTCAGTCCGACGGCCGGTGACGGCCACGCCGGAGGTCCGGCGGATAGCTCGTCGGCCACCCGTCGGAGCACCGCGTTGCATAGCCCGCGGACCCGACGAGGAGCCACCGCCACCGTGGCCGACACCGCGGCATGTGGGGGCACGCCTCCGAAGGCCAGTTGGTAGGCACCGAGGCGCAGCACGGTGCGGACCTTCGGCTCGACATCGTCGTGGAGCCACCGGTCGAGCAGGTGGTCGCAGGCCCGGCGCATCCGCGTCGTGCCGTAGACGAGGTCGGTGGCGAACGCTCGATCGCGCCGATCCAGCGGTGAGTTGTCGAGGGCCGCCTTTAGGGCCAAGTTGGCGTACGCCCCACCACCCTCGATCCGTCCCAGCACCTCGATGGCCAGGCTTCGGGCATCGGGTGGTGAGCCACCGGTGGCGGCGGGCGCCATTCAGGCCCCCAGTCGCTCGTCGCCGTCGGGACGGGCGCCAACCACCCAGGCATCGAAGGCCATCCGCGTCCGACCCGCCGGCTGGACCTCGCGGAGCCGCAGGCCCCCCTCACCCGTGGCCACCACGTCTCCGACCAGTGTCCCGGCGGACACGTCGCCCGGCGAGGACAGAGGTTCGGCCGCCCACACCTTCAACCCCTCGCCTCGGAAGGTCGTGTGAGCCCCGCCGACCCGGACCAGGCGGTGCAGTTCATCGGCCGTCCGGTCCCAGTCCATCCACAAGTCAGAGCGGTCCAGCTTGTGGGCCCAGGTCGGCTCGCCCTCTTGGGGTTGCGCCGCGCCGGGTCCGTCAGACACGACGCCGTGCAGCCAGTCGACCAGGAGGCCGGCGCCTAGATGGCTGAGGCGCTCAAGGAGCTCCGACGAGGTCTCGACGGATCCGATCGGCGTGGTGGCCCGGGCCCGCACCCCGCCGGTGTCGAGCCCCTCGGCCACGTCTATCAAGCAGACGCCCGTCTTGTCGTCCCCGGCCATCAGGGCATGCTCGACGGGCGCCGCTCCCCGCCACCGGGGCAGGAGCGAGAAGTGCAGGTTCACCATGGGGACCTTCTCCAGCAGGTCCACCGGGATGATCTGCCCGTAGGCCACCACCACGGCCAGGTCCGCGTCGACTCCGGAGAGCACATTGAGGTCGTGGGCTACCGGCACGCCGATGGCCGCTGCAGCGGCGCCTACCGGCGTCGGCGTCGGCTCGGCTCGTCGCCCCCGGCGTCGGGGTGACGACGTGACGGCCAGGACCACCTCGAGGCCGAGAGATGGGGCGGCATCGACGAGGGACCTCAGCGGCGGCACGGCCACCTCCGGGTTCCCCAGGTAGGCGACGCGCCGGGGGCGGGTCGGTACCGGGGCCGTCACGGCAGTCGAAGCCCGCCTCCACCCGGCGAGGACGGGGCTAAGGACTCCCGGGTCAGGGCTAGTTCGCGTAGAGCCCTCTTGGCGTCGCGCTTCTGGTCCTCGTCTAGGTGGTCGACCAAGAGCACCCCTTCGAGGTGGTCCAACTCATGCTGGAAGAGGCGCGACTCCAGTTCGTCAGCCTCGATGGACACCTCATTGCCGTCGAGGTCGATACCCACCAGGTGGATGGTCTTCGGCCGGATGATCTCCCACGACAGGCCGGGAATCGAGAGACAGCCCTCGTCGAAGGCCCACTCGCCGTCCGACTCGACGATCTGCGGGTTCAGGACGACGCCCATGCCGTCGCCGTGGTCGTAGACGAAGAACCGACGCTGCACCCCGATCTGGGGGGCGGCGAGGCCGATGCCGGCAGCCTCGTACATGGTGCCGAACATCGACTCGACGAGGCCGACTAGGGCGCCGTCGACGTCAGTGACGTCGGTGGCGACGGTGCGCAGGATGGGGTCGCCGATGACACGGATCTCGTGGGGGGGCACAGCCTGAGGCTACCGTCGCCGGGATGGAGGCCCGGATGCCTAGGCCGACGCCCGACTGGTGAACGAGCGCCAGTACTGGGCCGAAAGGCCCGAGACCCAGTCGAAGCCAGGCAGCGTGCCGCTTCTGCTTCCCGACGTGGACCTGGTACTGGCCACCGACCGGGGTGTGTTCTCGGCCGACCGGCTCGACCGGGGTACCCGGTACTTGCTGGTGGACGGCCCGCCACCACCCCACGGCGCCTCCAATCTCCTGGACCTGGGATGCGGCTACGGGCCCATCGCCTGTGCACTGGCCGTCCGAAGCCCGTCGGCTCAGGTCTGGGCCGTCGACACGAACGAGAGGGCCCGCAACCTATGTCAGGCCAACGCAGCCGAGGCTGGGCTGGACAACATCCAAGTGGTCGCCCCGGACGAAGTCCCTGACGAGGTCCGCTTCGACGGACTGTGGTCGAACCCACCCATTCGCATTGGCAAGGAGGCTCTACACGACCTACTGGCCGCCTGGCTGGATCGCCTCCGACCCGGGGCGTCGGCTCACCTGGTCGTCCAGCGGCACCTGGGTGCCGATTCGCTGGCCCGCTGGCTGGCCGAGCGCGGCTGGACCACCAACCGTCGGAGCTCCCGGAAGGGCTTCCGGTTGCTCGACGTGGCTGCTCGGACCGGGGATTACTCGTGAGGACTCTCGACGGAACCGGACTCAAGCGCCTTCATCGGGAGTGGCGACGACGCCACGAGCCCGACATAGCGCTGTTGCTGGACAGCGTCCAGACGCCATACAACGTCGGGGCCATCCTCCGGACGGCCGCCGCCTACCGGGTGAGCCACCTCTGGCTGGTCGGAGCCACAGCGGCGCCGACGCATGCCAAGACGGCCAAGACGGCACTCGGCACGGGCCGCTATCTGACATGGACGACGTGTGAGGAACCGGCCGAGGCCATCTCCCAGGTCGTCAAGGCCGGCTATGGGCTGGTCGGTGTCGAGTTGGCCGACGGAGCGGTCCCCATTCACGAGGTACCGCTGCCCGACCGCCCCTGTCTGGCCTTCGGGCACGAGGACCGAGGCCTGTCGGCCGCCGTGCTGGAGGCCTGCACGACGGTGGCCTTCATCCCGCAGTTGGGGAAGGTGGGCAGCCTCAACGTGGGCACGGCGGCTGGCATCGCCCTGTACGAGGTGAATCGGCGAGGCTGGTAGGCGGGTCCGCCCAGCGGTCCGCCCGGTCAGGCCCGGACCGGGTCGACCTCCACGCGAAGGCGGCCACGGGGACGCTCGACGGCGGCCAGTAGGTCGGCTAGGGCATCGGGACCAGGGGCCCGGATCAGCCACGAGCCGTCCCGGGGACCCAGCACGTCGACGCCCGGTTCGTTCCGGTCTGGAAGCGCCTCCAGACGCCGCACATACTCTTCGGCCGACACGCCTGACACCCGGGCCAGAGCGCCGAACGGCGGCAGCCCCAGAAGCCGTCGCCGCGCCGTCTCCCCCGGGACGATCCGGGCCGGGTCAGCATGGAGGACGGCCTGCAGCACCTCGTGGCCAGGCTGGCGTGTCTGGACCACGAGGCGCCCATCAGCCGACCGTGGTCCGAGTAGCCGAGCCGCCCGAGCCAGCAGAGCCAGCGCCTGCTCGGCGGCCCGCTGGCGGGGTGCCAGCAGTTCCTGGTCGAACTCGAGGAACACCACCCGAGCCGCCCGCCGTTCCAGGCGGTGGAGGACGGCCTCGGTCCCAACGAGTAGCGACGGCGCTCCGGGGCGGGCTAGGTCAGCCGCCGGGGAGTCCGCGGTGACCTCGGCCACCGGCCGGCCGGCCAGAGCCGACAGCTCCTCGCAGACCCGGCTGACCCCGGCCCGCAGGTTCCGGAACCTGGTGGCCCCGCAGGCGTCGCAGACCACCGGGCGCCGCCCGTCGTCCACCGGGCACCGCAACCACTCTTCCGGCTCTGCAATTTCGTCGGGCCCGTCGCCAGCGGCCGCAGCCCGCTCCAGGACGAGGATCGAGCCGTGGTCCGCGCACCGGGCCAACTCGCCGCACCCGTCGCAGGCCAGAAGGCGGGACCGCCCTTTCCGGTTCAGAACACACACCACCGGGTCGCCGCCGTCGCCCCGTAGCACGTCGACAATGGACGGACTGAACAAGCCGCTGCGTACTGGATCGTCGCGTCGACGGTCCACCAGATCGACCACCGGCCATCCGGCCCGCTCGGTGGACCGGGACGGCTCGACCAGGCGCACCCCGGTGGAACCTTCGCCCGCAGCGGCTAGCGCCTCGAGGCTGGGCACCGGCGACGCCAGCACACAAGCCGCTCCGGCTCGCCGGGCCCGTTCGATCACCACATCCCGTGCGTTCCAGGTGGGCGAACGCTCCTCCCGGTAGGCCTCGTCGTGCTCGTCGAGCACCACCACGCAGCGCAGGTCGCCAACAGGAGCCCAAGCGGCAGCCCGGCTCCCCACCACCACGCCTCCGGTGGCTGCCCGGGCCCAGTCGCGGGGCATCGACGACACGGGCACGCCGGCTCGGCGAAGCCGACGAGCCAGCCTGTCGGCCCGGTCAGCCGTCGGCACGAGGACCAACGTGTCGCCCCGGCGGGCCGCTGCCAGTAGCAGAGGAATCGGGTCGTCGCCCGGGGCGAGGCGGACGACTGCCGGTCGGCCGACTGGGTCGGGGCTGACGGCCGCCTCATAGCGGGGATCGGGAGGGGTCGGCGAGGCGGCCGGCGGACCCTGGTACCGGCGGGCAGCGGGTAGGGCCTCGATCATGGTCGGTGGCGAGGCGGTGGCCAGAAAGCCGGAAACGGGTCCCGCCCAGCGGTGCGCTGCCCACCGGGCCAGGTCGATCAGGTCTGCGGCCGGACCGACGCCACTCAGGCGGGCCAGAGTTCGTAGAGCCACGCCAGCCGGTGGCTCGACGTGATCGGCCACCACCCAGCCGGCCACCCGGCGTCCGTGCAGGACGACGCGAACGCGGCTGCCAACAGTCAGGCGGTCGCCACGTCCGTCGGCGGCCCAAGCCTCTGGGACCAGGTAGTCGAAGACCCGGTCGATGGCCGCCACGCCGGGCAGCACCCGCACTACGCGTTGTGGGGTCCCGCCCGGTTCGCCGTCCCGCCCGTCACCCGGGTCTGGCAAGGACGGCTCGCCGGTTGATCCGAGGTCGAGGCGGCCCTGACGGGGGTCGGTGCCGACCACGGGGTGAGCCGCTCTCGGTCCCGGACCGGGTCCTTCAGCCCAGGTCCAGGTAGGAGCGGACGTCGTCGGCCCGGTCCGTGGACTCCCACGGCAGTCCGTCACGTCCGAAATGCCCGTAGGCCGCCGTTGGCCGGTAGATCGGCCGTTTCAGGTCGAGATCGCGAATGATCGCCGCCGGTCGCAGGTCGAAGACCTCTTGGACGCAATCGGCGATGCGGGCCGGATCCACCCGCTCGGTCCCGAAGGTCTCGACGAGAACTGAAACGGGGCGGGCCATGCCGATGGCGTACGCCACCTGAACCTCGCAGCGTCCGGCCGCTCCTGCCGCCACCAGGTTCTTCGCCACCCAGCGGGTGGCGTAGGCCGCCGAGCGGTCCACCTTCGAAGGGTCTTTGCCCGAGAATGCGCCACCACCGTGGCGGGCCATGCCGCCGTAGGTGTCGACAATGATCTTGCGTCCGGTCAGGCCGGCGTCGCCCACCGGACCGCCGATGACGAAGCGCCCTGTCGGGTTGACGTGCACCTCGTAGCCGTCATCGGCGAAGTCGGCGGGGATGACGGGACGAATGACCTGCTCGACGAGGTCGGGCCGGATCTCAGAGTCCCGGTCGATGCCGTCATTGTGCTGTGTGGAGACCAACACTGTCTTGAGGCGGACTGGGGTGTTGCCCTCGTACTCAAAGGTGACCTGGGTCTTGGCGTCGGGGCGAAGGTACGGAATGGTCCCGGCCTTGCGGACTTCCGCGTGCTTCTCGGCCATCCGGTGCGCCAGATGGATGGGCAGCGGCATGAGGACGTCGGTTTCCTCGCAGGCGAAGCCGAACATCATCCCCTGGTCACCGGCGCCCTGTCGGTCGAGATCCTCGTCGGTGGCGGTGCCCGCCCGAACCTCCTCAGCTGAGTCAACACCCTGGGCGATGTCGGTCGACTGGGCGTCGAGGGCGACCATTACCCCGCAGGTCTGTCCGTCAAAGCCGAAGTCTTCTCTGTCGTAGCCGATCTCGCAGATCGTGTTCCGGACCGTGGCCGGGATATCCACATACCCGCCGCAGGTGACCTCGCCGGCCACCACCACCAGACCAGTGGTGATGAGTGTCTCGCAGGCCACCCGGCTCGCCGGGTCGACGTCCAGCATGGCGTCAAGGACAGCGTCTGAGATCTGGTCGGCCATCTTGTCGGGATGACCCTCGGTCACCGACTCAGAGGTGAAAGTCCAGTTTTCGCTCACGTATCGTCTCCGTTCGGGGAGCGGTTAGTTCGGAGGTGTGCCAGCGCAGCGTCCACCACTGCCCGGGCCACCTCCCGCTTGTCGGCCAACGGCACCTCGACGGCACCACCGTCGGCGTCCAGCACCATCACGGCGTTGGTCTCGTGCTCGAAGCCCGCACCGGGAGCCGTGACGTCGTTCGCCACGATCAGGTCGACGCCCTTGGCCCGAAGCTTCGCCGCGGCATTCTGGCGCAGGTCGTCGGTCTCCGCGGCGAACCCCACCAGCACCTGCTCGGGCCGGCGGCGCCGACCCAGTGTGGTCAGGATGTCTTCCGTCGGCTCAAGGCGGATCTCAGGGATGCCGCCTTCCTTCTTGATCTTCCGGTCGGCCACCTCGACGGGGCGGAAGTCGGCCACTGCCGCGGCCATCAGGACCAAGTCGGCCTCTTCCGACAGCCTGACGACCGCCTCGGCCATCTCGGCCGCAGTATCTACCGGGGTGACCCGGATGCCAGGCCCGACTGGGGCGGAGCCCGGCTGAGTGGTGATGCAGTCGACCACAGCACCGCGTGCCGCCGCCTCAGCAGCCAGGGCGTGTCCCTGACGCCCTGATGATCGGTTGCCGAGGAACCTCACGGGACAGATGGGCTCCCGGGTGCCCCCGGCAGTGACCACAACACGGGTTCCGGCCAGATCGCCGCCGTCCGGGCCTGCGGTGGCATCGAGGACCTCATGGGCGACGGCCACGATGTCAGCCGGCTCCGCGAGACGCCCCATGCCGGAGTCGCCGCCGGCCAGGCGCCCCTCCACGGGGCCCACCACGGTCACGCCGCGGTCTGCGAGGACGGTCACGTTCTCGACCACCGAGGCTTGCTCCCACATCTCGGTGTGCATGGCTGGTGCCAACAGCACCGGTGCTCGGGTAGCCAGCAGGGTGGCGGTCAGGAGGTCGGCCGACCGTCCAATCCGGTAGTCAGAGAGCAGGCGAGCCGTGGCCGGACATACCAACACCAGGTCGGCTGCCCGGCCGAGCATGGTGTGGGGGCTGGGGTGGTCCTCGTCGAAGAGCGAGGTCCGGACCGGTTCAGAGGCCAGCGCGTCGAAAGTGGCTCGGCCGACGAAGCGCTGAGCGCCCTTCGTCATGATCGGCGCCACATGAGCGCCGGCGTCGACCAGCCGGCGGCACACGTCGACGGCCTTGTAGGCGGCCACTCCACCTGTGACGCCGAGGACGATGCGTCGGCCAGCGAGGGATCCCATGGCTGTCGCCCGCAGGACGGGAGCGACCGGCGATCCGGTCAGGCGCCCTCGGGCTCGTCGGTGGCGGACTCTGCGGCCACCTCGTCATCCGCCAGATGCTCGGACATCTCGGCGTCGATGGCGTCGAGCATGGCGTCGAGGTCTTCCTCCGGCTCGTCCGGCGGCTCGACGGCCTCGATCTTCCCGGCCGAGAGTTCCTCGAAGGCGATGGACAGCGGCTTGCGCGACGTCGACGTCACCTGAGGCGGGATGGAGGCTCCCAAGCCCTCGCCCAACTGGCCGAAGTATGAGTTGATCTGGCGGGCGCGCATGGCGCTCACCGTGACCAGCCGGAACTTGGAGTCGACCGAGTCAAGGAGGCCCTCGATCGGGGGATTGACCATGCTGTCGTGGCGCTGCACCAGGGGAGTCCTTTGCTTCTGGATCCGTCGGACCCTCAATCGGGTCCGGGCGACGCGTTCAGGATATCAGTGGCCCTCGGGGAACCCTCGAGGGACTCAGTCCCCGAGGGCAGCGCGGGACGCCGTTCAGCGGCCAGAGCGGGCCGCGTCGACCAAGCGACGGACTTCCGTCACGGTGGTCGCCAGGTCGTCATTGACCACCGTCTCGTATCCCAGGCGGGCCGCATCGTCGCGTTCGCGGGCTGCCTCGGCCACCCGCTGGTCCGCCCGACCCAGTGAGTCGCCCCGCCCCAGCAAGCGTCGACGGAGCTCTTCGTCGTCTGGGGCGTCGAGGAAGAGGCACAGGGCGTCAGGCTGCCGGGCCAGCACCTGACGTCCACCGGCCACGTCGATCTCCAGTAGCAGGTCCCGGTCGCCGGACGGCACCGGCGTGCCGTAGAACTCCCCTAGGAACTCGTTCCACTCCAAGAAGCCGCCGGCGTCGCGATGCGCCTCGAACTCGTCCTTGGTCACGAAGACGTAGGCATCCTCGGCATCATCCACTCGACGGGCACGGGTGGTCCACGAACGACTCAGTACGAGGTCTCCGCCCTCGACGAGGGCCTGGGCAACTGTCCCCTTGCCCGCTCCGCCGGGTCCGGACAGGACGACGACCAGCACCGCCGGCGACCGGTCGTTCGGGGGGCGGCGAGCCGGTTCAGCCGAAGCGGGAGACCAGCTGGGCGCGCTGCTGGGCGCCGAGGCCGCGGAGCCGGCGGGTCTCGCTGATGCCGACCTCCTCCATGGTCCGTCGCGCTTTCACCTTCCCCAACTTCGGGAGTGACTCCAGTACGGCGAGCACCTTCAGCTTGGCCAAGATGGCGTCGTCGTCAGCCTGATCTAGTAGTTCCGAGAGCGACAGCGACCCCATCTTGAGGCGGTCCTTGACCGCGGCCCGGACCCTGCGGGCCTCGGCGGCCTTTTCAAGGGCGGCACGTCGCTGTTCGTCAGTGAGTTGAGGAAGTCCAGCCATGGCGTGGACCATAGTCCCGTCGCCGGGCCGGCGAGGAAGTTCTCAACCCTCACCGCCGACAGGGTGGTCGGTCAGGTGGGCGACCAGGTCGGCCGCAGCGGCCGCCGGATCGGGCGCTGCTGTGACGGCCCTTCCCACTACCAGGAGATCGGCGCCAGCGGCGAGGGCGTCACGCGGCGACGCCACCCTGGACTGATCGTGGACCTCGCCGCCCGGCATCCGGATCCCTGGCACCGCCCGGACCAGCCGATCGGACCACGGGTCGGTGACCCCCAGGTCGGGAGCAGCGCACACGATGCCCGCACACCCCGACTCGACAGCCAGCCCACACCGCTCCTCCAGCACCTGCCGGCCAGCAACCTCGTCGCTGGTCAACACCGTCACGCCGAGCACGCCGGGCGGTATGGCGCCCACCCGCTCGGCACCCTCCGCCATGCCTTCCACGGCGGCCCGGAGCATCGCGGCTCCTCCTGACGTATGCACGGTGGCCCACCTGGCCCCCGAAGCGCCCAGCACCTGGGCGGCCGAGCCGACCGTATTTGGGATGTCATGCAACTTCAGGTCGCAGAACACGTCAAAGCCGGCGTTCACAAAGGTCGCGACTGCCTCCGGACCGGCCGCCGTGAACAACTCAAGCCCTACCTTGACCGTCGAGAACCAGGGCGCCAGCCTGGTTGCGGTCCGACGGGCGACGACGAGGTCATCCACATCCAGGACCAGGCATAGTCGACGCCGGATCTCGACGGGCACCTCGACTCCAATTGTCGCCTCACCCATGGGCCACTCCGATCAACTCGTCGATCCGGGACACGCCGCGCCGGTCGCACCACCGCCCAAGGTCCCTCAGGACCCGGGCAGGCGCCCGCGGATCGGCGAACGTCGCGGTACCCACCTGCACGGCGCTCGCCCCGGCCATCAGGAACTCCAGCGCGTCGTCGGCCGAGGTCACTCCTCCTACACCGATGATCGGCACGTCCCTCAGGGCCTCGTAGACGTCGAAGACAGCTCGCACCGCGACCGGGCGGACAGCTGGTCCGGACAGGCCGCCCCGCTGCGCCCCGAGCAGGGGGCGTCGTGCCTCCACGTCGATCACCATGCCGAGGACGGTGTTGGCCACGGTCACCGCCTCAGCTCCCGCCGCTGCAGCAGCCGCGGCGACATCCGGCAGGTCCGGCGTGTTGGGACTGAGCTTTGCCCACCGGGGCCGACCGGCGGCGGCCGACGCCTCGACCACCTCTGTGGTGGCCGACGCGGAGTGTGCGAACAGGGCCCGGCGGTCCTCCAGATTGGGGCATGAGGCGTTGACCTCGACTGCCACCACCCCTGAGGGCGCGTCGGCCAGCAACGCGGCGGCTCTGGCGAACTCTTCGACGGTCCGCCCCCAGATACTGGCCACGACCTGGGCACCAGTGGCAGCCAACGGCGGGTAATCGTGTTCCAGCCAAGCCTCCACGCCCGGACCCTGGAGGCCCACGCTGTTGATCATCCCCGACGGCGTGGCATGGACCCTCGGCGCCGGGTTGCCCTCCCACGGCTCGGCGTGCAGCGACTTGACGACCACCGCACCGAGCAGGGACGGGTCGAGATGACCTGCCAGTTCGTGGCCATGACCCGCGGTGCCAGAAGCGGTCATCACCGGATTGTCGAGGACAACCGATCCGAGCCGGGTCGTTAGGTCGACAGTGGGCGGGCGGGACATTCTCAGCGGCATCCCGTCAAGCGTCCCCCTGGTCCGGACCCTCTGGAGGGCGCCGAACGCCGGCGTGGTACTCCTGCAGCGTCCGGACGGCCAGCGGGTACCGGCGCCAGTCGGCTAGGCCCCGAGCGGCTGCCAGAGCCGCGTTGCCGGTGGTCAAGAGAGGAACACCCTGAGCGCCGGCTGCAGCCCGAATGTGTTCCCCGTCGGCCCGGGGGCCTCGGCCCCGGGGGCTGTTCACCACCAGTTGGACAGACCCCGACGACACCAACTCGACAGCGTCGGTCCCCTCCTCTCCCAGTTTGGCCACCACCGTCTCCACCTCCAGGCCGTCGGCTAGAAGGTGTGCAGCGGTCCCACTGGTGGCCACCAAGTCGAGACCGAGGTCGACAAAGCCGCGGGCGGCCTCCAAGCCGACCTCCTTATCCCGGTCGGCGAGCGACAGGAAGACAGTCCCCGACTCGGGCAGGGCACCACCAGCCGCGATCTGCGACTTCGTGAAGGCCAGGCCGGTGGTCAGGTCGATGCCCATGACCTCGCCGGTGGACCGCATCTCCGGGCCCAGCACCGGGTCGGCCTCCGGGAACCGGTTGAAGGGCAGAACTGCTTCCTTGACCGCCACGTGGTCACCGTCGACCCGCGGTCGCAACAGGCCTTCGTCACGCAGCTCGGCCATGGTGGCGCCCAACATGACCCGACTGGCCACCTTTGCCAGTGGTACGCCGGTGGCCTTGGCCACGAACGGCACAGTGCGTGACGCCCGGGGGTTGGCCTCGATCACGTAGACATCGGTGGTCCCAGACTCGGGGTCGAACTTGACGGCGTACTGGACGTTGATGAGTCCACGGACGTCCAGGGCCTCGGCGATAGCCCGGGTGTGGTCCTCGATGGTTTCCACCACCTCCGAGGGCAGGTGGGGCGGCGGGATCACGCAGGCGCTGTCCCCACTGTGGACGCCGGCCTCCTCGACGTGCTCCATCACGGCACCAATCACCACCTCGCCGGTGTGGTCACGCACGGCGTCCACATCCACCTCGGTGGCATCTTCCAGGAACCGGTCGACCAGGACCGGACGCTCGGCCGACAGGCCACCCTCGATGCCCAGACTCCCAAAGCCACTCAACTCGGCCATGGCCCGGTCCAGCTGGTCCTCGTCGTAAACGATCTCCATAGCCCGGCCACCCAGCACATAGGACGGACGAACCAGCACCGGGTACCCGACGTCGGCGGCTACGGCCCGGGCCCCGTCGGCGTCTACCGCCGTCCCGCCGGGCGGCTGGGGTATGCCCAGGCGGATGCAGAGGTCGTTCCACTGCTCCCGGTCCTCGGCCAGGTCGATCGACGTTGGACTGGTCCCTGCGACAAGCTCGGCGGGCAGGGTGGAGGCAAGCTTCAGCGGCGTCTGCCCGCCCAGGGAGACGATGATCCCCACCGGCTCCTCGACTGCCACGATGTTGGCCACGTCCTCGGCGGTCAGCGGCTCGAAGTAGAGCCGGTCGCTGGTGTCGTAGTCGGTCGACACGGTCTCCGGGTTGCAGTTGACCATGATCGTCTCGAAGCCGGCATCGCGCAGGGCGAAGCTGGCGTGGACGCAGCAGTAGTCGAACTCGATGCCCTGCCCGATTCGGTTCGGTCCCGACCCAAGGATCACCACCTTGGGCCGGTCCGACGGGCGGACCTCGTCCTCGTCCTCCCAAGCCGAGTAGTGGTATGGCGTCTCAGCCTCAAACTCTGCGCCGCACGTATCGACCGTCTTGTAGGTGGGTAGCACTCCGGCCGCCTCGCGGGCCACCCGGACGTCAGCCGGGTCGCAACCCCAGAGGTAGGCCAGCTGGGCGTCGGCGAAGCCGAGGCGTTTGGCCCGTCGCCAGTCTCGACGGTCCAGGTCGGGCACCACTCCCTCAGCGGAGGACCGCATTCCCTCCAGGTACAGGCGCTCCTCCGAGATGGCGAGGATCTGGTCCAGAAACCACGGGTCGACCTTCGTGGCCTCGTGGACCTCCTCGACCGCCAGGCCGCGTCGCAACAGGGCCTCCAACTGGGTAATTCGGGCCGGCGTGCCGATGGTCGCCGCTGTCAGCAGCGCCGCGTCATCCAGTTCGTCCAGCGCCTTCTCCGCCATGTCGGCGTTGAGGCCGAGGCGGCCATTCTCCAGCGAACGCATGCCCTTCTGGAGTGACTCGGGAAAGGTACGCCCGATGGCCATGACCTCCCCTACCGACTGCATAGAGGTACCCAGCACGCCGGAGGTCCCGGGAAATTTCTCGAACGCCCAGCGAGGGATCTTGGTGACCACGTAGTCGATGGTCGGCTCGAAGGCGGCCGGAGTCTTCTTCGTGATGTCGTTGGGGATCTCGTCCAGCGTGTAGCCAACGGCGAGCTTGGCGGCGATCTTGGCGATTGGAAAGCCGGTGGCCTTCGATGCCAGCGCCGAGGACCGGCTGACCCGGGGGTTCATCTCGATGACCACCTGCTCGCCGGTGGCAGGGTCTACAGCGAATTGCACGTTGGACCCGCCGGTCTCGACGCCGACTCGGCGCAGGCAGGCAAATGCCGCGTCCCGCATCTCCTGGTACTCGACGTCGCTCAGGGTCTGGGCCGGCGCGACGGTGATGGAGTCGCCCGTGTGGACGCCCATGGGGTCCAAGTTTTCGATGGAGCAGATCACCACGCAGTTGTCCGCTCGGTCCCGCATCACCTCGAGCTCATACTCCTTCCACCCGGCGATCGACTTCTCGATCAGGATCTCGGAGATGGGGCTGGCGTCGATGCCGGTGGCCGCCGCCTTTTCGAACTCCTCGGGTGTCGAGGCGATACCGGTACCGCGGCCTCCCAGGATGTAGGCGGGACGGATGACGACGGGCAAGCCGATCTCGTCAATCACCGTGCGGGCCTCGTCCATGCTGTGGGCGATGCCCGACTCCGGCACCCCAAGGCCGATTTCCTGCATAGCCACCTTGAACCGCTCACGGTCCTCGGCTGTGGCGATGGCATCCGCGTCGGCGCCGATCAACTCCACGCCGTGCCGGTCCAGCACCCCCGCTTCGACCAGTTCCATAGACAGGTTCAGCGCGGTCTGACCACCGAGGGTGGGCAACAGGGCATCGGGCCGCTCCTTGGCGATGATCGCCTCGAGCACATCGGCCCTTAGCGGCTCGACGGAGGTGGCGTCCGCGAAATCCGGGTCGGTCATGATCGTGGCCGGGTTCGAGTTGGCCAAAATCACCCGGTAGCCCTCCTCGCCGAGGACGCGGCAGGCCTGGGTCCCGGAGTAGTCGAACTCACAGGCCTGTCCGATGACAATGGGCCCGGAGCCGATCAGCAGGATGCTCTCGATATCGGTGCGGCGGGGCATCAGGCGGTTCCTCCGCTGAAGCGGGCCATCAGATTTTCGAACTCATCGAACAGGTATCGACTGTCATGGGGGCCGGGTCCGGCCTCCGGGTGGTACTGGACGCTGAAGGCCGGGAGGTCACGGCAACGGATGCCCTCGACGGTGCGGTCGTTCAGATTTACGTGTGTCAGTTCCGCAGATGGGATCGAGCCCTCGGCCACGCAGTAGTTGTGGTTCTGGCTGGTGATCTCGACGGCGCCGGTGGCCAGGTTGCGGACCGGGTGGTTTCCACCGTGGTGTCCGAACGGGAGCTTGAAGGTCTCGGCACCCAGGGTGCCGGCCAGCAGTTGGTGGCCGAGGCAGATGCCGAATACCGGCACCTCTCCCAGCAGGGTCGCGATCTCGGTTCGGATACCGACCAGAGGCTCTGGGTCGCCGGGGCCGTTGGACAGGAAAACTCCGTCAGGCTCCATGGCTAGGACGTCCGCAGCGCTGGTCGACGCCGGGACGATGGTGACCTCCCCCAGCTCGGCCAGGTGGCGGACGATGGTCGCCTTGATGCCGAAGTCAAAGGCCACGATCCGCCGTGTCCCACCGGTCGACGCCACCGTGGTGGGCGCCTCGCGAGTCACGGTGGCCACGAGGTCGAGGCCATCGGTGCCCGGCTCGGCGGCAGCTGCGGCGGCCAGCGTGGCTTCATCGGCTGTGCCGAAAGCTCCGGGCATGGCACCCGCGTCGCGCAGGTGGCGGGTCAGCCGTCGGGTGTCGAGACCGGCGATGCCCGGCACTCGGTGGTCCTGCAGCAAGCCGTCCAGGTCCCCCGTAGCCCGCCAGTTGCTGCGTCGTCGGGCCAGGTCGCGGACCACCACGCCGCGGCAGAACGGACGGCGGCTCTCGTTGTCCTCGTCGTTGACCCCGTAGTTGCCGAGGTGTGAGACGGTGAAGGTGATGATCTGTCCGGCATACGACGGGTCGGTGATCACCTCCTGGTAACCGGAGAGCACCGTGTTGAAGACCACCTCACCAGTGGCCACACCGTCTGCCGGGGCGGCGCCGATGGCCTCGCCCTCAAAGACCTCGCCGTCGGCCAGCACCAGCAAAGCGGCTTGCGGTCCGTTCCTCGATTCGCTCACCGGCGGGCTTCCCCGTCCACGACCACTGCTTCTCCCGACCGGATGGTGTGTCGAACCCGGCCCCGCAAGGAGCGGCCCTCGTATGGAGTGTTGAGACTGCGGCTGGCCATGGCCGCCCCAGAGACCGTCCAGGTCTCGTCCGGATCGACCACGCACAGGTTGGCCGGAGCCCCTGGTTCGACGTCGGCTCCGTGTCGGTCGGCCACCCCGGCGATGGCAGCCGGTCGCCATGACAAGACGGCCAGCACCTCTGGCAGGTCCAGCCCGGACTCTCCGAGGGTCAGGGCGAATGCCGTCTCCAGACCGAGCATGCCGGGGGGCGCCTGGTCGAAGGGACGCTCCTTGGCGTGGGGAGCGTGCGGTGCGTGGTCGGTGGCCACAGCGTCGATGGTGCCGTCGGCCAGACCCTCCTTCACCGCGGCGACGTCCGTGTCGGTCCGAAGTGGCGGGTGGACCTTGAACACTGGGTCGTACGAAGCACACGCCGCGTCGGTCAGGGTGAAGTGGTGCGTTGTGGCCTCGGCCGTCACGGGCAGGCCGGCGGCCTTGGCGCCGCGGACCATGGCCACCGAACTCGCCGTCGACAAGTGCTGGAAGTGCATGTGGGCTCCGGTGAGTCGGACCAGCGCTATGTCTCGCATGACCATCAGTTCCTCGGCCTCGGCGGGCTGGCCGGGGATGCCGAGGCGCGACGACCACTCCCCCTCGTGCATGAACCCGCCGGCCGAGAGCGCTGAGACCTCGCAGTGCTGGGCAAGGACCACGCGCCGCCCGAGGCGCCCGGCCAGGCCGGTGCTGTACTCCATGACCCGTCGCATGAGGCGGGGGTCCTGAAGGCCTGTGCCATCGTCGGTGAAGATCCCCACCCCGGCGTCGACCAGTTCGCCCATGGGGGCCATGTCGACGCCCTCACGGCCGACGGTCATGGCCGCCGAGGGGATGACCTCGCAGGTCGTCCGCCGACCGAGGTTGCGAACCTGGTCGACGACGGCCACGCAGTCGGTTGCCGGGTCGGTGTTGGGCATGGCCACCAGCGCCGTGTAGCCGCCCAGCGAGCCGCCCCGGGCTCCAGTCTCGATGGTCTCGGCCTCCTCCTGGCCCGGCTCGCGCAGGTGGGTGTGTAGGTCCACGAACCCCGCGGAGACCACGCAGCCCGAGGCGTCTAGGTCGAGGTCGCCAGACAAGCCGATTCCCACCGCGGCGATCCGGCCGTCGTCGCCGATCTCCACGTCGAGCGCCCGCTCGCCGCTGCGATCGATGACTCGGCCGCCCTTCAAAACCAAGCTCATTGGGGCACTCCCGGCTCTCGGCCAGATGGCTGGCTGGCCTCAGGGCCGGCGTCACCGCTCGGTGAGCGGCCGGAACCGAGCAGCAGGAACAGGACCGCCATCCGCACCGAGACTCCGTTGGCCACCTGGTCGAGGATGACCGAGCGCGGATCGGCGGTCGCCTCGGCGGAGATCTCGACTCCTGGGTTGGTGGGTCCGGGGTGCAGTATCAGGGCGTCGTCACGCAGTCGGGACGTGCGGTCAGCGGTCAGGCCGAAGTCGGCGGCGAACTCCCGCATCGAGGGGACGAGGCCCTCGGTGATCCGCTCGCGCTGCATTCGCAAGAGGTAGACGGCATCAAGGTCGCCGAGCAGGGGATCCAGTTCGTGCGCCACGGTGACCGGCCACCCATCGACGGCCGGGGGTATCAGGGTGGCCGGGCCGACGAGGACCACCTCGGCACCGAGCGCGGTGAAGGCCAGGACGTTGGAGCGGGCCACCCGGGAGTGGCGAACGTCGCCGACAATGGCGATCCGCATGCCGTCGAGGGACCCACGCTTCTCGCGCAGGGTGTAGCAGTCGAGCATGGCTTGCGTGGGGTGCTCGTGACAGCCGTCGCCGGCGTTGACCACCGCGGCGTCGGTCCATCCGGCGATCTGGTGGGCGGTCCCCGCCATGGGGTGCCGGACCACAAGGAGGTCGGCGCCGTAGGAGCCCACCACCTCGATGGTGTCGCGCAGGCTCTCGCCCTTGCTGAGCGATGAGGACCCGGCAGCAAAGGCGACGGTATCCGCGGAGAGGCGCCGGGCGGCGGTGTCGAAGGACAACCGGGTCCTGGTCGAATCCTCGAAGAAGACGGTGCCACCGTGCGGCCACGGAGAGCCGGGACCTTAGGGATGGGCCGGCGGCCGATCTCGGCGAAGCTGTCGGTCAGTTCCAACATTTCTTCGAGGGAGGTCCGGTCGAGGCCTTCGATTCCCAGGAGGTGGCGACCGAGGACGCTCGGGTCAGCGACCTCCACCGTTCCGTCGGAAACCTCGGGCAAAGCGGCGTTCACTTCTGCATCACCCCTAGTTCGACACCGTCGGCGTGGACATCGACCACCTCGTCGCGCCGGGTGGGCAGGTTCTTTCCAACAAAGTCGGGTCGGATGGGCAGTTCCCGGTGGCCGCGATCGACCATGACCGCCAGCTGGACGGCCCGCGGACGCCCGTAGTCGCACACCGCATCGAGGGCAGCCCTGATGGTCCGACCGGTGAAGAGCACGTCGTCGACTAGTACCACGATCCGTCCGTCCAGGTCGGTGGGCAGGTCGGTGGCCGCCTCGGGCACCACCGGACGGAGCCCGATGTCGTCGCGGTGCAGGGCCACGTCGAGGGTTCCCAGCGGGGGCCGGATGCCGTCGATGTCCTCAAGGGAGGCCACTAGGCGTTCGGCGACAGGGACACCACCGGTCTGGAGACCGATCACGACGATCTCCTCAAGGCCGTGGTTGCGCTCGATGATCTCGTGCGACATCCGACGGATGGCCCGCCCCATGTCGTCGGCCGTCATGATCCGAGCGTGGGACACGAAGACGCCCCCGAACGGGGGCGTCTGACGTCGTTCTCTTTCGGCCATCGGCCTCGTTCTCCTCGATCCGTGCGGGCCTCACGGGACCCGCTTCACGGTCGAGGGGGCAGCCTACACGCGCGCGGCGCCGGGCCTCATCCGCCGGGCTCCTCACCGCTGGCTCCGTCCCCTGCAGCAGGCACTCTGGAGGCCAGGAGCAGTGTGGACCTCCCTGCGGTGATGCGGTCCGGGGAGCCGACGGGCCGGTATCCGGCCTTGCGGGCTACAGCCAGCGAGGCCGAATTGGCTTCGTCCACTTCGGCCACGACGGCCCGAAGTCCGAGGGGGCCGTTGTGCGCCCAGTTGGTCAGGGCCGCGACCATGGCCGTGGCCAGGCCCCGGCCGCGTTCGCCGGGCGCCGTCCACCAGCCGATCCGGGCGGCGAGTCGGTCGTCGTCGAAAGACGACAGCCCGACCTCGCCCAGCACCCGGTCGTCGTCTGGGTCGGCGGCCACCAGGTCGAGGGCCAGGTGGTACCGGCGACGGTCATCCCAACCGGCGATCCAGCGAACGGCCGCTTTGAGGTCGGCCGGTTGCGGGACAGCCGTCCACCGCCGGACCTCCGAATCGGCCCAGGCGGCGACCAGATCCCCGGCGTCGCCCTCACACCACGGCCGCAGGATGAACCGGGGCCTGCCGCCGGTCCCCGGTCGCCCCTCCTCAGGCACCGGGAGGGCGGCGTTACGTTCCATCCAACCGTTTACCGTCGGAGGCCGCGAGCCCTGCCCACCACCCGTCGGAGGCCGCTCCAACCCACCGTGGTGTGCCACCAGCCGACGAGGAGGACACGGATGATGCGATCAAGTGGTCCGAATAGACGACCGTCGAGGGCCTCGGCGAGGCGTTCCTCGGCGCGCTCGGTGACCTGCCCGATGCCCACCTGTGACCAGACGGAGGCCCAGAGCACGCGCACCGCAACGAGACGGCGCGCAAAGCCGCCAACGCCGACCTCACCCGCAGCGGCGAGCACACTCAATGTGAGGGCCAGGTTCTGTCGGACGTCCTGGGCGAACATCGCCCCGTGTCCCACTCGATAGCCGACCAACCCAGCCTGCACCCTGCCTAGGGATCCGATAAGGCCGAGTCGGAGCTTCAGGTGGTAATCGGAGACCCCCAGCCAGTGTGGACGCTCGTCCATCAGGAGGTCGCGGATCACCTCACCCGACATCAGCAGCGAGGACGTGCACAGGCAGTGCCCCAAGTGTCGTTCGTACCAGCCGATCCCGGTCAGGTCACCCGAGACCGCTCCCCATTCCGGACGACCATCGGAAAAGTTCACGACGCTCGTTCCCACAGCCACCAACCTGGGATCGGACTGGAGGGCCTCGACCTGACGACAGATCTTGTCCGGGTGCCAAACGTCGTCGTCGTCGAGGAACGCCACTAGGTCCTCAGACGAGGCGACAATGGCCAGGTTCCGCTTGTGGGCCAGCGAGTTCCGGCCCTCCTCGTCGGTCGAAGGGATAGCTGTAACGGACTCCCCGAGTTCGGCAAGCACGGGCTCGACCTCGGGACGGGGCCAGTAGACGAGGTAGGCGTGAACCCGCCCCGGATAATCCTGAGCCTCGATGGATGCCAGGGCCTCGCGGAGCTCGTCGATTCGGGAGTGATTCGGAACCACCACGGCCACCGACGGCCATTCCCCCGGACTCATGGCTGCTCGTCGCCGCGGGCCTCATCGGCCACCGCGGCCACTACTCCATTCACGAAGCGGGAGGACCGTTCCGTCGAATAGTCACCAGCCAACTCCACGACCTCGGCAAGTATCGCGGCGGTCGGCACGTCGGGACGGTGCAGGAGTTCGAAAACGGCCATGCGCACCAATGCCCGGTCGACGACCGGCATGCGGTCCGTCGCCCAGCCCTCGGCGAAGCGGCCGACGAGTGCGTCCACGTCTTGGAGGCGGTCGGCCAAGCCCTCCACCAGTTCCACGGCGTATTCCGGCGGGGCAACCGGACGGTCGGCGAGCACCTCGCGCAGGTCGCGTCCCTGGGCATCGGCGGCGTACAGGATTCCCAGCGTCATCTCGCGGGCCTCGCGGCGCGAGCCGACTGGGTCGACGGGGCCTCTGGCAGACACGGTCATCATCCGTCCTGGGTCTCTGGGCAGATTCCGGTCGACCAAGACCGGTTCAGGCCCTGCCCAGGTACTCGCCGGACCGAGTGTCGACCTTGACGCGCTCACCGTTCTCAATGAACAGCGGAACCTGGACCACCAGGCCGGTCTCCAGCGTGGCCGGCTTGCGTGCACCGGATACCCGATCGCCCTGGACTCCGGGCTCGGTCTCGGTGATCGACAATTCCACCGATGCCGGCAGTTCGACGCCTACTACCTCTTCGCCGAACAACAGGATCATTGCCGTGCTCTGCTCGACCATGTAGTTGGCAGCGTCGCCGAGGGTTGTCGGGGCGACCTGCATCTGGTCATAGGTCTCGTCGTCCATGAAGACGTACTCTGAGCCGTCCCGGTATAGGAACTGCATCGACCGCTTGTCGATCATGGCCCGCTCGACCTTCTCGCCGGCTCGAAAGGTCCGATCGACTAAGGCGCCGGTGCGCAGATTGCGCAGCGTGGTCCGCACGAAGGCGTGTCCCTTGCCTGGCTTGACGTGCTGGAACTCGACGACCTGGACGAGGTCGTGATCGAGCTCGAGGGCCATCCCGTTCTTGAGGTCGTTGGTGGTGATGGTGGGCATGGTGGCTCCGGTTCGGCGTGCTGGCGGCCCGCGTCGGTGGGGCCGGGTGCTCAGAGGGCCTTGGGCGACCCGGTGAGCAATCGGTGGCCGTCGTCGGTGACGAGGACCGTGTCCTCCCACCGCACCCCGCCCAGTCCGACTACGTACACGCCGGGCTCGACAGTGACCACCTGTCCGGACCCGAGGCTACCGGTGGCCGACGACGAGAGCCCCGGACCCTCGTGGATGTCGAGCCCAACCCCGTGTCCCGTGCCGTGGGTGAAGGCATCGGCTAGGCCTGCGTCGGTCAGAACGGCCCGGCAGGCCGCGTCCACCTCGGCGGCCAGCACCCCGTCGGCCACCGCGGCCAGTCCCGCCGCCTGGGCCTCGAGCACGGCAGCCAGCATGTCGGCCTCGGCCCCGGTACCGGTGCCGCCGACCCGCATCGACCGGGTCATGTCGGAGCGGTAGCCGTCGACCACCGCTCCGAAGTCGCACACCACCAGGTCGCCGTGGACCAACGGGCGGCGTCCCGGGCGAGCGTGGGGCAGGGCGCTGTTAGGGCCACCGGCAACGATCGTCTCGAACGCCCGGTCGCTCGCGCCGCCGCCGCGCATTGCGTGGTCGAGCGCGATGGCCACCTCGGCTTCAGTCACCCCCGCCGTGATCGTCGGTCCGACTGCGGCCAAGGCGTCGTCGGCCAGCGCCGCCGCGGCGGCGATCCGGGCCACCTCGCCCTCGTCCTTGACTTCCCGCAGTGCCTCGACGAGACCTTCGCTGGGTACCACCTCGGCGTCCAGCACTTCGGCCAGGCGACGCTGCTCGCCCCAAGAGATTGACCCGGCTTCCAGGCTGACACGGTCCACGCCAGCCGACAGGGTCGGGAGTGGCGACGGCCGGTCGACACCGGTCACCACCACCTCGGCATCGACCCCAGCGGCCGCCACCTGATCGGGGGCCTGGTCCTGATAGCGGCCGTCGGTGACCAGGACGGCCCTGACTCCGTCTACCCACAGGGAACCGGCCGAACCGGTGAAGCCTGTCAGGTACCGGACGTTCGTCGCGGTCGTGACCAGTAGCGCCCCGACTCCGTCTTCCGCGAGTCGTGCACGGAGTCGGTCCAGCCGTTCGGCCGTCCGCATCGGCGGCAGGGCGTCGACCGAGGAACCCGGTGAGATCACGCCTCCA
>JAZADN010000119.1:0-4725 GCA_036123585.1 Actinomycetota bacterium | reverse complement strand
CATCCCGGACGGGGCGGTGACCGCCGCCCCGGCATCGGCCTGGGCCACAGCGGCCTGGGCGTAGAGCTCCAGGGTGGCGTCGTTGTCGACCGAGCCGTGGCCGTCGAGGATCCCGCAGTGGCCGTGGTCGGTGTACTCGTCTACGCACAGGTCGGCCATGAGGACGACGTCATCACCCACCTCGTCGCGCAGGTCCTTCAGCGCCACCTGGACGATGCCGTCGGGGTTCCAGGCCTCGGAGCCCTCGGCGTCCTTGTGCTCGGGGATTCCGAAGAGGATGACGGCGGGGACGCCCAGGGCGCGCAGGGCGGCTACCTCGGCCCTGAGGCTGGCCCGGGTGTGCTGGACCACGCCGGGCAGCGACACCACCGGTTGGGGCTCGTCGATCCCTTCGCGCACGAAGAGCGGGGCGACGAGGTCGTCGACCGAAAGGCGCGTCTCGGCAACTAGGCGTCGCATGGCCGCCGTGCGGCGGAGACGTCGGGGTCGCGACTCGGGGAAGGCCACGAATGGAAGCCTACGGAGCACCGGCGTGACGCCGGTCAGCGGGATCGGGCCCGACGGCCTCAGCCGGAACCGGAGGCCCAGCGTTCGACTGCCGCCACCAGACCGGCCATCGAGTGGGGGTCGGCCTCGGCCACGTCGTAGCCGGCGTGGCGGGCCGCCGCCCCGCTGACCGGCCCGATGCAGACGGCCGCCGTCGGACGTCGGTCGCCGACCATGGCGGTAAAGCGGTGAACCGTCGACTCCGAGGTGAAGATGACCAGGTCTGCGTCCGCGGCGGCGGCCAGTACTTCGGGATCGACGGTCGGCTCGACGTTGCGGTAGGCGGTGACGACGTCGACTTCGAAGCCGGCATCGCAAAGGCCATCGGGCAGGACGTCGCGGGCCACCTCGGCCCGGGCCAGCAGCACCCGTTGCCCGACGTCGGTCGGAGCGGGGAAGTCCTCCAGCAGGCCCTCAGCCACCGCCCGATCGGGGACGAGGTCGACCACGAGCCCGGCACCGAGCAGCGGCTCGGCGGTCTTCGGTCCGACGGCGGCAATCTGGCCCGGCCAGGGGCGCCCGGCCAGACGGTCGACGGCCCGGCGGGCGCCATTGGGGGAGGTGACGACCAGCCAACCGGCGGCGGACCCCCGTTCAAGGGCGGCGTCGAGCGCGGCGTCGAGCGCCACCCCTCCGTCGGCCGGGTCGTCGATGGCCACCACCGGGAGCTCGACCACTGTGGCGCCCCGTTCGGCAAGGGCAGCGGCCAGTACCCCGGCCTGATCGGTGGCCCGGGTGACGACGACCGTGTGGCCGTCCAGCAACCTCCCGCTGGCGATCACCGGTCTAGGAGGGCGGCTCCGCCCAGGTCGTCCAGGAGGTGGCGGGCCAGGGCTCGGCCTATGGCCACGCCGTCGGTTCCCCGTCGTTCCTCGCGCAGCAACACCGATCCGTCACTCGACGACACGGCGCCGGTCACCGACAGGAGGTCGGCGGCTGATCCGGTGACGAGGACGGCATGGGCGGCCACCGGGAGGTCGCAGCCGGCACCCAACTCGGCGAGGAAGGCCCGTTCGGCGTCCACGCACCGCCGGGATGCCGGATGCTCGATGGCGGCCAGCGCCTCCTGGGTGGCCTCGTCGTCGGCCCGGCACTCGATGGCCAGAGCTCCCTGGCCGACTTGGGGGAGGAGGACGTCGGCATCGAGCGGATCGACGACGTCGGGTTCCAGCCCGAGCCGATCGAGTGCCGCGGCAGCCATGACGATGGCGTCGAACCCGGCTGCCTTTTCAAGGCGGGTGCCGATGTTGCCCCGCAGGCCGGCGAAGGCGAGGTCCGGCCGCAGGTGGGCGAGGTGGGCCCGGCGACGGATCGAACCGGTAGCCACCACAGCCCCCTGTGGGAGGTCGTCCCACCGGCAGCCCACGAGGGCGTCGCGAGGGTCCCCCCGTTCCGGCACCGAGGCCAGCACCAGTCCATCGGACGTGGCGGCCGGAAGGTCCTTGGCCGAGTGGACGGCGAGGTCGGCCCTGCCGTCCGTCACCGCGGCCTGGACCTCCTTGACGAACACCCCTTGGCCACCCATCTGCTCGAGCGGGATGGTGCGGTCGCGGTCACCGGTGGTCTCCACCACCACCGGGACGACCTCGAGCGAACCTTCCAGATCGGGATGGGCGGCGACCAGCAGCTCAGCCACCCGGTCGGCCTGCCAGCGGGCCAGGGCGCTGCCCCGGGTAGCGGCCCGAATTCGCACCGTCGACCCCGCGTCCGCCGAGGGGGCTACAGGTCGAAGAGGTCGCGTACCGCTTCGGCCAGGCGCTCGCCCCGGGCCGAGCCGGCAGCGTCCTTCATCCGGACGGTGGGCTCGTGCAGGAGCTTGGCGACGATGCCGGTGGCCAAGGCCACCACGGCCTCACGCTGCCGGTCGTCGAGGTCGCCGAGACGTCCGGCGAGGCGTTCCAACTCGGCGGACCGCACCAACTCGCCGCGGGCCCGAAGGGCAGCCACCAGCGGGGCGACCGACCGGGCCGTCGACTCGTCGACGTAACGGTCGAGCTCGACGTCGACGATGGCCTGAACCGCGGTGACCTCGCGCTGGCGCTCCCGGATGCCGGCCTCGGCGAAGTCGCGGAGGTCGTCCATGTCGAGCAGGGTCACGCCGTCGATCTCGCCAGCCGCCGGATCGACGTCGCGGGGCACCGCGATGTCGACCACCAGCAGCTCACGGCCGTGTCGCTCGCCAACCACGGTGGCCAGGTCACCGTGCTCGAGTATCACCGCCGAGGCGCCGGTCGAGGTGAGGAGCACATCCACGTCGGCCAAGTGGCGAGGCAGGTCGTCAAGGCGGACAGCGGTACCGGCGAGGCGCTCGGCCACGTCGACGGCCCGTTCCCAGGTGCGATTGGCCACCAGGATCTCGGCCACGCCGCCGCCGTGAAGGGCGCGGGCCAGGCCTTCGCCCATCTCCCCGGCACCCAGCACCAGGACCCGGCGGCCCTCGAGGGTGCCGAGCCTGTCGGTGGCCATGGCCACCGCTGCCTGTGACACCGAGGTGATGTTGCGGGAGATGGCCGTCTCGGTCCGAACCCGCTTGCCGACCTCCAGGGCATGGCGGAACAACGGGTTGAGGACCGGTCCGACGGCGCCCTCGGCAGCCGCCGCCTCCCAGGCCGTGCGGACCTGGCCGAGGATCTCGTGCTCGCCGAGGACGGCCGAGTCGAGGCCAGAGGCCACGGAGAAGAGGTGGCGGGCAGCGTCGCCGTCGTAGAGCCCGACGAGGTGGTCGGAGAACTCCTCGGGGGCGACGTGGGAAGCCTCGGCGAAGAAGTTCCGGATGTCCTGATAGGCGCCGTGGAACTTCTCGGCGAAGGCGTAGACCTCGATGCGGTTGCAGGTCGACAGGACCACCGCCTCGGTGACGTGGTCGCGAGACGTCAGGTCTGCCAGCGCCTTGGGAAGGCGCGACGCGGGCACCGTCATTCGCTCGAGCAGGTCGAGCGGCACGCTGCGATGGTTCAGGCCGACGGCGACGACCGACAAGGGCCGCTACTCCTGGTTCTCCGGCCGGTAGGACGGGTCCGACGGCCGGTGGTTGGGCGGGAGGACGACGGCCGGCGTGGCCGCATCCGGACACCAGCATTCCCGATGACCGGCCTCGGTTCCAACCCCTCCTGAACTACCCGGCAAAGCTGCCGAGGAGTCGATGGGGCGGCTCATCCTGCGACCCGTGAAGTGACGGTGGCGGACCGTCGGTGCTGGTGGTAGCCGAGGATCTGCAACTCGGTGGCCAGGTCGACCTGGCGGACGTCGACGTGGTCGGGCACGGTGACCACCGAGGGGGCGAAGTTCAGGATGGACCGGACCCCGGCCCCGACGAGGTGCTCGACAGCCTCCTGGGCGGCCGCTGCCGGCGTAGCCACGATGCCCACCGTCGCACCCGTCTCGACCACCAGGTCGGCCAGTTCGTCGACCGGCCGGACCACGGTGCCGGCCACCTTGCGCCCCACGACCGACGGGTCGGCGTCGACCAGGCCGGCGATGGGAAAGCCTCCGGCCACGAACCCGTCGTAGCGGCTGAGGGCACGACCCAGGTTGCCTACGCCGACGATGACGACCGGGCTGGGCCGTCCGCCGCCCAGGACCAGGCTGATCTCCGACACCAGGTGGCCGACCTCGTAGCCGACACCCCGTGTGCCGTGGGCATGGAGGTACGAGAGGTCCTTGCGGACGTTGGCGGCGTTGACCCCGGCCAGTTCGGCGAGCTCCACCGACGACACCGTCACGACACCGGCGTCGGACAACTCCAGCAGTCCCCGCAGGTAGACGGGCAGGCGGGCCACGGTGGCTTCGGGGATCGACTCGTCCGTGACGCGGTCCCGGGTGGACTCTGCCATGGTCGAAACCTACGCGCTTGTGCGCTCGTTCACATGGCACTCCGGCGAACCGGCCAATACCGTGTCGGCCCGTGGACGTCCAGACGTCGGTCGCCGCCGCGGCCACCCTCGTGTCGCTGGCCTTCGCTGCCACGGTGCTGGAACGCTGGATTGACCGGCGACGCCCCCAGGACGCCGCCTGGGCGTGGTCGCTGCTGCTGTTCGCCCTGGGGGCAGCGGCGCTGTGGTGGGGAGCGACGTCGGGCTGGTCGGCCGGTCCGTTCCGGGCCTTCTACGCCTTCGGGGCCGTCCTGAACGTGCCAGTCCTGGCCCTCGGCACCGTGTACCTGCTCGCACCGCGGCGCAC
>JAZADN010000118.1:0-7478 GCA_036123585.1 Actinomycetota bacterium | reverse complement strand
TGGGGCACGCCGCGCCCGCGGAAGCGGAAGACGTCGCCGCCTCGTGTGCCGCGGGGAATCTGCAGTTCCTCAGTGCCGTCTAGCGTCTCGTAGTCGAGCACCACACCGAGCGCCGCCTGGGTCATGGGGAGCATGAGGCGGTGCAGCAGATCGGAACCGTGGCGCTCGAACACCGGATGGCGGCGAACCTGGAGGCGCACGTACAGGTCGCCGGCCGGGCCGCCCCGGGGCCCGACGGCTCCCCGACCGGTGAGGCGCAGTGTGGTCCCCTCGTCTACACCGGCTCGGACGTTCACGTTGAACGACCTCTGCTCGACCACCCGACCCTCGCCGCGACAAGCCCCACACGGGTCCGGAACGACTTGGCCGCGCCCAGAGCACGTCGGACAGGCGGTGGCGGTAACCATCTGGCCCAGCATCGACTGGCGTACCCGCTGGACCTGTCCGCTACCGCCGCAGTTCCCGCAGGTCTCCGACCCACCCGAACCGGGCGCCGCGCCGGTGGCTTCGCAGTCGACGCAGGCCACGGCAGTACGGACCGAAATCTCCTCCTCTGAGCCGAAGACCGCCGACTCGAAGTCAATCTCCAGAGTGGTCTCCAGGTCCTCACCGGGCGTCGGTCCGGCCCGACGACGTCCCCCTCCTCCGGCTCCGAACGGCGAGCCACCGAAGAACGTCTCGAAAATGTCGCCGAACCCACCGAAAGGGTCGCCCCCGCCACCCGGGCCGTCATGGCCGAAGCGGTCGTAGCGGTCCCGGCGCTCTGGGTCGGACAGTACCTCGTAGGCCGCCGCGACGGCCTTGAACTCGGCCTCGGCGACCGCCGCGTCGGCACCCTGGTTGGCATCCGGGTGGTGCTGCCGGGCGAGACGCCGGTAAGCCTTCTTGACCTCGTCAGGCGAAGCGTTCCGGGACACGCCCAGGACCTCGTAATGGTCGCGCGCGCTCATGGTGCCAGTTCCAGGCCTACCGGACTCAGCCCTCGGTCAGCCGGTCGCCGAGGCGACGGCCGACGACGGCCACGGTGGCTAGGGCTTGCGAGTAGTCCATGCGGGTGGGGCCCAGTACGCCGATCGAGCCTGCGGCCTCCCCATCGATCTCATAAGGAGCGACGACCAGCGAGCAGTCGGCGAGCGGCTCCACGCCAGTCTCCGAACCGATGGCCACGCTCAGGCCCCGGTCGATGACATCGCGGATCAAGCTCACCACGATGAACTGGTGCTCAAGGACGTCGAGCACCTGGCGGACTCGTTCGACCTCGCCGAACGCCGAAGCCACCTGGGCGGTGCCTCCCACCCAGGCCACGTCGCCGGCCTCGTTACGGGCGGCCAGCACGGTGGCGACCACTGCCAGTACGGCATCGACGCCTTCGTCGCCCGTCACCGGGGTGTCGATGCCCGTGGACAAGCTCCGCCCGATGAGCGCTCCGGACAAGTGGGCAGCGGCCACCGCCAGAGTGGCCTCCGAGGGGTCGGCGGCCGGACCTGCCAGTTCCAGGGTGTGTTTCTCGACCGTGCCGTTGGCCATGACGAGAACCAGTAGGGCCAGGTCGTCGGTGAGGCCGACCACCTGGACGGAGCGGACCTCCTGATGGTCGCGGTCAGGCGCCAACACGACCGCAGCGCTTCCCGTCAGGTCGGCCAGCAAGCTCGAGGTATCGGCCAGCATCTGTTCCATCTCGCGGTGCGAGCGCCGAAAGAAGGCCTGGACCTGGTCCCGGTCCGCCGCATCGAGGACGCGGGGGCCACCTAGGTGGTCGACGAAGAAGCGGTAGCCCTTCTCGGTGGGGACCCGGCCGGCTGAGGTGTGGGGTTGGGCCAGATAGCCCTGCTCCTCGAGAGCGACGAGTTCGTTTCGGACGGTGGCAGACGAGACGCCAACGTCGTCAGCCGCGGCAATGCGGGCCGAGCCGACGGGCTGGGCGCTCTGGATGTACTCCTCGACCACCGCGCTCAGGATGGCCGCCTTACGTTCCTCCAACACAGCTCAGATGCTAACGGCGGATCCGCCCCCGGCCCCGTGGCGGCAGGACCAGCGGTCCGCTTGAGGATAGAGACGAAGGACTGGCTCAGGTTCGCTACACCCCGGGCGCGCCCCGTCAGTCGTCCAACTGAAGGGCGGAGATGAAGGCCTCCTGGGGCACCTCGACGCGCCCGATGGACTTCATCTTCTTCTTGCCCTCCTTCTGCTTCTCCAAGAGCTTTCGCTTCCGTGTGATGTCACCGCCATAGAGCTTGGCCGTCACGTCCTTTCGGAAGGCCCGCACTGTCTCCCGGGAGATAACCCGTCCACCGATCGCCGCCTGGATGGGCACCTCGAACTGTTGACGCGGAATGAGCTCCTTGAGTTTGGCTGTCATCTTCCGTCCATAGACGTCGGCCGAGTTGCGGTGGACGACCGCGGAAAAGGCATCGACGGCCTCGCCGTGCAGGAGGATGTCGACTCGCACCAGTTCGGAGCACCGGTAGCCCTCGGGCTCATAGTCGAGACTGGCATAGCCCTGAGTGCGACTCTTCATTTGATCGAAGAAGTCGATGACCACCTCGGCCAGGGGCAGGTGGTACTTCAGTTCGACCCTCTCCGGCGACAGATAGGTCAGGCCCTCCAGTTCGCCGCGCCGCTCCTGACACAATTCCATGAGAGCGCCGGTGAAGTCGGCGGGGGTGATCACCGTGGCCAGCAGAAACGGCTCCTCGATCTGCTCGATTTCGGCGCCAGACGGCAAGTCGCATGGGTTGTCGATCTCCAACACCTCACCGCCGGTTCGGGTCACCCTGTACTTCACCGATGGTGCGGTGGTGATGAGGCTCAGGTCGAACTCCCGCTCGAGGCGCTCCCTCACGATCTCCATGTGGAGCAAGCCGAGGAAACCGCACCGGAACCCGAATCCCAAGGCACCCGACGTCTCCGGTTCGTAGGTGAAACTGGAGTCATTGAGGCGGAGTTTCTCAAGTGCCTCGCGCAGGTCGTTGAACTCGTCGCCGTCAATCGGATACAGGCCGCTGAATACCATGGGCTTTGGCTCGCGGTAGCCGTCGAGGGCCTCGGCGGCACCATGTCGGCTGGTGGTCACCGTCTCGCCGGAACGCGCCTCGCCAACGTCCTTGATGCCGGCCAGGAGGTAGCCGACCTCGCCGGGCCCGAGCTCAGCCACTGGCGTCAAGTCGGGGCGACGCACACCGATCTCATCGACCTCGTGTAAAGCCCCGGCCTGCATGAACCGCAGGTGGTCCTTCGCTCCGAGACGACCGTTGACCACCCGGATAGACGACACCACGCCGCGGTATTGGTCGAAATGACTGTCAAAAACGAGTGCCTGTAGCGGAGCATCCGGGTCGCCGACCGGCGGCGGGGTTCGCTCTACCACGGCGTCAAGCAGTTCGGCCACGCCGTCGCCGGTCTTGGCGCTGATGTGGAGTACGTCCTCGGCGGGGATGCCCAGGACCTGCTCGATCTCCTCGGCGTAACGATCGGGCTCGGCGGCCGGCAGGTCGATCTTGTTGAGGGCGGCGACGATCTCCAGGTCGTTCTCAAGCGCCAAGTAGCAGTTGGCCAGAGTCTGCGCCTCTATGCCCTGGGCAGCGTCGACGACGAGGATGACGCCCTCACAGGCGGCCAGCGATCTGCTGACCTCATAGCCGAAGTCAACGTGGCCGGGAGTGTCGATCAGGTTGATGACCATGTCCTTCCAATCGAGGCGGACACTCTGCAACTTGATCGTGATGCCCCGTTCCCGCTCCAAGTCCATGGAATCGAGGTACTGGGCCCGCATCTCGCGGGGGTCGACAGCCCCGCAAAGCTCCAGCATCCGGTCGGCGAGCGTCGACTTGCCGTGATCGATGTGGGCGATGATCGAGGTGTTGCGAAGCTGTGCGAGGTCCATGCCGGTCAGGACGGTACCGGCGGTAGAATCGTCCACCGTGCCGGTCCGAGGACCGGACCCGCCGGGTGGCAGAGCGCCCGGCCGGGAAACAGGACGAGAACACCGAGGGAAAACCCCTGTGGCGAACATCAAGAGCCAGATCAAGCGGAACCGCCAAAGCGAGAAGCGGCGGCTGCGCAACCGAGCCCTGCGAACCGAGTTGAAGACACGGACCCGTAGCGCGGTGGAAGCCGCCGAGTCCGGGGAGGGACTGGTCGAAGCTACGGCTGCCGCCATGAAGCGGATCGACAAGGCGTCTACGCAGGGTGTGCTGCACCCCAACACCGCCGCCCGTCGCAAGTCCCGCCTTCAGAAACGCCTCAACGGCATCTCCGGCTGAGGCTAGGGACCGTGTTGCGGAGCTGAGGGTCCCTCCTCCTGACCGGTCAGCGTCGGGACAGGCTCGCCAGACGGGCCACCAGCACCTCCACCACAAGTTCTTGCGGCCAAGCCGAACGTCCTCGCAGGTCTAGATCGGCATCACCCAGCAGCCGGATGGCTCGTGCGATCCGGTCACCGCCCAACTTCCTTGAGGCCTGCAGAGCCTTCTTGGCCGGGAACCCCTTGATGCCCAGAACGTCGGCGGCCCCCTTCTCGTCGCGGATCCCTGACCCGTCGAGGCGAAGCAGCCGCCCATAGTGCCCGTGGAGCGCCGACAGAATCGCCAACGGATGACGTCCGCCGGCCACCATCATCCGTGACAGGCAGTCAAGGGCCTTGGAGACGTCACCGCCGTCGATGGCATCAGTGAGGTCCCAGGGAGCGACGTCGCCGCCCTCGCTGAGAAACGGGGCCACGTCGTCGGCTCCCACCTCTGCACCGGAACCGAACACGGCGGCCAGAGTTTCTAGAAGGGGAACGACCGCCGAGCGGTCCTCGCCGAGGCGACGGGCCATCAGCGCCCGAGCTGGTCGATCGAGCGCTACCGGGGCCTCGTCGAATCGGTCGTCCAGCCACTGCTGTGCCTCGCGGCCACGTCCCACAGAAGTCTTGCGGACCTCGCCACCTGCCGCGACGATTGACTCCAGCAGGGACTTGGGCACCTGGTTGAGGCGCTGCTGGATGGGGGCAGCGCCCTTTTCCCAGACCACGACGAGCGCCGTGGTGTCCAGCGGATCGGCCAAGTATTCGACCAGGGGGGCGACCGAGTCCTTGTCGCCGAAACGGCCAAGGTGGCGGCCGACCACGACACGACGGCCGGTAAGGAACGGCGCTGTCTGGGCTGCGTCGACGAGGCGGGCCACCTCGAAGCCGTCGTCAGTCCGGTAGTCCTCCTCGGTGAGCTCCTCGAGTGCCAGCGACCGGTCTTCGTCACCAATGGCCTCAGCCACAGCGACCCGAACTGCCTCGGAGACGAGACCTACGTCGTCGCCGGTGACCAGCACCACCGATCGGGGCCCGCTCACCGGTCGACTCCAGTCGCGCCGACTCCGACGGCGTCGATATCGGCGGCCAGGACAGCGGCCATGGCGTCGGCGACCCGTCGGGCACCGCGAACGTCATGGGCCCGCAGGATGCGGCAGCCACCGGCGATGCCGAGGGCATGGGCCGCCCACGTGGCCTCCAACCGTTCGGTCACGTCGTCGCCCCCCACTTCGCCGAGGAACCCCTTGTTTGACGCCGACAGCAGGACGGGTCGGTCGAGCGACGCCAGATCATCCGCGGCCCGCAGCAGTTCGGCCGACATCTTCGGCGTCTTACCCAAGTCCAGCCCCGCGTCGACCACGATCCGCTCGGAAGGGATACCGGCGTCCAGTGCCCACCGGACTCGTTCTGCCAGGAACTCCCGGACGGCGGCAACCACACCGCCGTCGGCGAGATAGTCGGGATCCGGATCGGGGATTCGGGGGCCTATTCGGACGTGGGTGGCTACCACCGCGGCGCCGTGCCGGGCACAAGCCGGAAGAAACATCGGATCGGCGAAGCCGCTTATGTCATTGCCGACGTTGGCTCCCATCTCCATGGCCGCGTCGGCCACTGCGCCACGGAAGGTGTCCACGGCGATAGGCAGGTCGAACCGGGCCCGGAGCGCCTCGACGGCCGGAACGACCCGGTCGAGTTCCTCTGCGCAGGTCACCTCCGGACCAGGGCCGGCTTTCGATCCCCCGACATCGAGGAGGTCGGCCCCGGCGTCGACGTGTCGTTCGGCGAGGCGGAGGAAGTCATCGAAGTCCCAGAATCGTCCGCGATCCCAAAACGAGTCCGGTGTTCGGTTGAGGATGCCCATGACCAACGAGCGGTGGGTCACGTCGAAGCGGTGGCCGACTCCTAGTTCGACGATCACCCGATCGAAGGTACACCTGCCAGGGACGCTCCTCGGATGCGACTGGCGTCCCCCCAGCGACCTTCCTGGCCAACAGCGGTGCGATGGCATCGGCCACCAAGAGGGCTGAGGAGGGCAGCCGTCACTAGAGGTGGTTGTCGATTCCGCGACTGACTAGGCCTCCTGTGGGGCCGGACATGGCACGCACCTGTCGCCGCGTCCACTTTCGTGAAGCGGAGGAGGAAGGTTCCTCTAGAAGAGGGCTGAAGTGAGGCGGCGACGCCAGAGGGCGGTTCGCGTGTCTTCGGGACCCAACACCTCGAGGAGGTCGACGAAGCGCTGACGGGCGGCCTCGTCGTCCTTCACGGCGGGCAGCAGTGATTCGAGGGTGGCTTCGATGTCGTCGACGGCCTCGGTGCGCGCCATCGCTGCGATCCGGCGGGTTTCGGCTGACTCGGGGATGCGTTCCAGCAACTTGAGAGCAGCATCGGTGTCGCCCTCGTCGTCACGTTCGACCAGCAGCAGGGCCAACGCAGTCACCGCGTCGACGTGGTCGGCCTCGATGGTAAGCGCCTGGATGAGCGACGCCTCGTCCCCAAGGGCGATAAGGCGGTCGATCTCGGAAACCTCCTCGCCGGGCAGCAGGCCCTGAACGAAGCTCCGTACTGCGTCGACACCCTGTGCGCCTACGAAGTTGCCGGCCACCTTGCCGTCGACGAGGCCGTAGACGGCCGGAATGGACTGAACCTGAAAGGCCTGCGCCACCCCCGGATTGGCATCCACGTCGACCTTGGCCAGAACGACCTTTCCCTCGAACTCGGCCACTACGTCCTCGATGACGGGACCGAGGGCCTTGCAAGGCCCGCACCACTCGGCCCATAGGTCCACCACGACCGCCACTTGATGGGAGCGGTCGATGACCTCGGCTTGGAAGGTGGCATCGGTGACGTCGATCGTCGTCGGGGCAACCATGGCGAGCAGGGTAGGCACCTCGAGGGGGCACTGCACTACCGTCCCGGCCGATGACGACGCCCGCGGGGATCGACCACGACAACCTGGTGCGTTGGTTTGACCGGCGGGTGGGTGGCCTCGATACGGGCTCCGATGGACGTCTCGACTTCGAGTTGATCACCGGGGGCCGGTCGAATTTGACCTTTCGGGTGTCAGACGGACACGGCCGCCGCTGGGTGCTGCGCCGCCCACCGATGGGCCACGTGTTGGACACCGCCCACGACATGTCGCGCGAGCATCGCATCATCTCGGCCCTGGCTGACAGTGGCGTGCCGGTCCCGG
>JAZADN010000117.1:0-12407 GCA_036123585.1 Actinomycetota bacterium | reverse complement strand
ACAACAACGCCTTCACGAGACGTCTTACCGGGCCCCGCTCCCGCTCGGCCAGCAGAGCTTCCTTCCCGATGAAGTCATCGTCGCGTTCCAGCGACAGGAACCTGTCAAGCCCGACCTCCAGCGGGGTCGCCTCCGCCCCACAATCGGCACGGTACGAGAACAGGTCCGACTCGATCCGCTCGTTGAGCGTCGGCCCACCCGGGTGGATGCCGTACTTCTCCCCCGCCGCCCACACGGCGTCCCAAAGCGCCACGCCCTTCGAGCCGTCCTGGAGGAACAACTCGTAGCCGCCCTGGCCGCTCCACCCCGATCGGCACAGCACGAACGGGATCCCTTCGTGTACCAACTCCTCGAAGGCGAAGAACGGCACGTCCCGCACCCACTCCCCCAACAGGTCGGCCATCGTGTCGTCGGCCTTCGGACCCTGCACTCCTAGAGGAGACACGTCCGGCTCGAACACCCGGCAGTCCAACCCCCGCTCGGCGGCCACCGCCTGGCACCAAAGCAGCACGTCGCTGTCGGCGATCGACAACCACCACCGGTCGTCGGCAAGCTTCAGCGCCATCGGATCGTTGATGAGCGTCCCGGCGTGGTCGCACATGGGGGCGTACCGCACCCGCCCGACCTTCATGCCCCGCAGGTCGCGGGCCGACACGTACTGGCAGAGCGCCTCGGCATCTGTCCCGACCACCTCCACCTGGCGTTCGCAGGCCACGTCCCACAGTGACACCCGCTCGACGAGTGCGCGGTACTCCTCGTCGGGATCGCCAAACGACCCAGGCATGTACATGTGGTTGTAGACGGTCACGTGGGTGAGGCCATGGCGAACCAGCGCCTCGTGGAACGGCGACTTGCGGATCCTCGATCCGAGCCCGATCTGCAGCCCCATGGCTCTCCCCCTCAGAGGCGATCGGCGACGGGGTCGAACACGACCCCGTACCGGATCACCCTCCCACCCATCGTGCACATGCTCGAAGTCTCCCCCGGCTCGGAAGCCGGCCTACCAGTCGGGCTCGGACACGCCGTGCCGGTACTGGGCCGCGTCGCTCGGCGGCAACGGCGTGTTTCCGAGGATCAGGTCAGCCGACTTCTCCGCCGCCATCATCACCGGGGCGTAGATGTTGCCGTTGGTGAGCGTCGGCATCACCGAAGCGTCCACCACCCTCAGTCCGTCGATCCCGTGGACCCGCATCGACGACGGGTCCACGACGCCCATCTCGTCGGTACCCATCCGTGCCGTGCACGAAGGGTGCAACGCCGTCTCGGCGTCCCTCCGGACCCAGTCCAGTACCGCCTCGTCGTCCTGCACGTCGGGCCCCGGCGAAATCTCACCACCGTTGAACGGAGCGAAGGCCGGCTGGCCCATGATGTCTCGAGCAATGGCGATGGCCTCGGTCCACTCCCGCCTGTCCTCCGGCGTGGACAGGTAGTTGAAGAGCATCTTCGGCTTCTGGAACGGGTCGTCGTTCTGGATCCGCACCCAGCCCCGACTGTTGGAGAACATCGGGCCGATGTGGAACTGGTAGCCGTGCCCAGCCGCCGGCACCGACCCGTCGTACCGGATGGCGATGGGCAGGAAGTGGAACATGAGGTTCGGCCACGGCACCTCGTCGTTGCTGCGCAGGAACCCACCGGCCTCGAAGTGGTTCGACGACCCCGGACCCCGCCGGAACAGCCACTGGAGGCCGACCCACGGCCTACGCCACAGCGCCACGTGAGGCGCCATCGACACCGGCTGGGTGCAGGCGTACTGGACGTAGACCTCTAGGTGGTCCTGGAGGTTCTCGCCCACTCCCGGCAGGTCGACCAGCGGCTTCACGCCGGCATCGCGTAGGACCTGCGCCGGCCCGATGCCGGACAGCTGCAGAAACTGTGGCGAGTTGATGGCGCCACCACAGGAGATGACCTCGACGGCCTCGACGGTGCGGTGGCGACCCCGGTGCACGACCTCCACCCCGGTCACCCGAGGTCGGCCAGCCGATGAGCCCATGACCAGGCGGGTGGCATGGGCCTTGGTCCACAGCTCCAGGTTGGGGCGCCTCAGGACCGGATGCAGGTAGGCCCGGGCGGCTGACAGGCGGCGCCCCCGATAGACGTTGCGGTCGAAGGCGTTGAAGCCCTCCTGCCGGTAGCCGTTCACGTCGGAGGTCAGCGGATGGCCAGCCTGCTGGACAGCGTCGAAGAACGCCGTGAACAGCGGGCTCGTGGCCGGGCCCCGCTCCAACTTGAGGGGACCGTCGCCGCCCCTCCACTCGTCCTCGCCGACCAGGCAGGCCTCCATGCGGCGGAAGTACGGCAGGCAGTGCGCCCAGTCCCACGCCTCACAGCCCGGTGTGGCCGCCCAGCGGTCGAAGTCCATCGGATTGCCCCGCTGGAAGATCATCCCGTTGATGGACGACGAGCCGCCCAGCACCTTTCCGCGGGCGTGGTACACCCGGCGGCCTCCCATCTCGGGCTCGGGCTCCGACTCGTACATCCAGTCGTAGAACTTGTTGCCGATGCCCATCGATAGGGCGGCCGGCATGTGGATGACGACGTCGGCCCGCCAGTCGCGACGACCCGCTTCGAGCACCAGGACCCTGGTGGACGGATCGGCGCTGAGGCGGTTGGCAAGGGCGCAACCCGCCGAACCACCCCCGACGATCACGAAGTCGTATCGATCCGACACCCGGTCTCCTCCCGGTCGAGCCCTTGCTCGGTGACCCCCGAGTCTGCCCGACCGGCGGGCCAGCGCACCCCTAGGGTGCCGGGATGTCCGCGCCGACCTCCACCGCGCCTCCAGAAGCCAAACCTCGGTGGCGGGGGGTGTCGCACCGGATGGCGTTCGTAGCGTCGCTCACGCTCGCGCCGATCATGATCGTTCGGTCCCCCGGAGTCGGGCCCCGCTTCGTGATCGCCCTCTACTCCTTGGCAATCGTGGCCCTGTTCGGCGTGTCGGCGCTGTTCCACCGGATTCCGTGGGGGCCCCGCGGCGAACGCCGCATGCAACGACTCGACCATGCCACGATCTTCGTGGCCATCGCCGCCACCTACACACCGGTCGCCGCCTTCACGCTGTCGACGTGGGCGGCACGACTGGTTCTGGCTCTCGTTTGGGGCGGGGCGCTGGTCGGCACGTGGGTGCGGCTCAACTTCGCCGACGCCTCCACGCCCGTGGTGGCCCTCCCCTATCTGGTGGTCGGGTGGTGCCTGCTGGCCGTGGTCGGCGACGCGTGGCACCACCTAGGTGTGGCCGGATTCGTGCTGTTCCTGGTCGGTGGGCTGCTCTACACGGCCGGTGCCGTCGTCTACGCCTTCCGCTGGCCCGACCCGTGGCCCGGCTCGTTCGGCCACCACGAGGTGTTCCACGCCTTCACCGTTGCCGCGGCGGCGCTGCACTACGTGGCCATCGCCTTCGTCGTCCTCCCCGACGCCGCCTGAACTGGCGGAACGGACGAGAATCCCCGAGGTGGCGTCCCCCGCGTCCTTCGAACTCCGGTCTGGCGAGACCTGGCGCGACCCGTTCCCCATGTACCGGGCGTTGCGCGACCACGATCCGGTCCACCATGTGCCCACCGGGGCGTGCGGCGAAGGGCACGAGGGCTTTTGGTTCCTATCCCGGTTCACCGACGTCTTCGACGCTGTCCGCGACACGGCCACCTTCTCGTCGGCTGCCGGCCTCACCGTGGAAGCTGGCACCGGCGTCGACCTCGGGGAGGCCACCCCCATCGTCTTCCTCGACCCGCCGGACCACACGAGGTTCCGCCGCCTGCTCGGCTCGGGCTTCACGCCCCGGCAGGTTTCCGACCTGGAAGGCGACGTGCGGGCGTTCGTCGTCGAACGGATCGAACGGCTCCGCGCTGCGGGCGGAGGCGACGTAGTGGCCGAGCTCTTCAAGCCGCTCCCTAGCTTCGTCGTCGCCCACTACCTCGGCGTACCCGCCGCAGACCGTCCGCTCTTCGACCGGTGGACAGAGCAGATCGTGGCCGCTGCCGCCCAGGGTCGCACCGGCGACCCCGAGTCGGGCGTTCTGGACCTACTGGCCTACTTCTCTGACTTGGTGGAGCGGCGCCGGGTCGAACCGGGCGACGACATGGTCAGCCAACTGCTGGCCCTAGGCGAGGACATGGTGTCGGTGGCCTGGGTACTCGGATTTGCCTTCACCATGGTCACCGGCGGAAACGACACCACCACCGGCCTTCTGGGCGGTGCTGTGGTGCTGCTGGCCGACCACCCTGGCCAGCGTCGCTTGTTGGTCGACGACCCCAGGCTGATCTCCAGCGCCGTCGACGAGTTGCTGCGGCTTACCAGTCCCGTCCAGAACCTGGCCCGCACCACGACCCGAGACGTGGAGGTCGATGGGACGACCATCCCTCAGGGCTCGAAGGTGCTCCTCGGCTATGGGGCCGCCAACCGGGACCCGCGCGAGTTCGGAGACGACGCCGAGGACCTCGACGTACGACGTGAACCGGCTCGGATCCTGAGCTTCGGCTATGGGGCGCACCACTGCCTCGGCGCGGCAGCGGCCCGACTCCAAGGGCGGGTGGCCCTCGAGGAACTGCTGTCCCGGTGCCCCGACTATGCGGTCGATGCGGCCGGCATGGCCTATGCCACCGGCAACTACGTCCGCCGGCCGACCAATCTGGCCTTCTCGCCGGAATAGGCGGTCATCCCTGGGAGGAGAATCGCTCCTCAGCCGACCGGCGTGAGCAGGTAGTCGCCGCGGTCGTCATCCCAGGCCATGACCACCAGGTCGCGGGCTGCCGCCGCCCTGCAGAACTGCAGGAAGCCGCCGTACCCCAACGCCCGTTCGTTGAAGACACCGTCCCGGCGGACCATCTCGGTCTTGAGCGACGACAGCGCGGCACCCGTCCCCTTCGAACCGGCCTTCGTCCCCTTCGCTCCCACCACGGATACCAGAAGGTCGAAGGCGGCCTGGGCTGGGCCGTCGCCGGTCACCAGGTCGACCTCTGGGTCCCGCTTGGCTCCCGACAACTCGACCACCTTGCGGTCGGCCAGATGGCGCAACAACTCGCCGAAGCCCCGGAAGCCGTGGTCGGCCTCCGAGAACGTCGGGTCGATCCGGGTGATGGCCCGCTTCAGCGTCGACGCCCGGACGTCCTCACCGGAGCCCTGCATGCCGGCCAACGTCGAGATGACCAGTTCCTCCAGCGGCGGCGACTCCGCCGGTGCCTCGTCGTCGACCTCAGGGGCCGCGGCCTTGGCCCGTCCCTTGCCCTTCGGTGCCCGACTGGCGGCCACCACGTCCTCGATGCCCTCCAGGCGGTCGTAGTAGAGGAACTCGTCGCAGGCCGGCGGCAGCAGCTTCGACGTGGAATCCCGAACTCCGATGCCGATCACCCGCCGGTCCAATTCGCGGAGCTTTTGGACGAGCGGCGTGAAGTCGCTGTCGCCGGTGCAGATCACGATGGTCGTCACGTAGTCGCGCTCGAAGGCCAGCTCGAGGGCGTCGACCACCATCTTGATGTCGGCCGAGTTCTTCCGGCTGGCCCCCATGCGCTGGGGGATCTCCACCAGTTCGACCTGGTGGCGGGCGAGGTGCCTCCGGTCGTGGTCGAAGCCTGACCAGTCGGCGTAGGCCCGCCGGTAGACGACCCGTCCCCGTTCGGCCATGGCCCTAGCGATCGGTCCGAAGTCGAATCGATCGATGCCCAGGTGCTGGCGGGCGCCGATGGCCAGATTCTCGTAGTCGAGGAATACGCCGATGCGTTCCTCGTCGTGGTGGGTTCCCATGGCCCCAGCATCACACGCCGGGCCGGGAGATCCTCCCCGGCCGCTCCTAGCCGATCGTCGCCTCGACAATGGCGGCGTCCAGCCCGCTCACCACCGCCTCGTCGGCGGGCAGGAACGGCGGACGCACGGTGGCCCACGTCGGGTCGCCGAGTCGGCGCGCTATCAGGCCCTTCATCGTCGGGATCGGCGCATGGCCCTGCAGGACCAGGCGGATGGCGCGAGCCGACTCCATGGCTGGTTCGGCCGCGTCCCGCCCCCCGTCGACGTGGCAGCGGATCACTTCGGCCACTGGCGCGGCACTCACGTTGGCCGTTGCCGTGATGCACCCCGGCCCACCCAGGTCCAGCGCGTCGAGCAGCGGAAGTTCGGCACCGGGGTAGACGATCAGGCCATCGATGCCGAACAGGGCCTCGGTGTTGGCCCAGTCTCCCGACGAGTCCTTGATGGCCACCACCGTGTCGGGGAACTCGGCCCGCAGTCGTGCAGCAAGCGAGACCGGGATGCCCACGCCGGCCACCTGGGGGATGTGGTACAGCATGACCCGCAACCGGTCGTCGTCGACGGCGTCTACCAAACCGGCGAAATGGCGGTAAAGGCCCTCTTCGGCCGGGTCCTTGAAGTAGAAGGGCGGCAGCACCATGCAGGCCCGGCAGCCGAGATCAACGGCGTGGCGAGTCAGGTGCACCGTGCCTGGCAGGTTCGTGATGCCCGTCCCGACGACCAGGACGCCCGGATCGATGCCACCCTCGACCAGCGCTTCGAGGGCCGCCGTGCGCTCGCGGGTGGCCACCGACAGCGCTTCGCCGGTCGTGCCGAACGCGGCTAGGCCGACGCAGCCGTCGGCAAGCATCCGGTGTGCGTGCTCGACCATGCGCACGTGAGATACCGACCCGTCCGCCTCGAACGGCGTCAGGATCGGCGCCACCACTCCGTGTGGTAGCAGTTGGCTCCCGGCGTCCCCCATCGGCGGCCTCCCTCCAGCGATCGACAGGCTGGTTCGAGTGGGTCCTCGGACGGAGCATCGTGGCACATCGGCGCCGTATCCTGCGCCGATGCCCGGCCAACAGACTGCCACCCACTCCCCCCTCGTCAAGGACGAGATCCGCGCCGACTTCCGCAGTGACACTGTCACCCGGGCCACGCCGGCCATGCGCGAGGCAATGGCGGCAGCCGAGGTCGGCGATGACGTCTACGGCGAAGACCCGACGGTCAATGCCCTCCAGGAGCGACTGGCCGAGATGGCCGGCAAGGAGGCCGGCCTGTGGTTCCCCTCGGGCACGCAGTCGAACCTGTCCGCCGTGCTCAGCCACTGCGGCAGGGGCGACGAGTACCTGATCGGTCGGAACTCGCACGTGCTCCTCAACGAGGTTGGCGGCACCGCGGCGCTCGGCGGGGCCGTCCCGTGGATCCTGGAGGTGGACGAAACCGGGGCCTTCACCCCCGAGGCGGTCCGCCTCGGCGTCAAGGAACCCGACCTGCATCACCCGCCGACCCGACTGCTGTGCCTCGAGAACACGTGCAACGGCCACGTGCAGACGGTGGAGCACGTCGAAGCGTGTGCCTCTGCCGCCCGCGACCACGGACTGGCCGTCCACCTCGATGGAGCCCGCCTGTTCAACGCTGCGACCTCCGAGGGGGTGGGCATCGACGCGTTCGCGACCCACGCCGACACCGTGTCGCTCTGCCTGTCAAAGGGGCTCGGCGCTCCGGTCGGCACGGTACTGGTCGGCGACCGAGCCTCGATCGACCGGGCCTTCCGACTTCGCAAGATGCTGGGCGGCGGCACCCGCCAGGTCGGACACCTGGCCGCAGCGGCCCTGCATGCCGTCGAGCACCATCTGGCAGGCCTGGCCGACGACCACGTGCGGGCAGCCCGCATCGCCGACGGCCTCGCCGGCATCGACGGACTCGACGTCGTGGTGGCCACCAACATGCTGTGGATCACCCCGGCCAACGGCCGTCACGACGATCTCTTCGCCCACCTAGCCTCCCGGGGGATCCTGGCGTGCTTCTGGAAGCCGACCATGCGATTCGTCACCCACCTCGACGTCGACGACGACGACGTCGACCTCTGCATCGAGGCCTTCCGGGACTTCTACGCCTGACCGACCCGCCGGTAGCCTGCCGCACACGGCGGAGGGGCCGCCTCTGGAGGTTCGTCAGACATGGCTGGTTCGCACGAGGGACAGGTGGTGGTCGTCACCGGCGCCGGCAAGGGCATCGGGCGGGCCATCGCCGAGCGCTTCGCAGGTGCGGGTGCCCACGTGGCCGTCAACGACGTCGATGCCGGGCGGGTCGACGAGGTGGTTGGCGCTATCACCGCTGCCGGTGGCTCGGCGATCGGAACACCGGCCGACGTATCCGACTCGACACAGGTGGCCGCCATGTTCGACGCCGTCGTCGACGCCTGGCAGACGGTCGACGTGCTGGTCAACAACGCCGGCATGGTCAGTCCGATGCTCCACTTCTTCGAAGCCGACGAGGCCTGGTGGCGTCGCATCATCGACGTCAACCTGACCGGGCACTTCCTGTGCTCTCATCGGGCGGCCCGGATCATGGCCGCCTCCGGCAAGGGCGTGATCATCAACATGTCGTCGGGCGGGGCCACCAGGGCCCACCGGTCGTTCACTGCCTACGATGCCTCCAAGGGTGGCATCGAGGCCCTCACCCGGGCCATGGCCCTCGACCTCGGCCCGTACGGCATCAGGGTGTGCGCCCTGATGCCAGGCTCGATCGACACCGAGGGGATGGACGAGGATGCCCGCCGCCTCCGTGGCGAGAACATCCCCCTGGGTCGCCCCGGCGACCCCGACGACATGGCCGGCCCAGCGCTGTTCCTGGCGTCAGACGATGCCCGGTACGTCAGCGGTGACGTCCTCAAGGTCGACGGCGGGATGCTTTCCCAGCAGCGTTCGGCCACCGTCGACATCGTGCCCCCATCCACCTTCCCCAGCCTCGAGCAGGTGCTGGGGTCCGAAGCCGACTGACCGGAGTCCCCGTGTCGCTGCGCATCGGTGCCGACGTCGGTGGGACCTTCACCGACGTCGTCCTCGAGGCTGACGGCGAGCTGCACTCCACCAAGGTCCTCACCACCTACGACGCTCCCGAACAGGGCATCTTGGACGGCGTCGCCACCGTCTTGGCCGAGGCCGGCGCGGACCTCGCCGACCTCGACACGTTCATCCATGGCACCACGCTGGCCACCAACGCCCTGATCGGCCGGACGGGTGCTCGCACCGCACTGGTCACCACTGACGGGTTCCGAGACACCATCGAGATGCGGACCGAGAGCCGCTTCGAGCAGTACGACCTGAACCTGGTGCTTCCCACCCCACTCATCGAGCGGAAGGACCGCCACGTACTGCGCGAACGCATCGGTGCCGACGGCACGGTGCTGCGCCCCTTCGACGAGGACGAAGCCCGGGCGCTCGTCGAGGCGCTGGCCGACCGGCCCGACGACGAGGCCTACCAGTCGATCGCCGTGGGCTTCATCCACGCCTACGCGAACGGCTCGCACGAGAGGCGCTTCCGCGACCTGCTCCACGACCGGATGCCCGACGTGGCGGTGTCGATCTCGTCGGAGGTCTCGCCGCAGATGCGGGAGTTCGAGCGCTTCAACACGGTGTGCGCCAACGCCTACGTGCAGCCGCTCATGGCGTCATATCTGCGGAGCCTCGAGGACCGACTCATCCAGGCAGGGGCCCGCTGCCCCGTGTACCTCATGCACTCAGGTGGCGGCCTCATGGGCGTCGACGCGGCAGCCCGATTCCCGGTGCGCCTCGTGGAGTCCGGTCCAGCCGGCGGCGCCATCTTCGCCGCCGACATCGCCGCCCGCCACGGCCTCGACCGGGTGCTCTCGTACGACATGGGTGGCACCACGGCCAAGATCTGCCTGATCGAGGAACAGACGCCCCGCACCGCCAAGACCTTCGAGGTGGCCCGCACCCACCGTTTCACCAGGGGCTCCGGCATGCCCATTTCCATCCCGGTCATCGAGATGATCGAAATCGGCGCCGGTGGCGGCTCCATCGCCAAGGTGGACGGCCTCGGGCAGATCCGCGTCGGCCCATCGAGCGCCGGCTCGGAGCCCGGCCCCGCCTCGTACGGCCTGGGCGGCACCGAGCCGACGGTCACCGACGCCAACCTGGTCCTCGGCCGACTATCGGCCGACACGTTCGGCGCTCCCGGCATCGACCTCGACGGTGCCGCGGCCCGCGCCGCTCTCGACGCTGCGGTCGGCGTCCCCCTCGGCCTCGACGACAGCACGGCGGCGGTCGGCGTGGCCGAGGTGGTGGATGAGAACATGGCCAACGCAGCCCGGGTCCACGCGGTGGAGAACGGCAAGGACGTTTCCGCCTTCACCATGATCGCCTTCGGTGGCGGTGCCCCCATCCACGCCGGTCGCCTCTGCGAGAAGCTCGCCGTCGACGAACTGCTGGTCCCGCCCGGTGCCAGCGTGGGCTCGGCCATCGGCTTCCTCCGGGCCCCCTTCGCCTACGAGGCGCTACGCAGCCACCACGCCACCGTCGATGCCTTCGACCACCGGGCCGTGAACCTGATGTTGTCCGAACTGGCCGACGAGGCCCGCTCCTTCGTGACCGAGGCCGTGGCCTCCACCGGCGCCGATCCGGCCCAGGTCCCCCTCGAGGTCGAACGCTGGACCTACATGCGCTACGCCGGCCAGGGGTGGGAGATCCCCGTGCCCCTCGACGATGCTCCTTTCGACCCGATGGGCGGCGAGTTGCTGGCCAACCGGTTCGAGAAGTCCTACGAGGAGTTCTTCGGCCGGGCCATTGCCGGCCTGGCCGTCGAGGCCATCGGCTGGTCGGTCCGCGTCGCCACCCCCCGACCATCCGTCGACCGGGTGGAACGGGTCGACGCCGCCCGGGACATGCCGGTCGACCGGACGCGAACCCTCTACGACCCGGCCTCCGGAGGAACTGTCGAGGCGACCGTCGTCGAACGTGAGGACCTGGTCGCCGGCGACCGCCTGGCCGGCCCGGCCATCGTCGTCGAGACCCAGACCACGACGATCCTCTCGTCACGCCAGCAGGCCGTGATGCAGGCCGACGGCTGCCTGCTCGTCACCCGGTCCGAATTGGCGGACGGCCGGGGGGTGGTCTTCCCGTGAGCGAACTCCGGAACCAGGTGATGTGGAACCGCCTCATCTCCATCGTCGAGGAACAGGCATTGGCACTGGTTCGCACCGCCTTCTCGACCAGTGTGCGCGAGGCCGGCGACCTATCGGCCGGCGTATACGACACCCGGGGCCGGATGATCGCCCAGGCGGTGACCGGCACGCCGGGCCACGTCAACACCATGGCCGCTGCGGTGGTCAACTTCATCGAGGACATCGGTCCACACCGCATCCACGAGGGCGACTCCTACATCACCAACGACCCCTGGAAGGGCACAGGCCACCTCCACGACTTCACCCTCGTGAACCCGGTGTTCCGCAAGGGGAGCCTGATCGGCTTCTTCGCCTGCACGGCCCACGTAGTCGACGTCGGTGGCCGGGGCTTCGGACCCGACGCCACCGAGGTGTACGAGGAAGGGCTGTACGTCCCGATCATGAAGTTCGCTGACCGGGGAGTGATCAGCGAGGACCTGCTGAACATCGTGCGCCACAACGTCCGCGAGGCCGGCCAGGTGGTCGGCGACCTCTACTCGCTGTCGGGTTGCAACGACACCGGGGCCCGACGACTGCACGCCATGCTCGACGAGTTCGACATCGACGACCTCGAGGACCTCGCTGGGTTCGTCTTCGAGTGCACGGCGGCCGCCACCCGGGAGCGCATCCAGGCCCTCCCCCCTGGCACGTACGCCAACACGATGCGGGTCGACGGCTACAACGACACGATCGACCTGGCTGTGGGCCTCACCGTCACCGACGAAGGCGTCCACGCTGACTTCACCGGCACCTCGCCGACCTGCGCCAACGGCGTCAACGTGCCCCTCACCTACGCTCACGCCTACTTCTCGTACGCCATGCTCGTGGCCCTCGCCCCCGAGATGCCATCCAACTGGGCGTCGCTGGCTGCCTTCACGGTGAGCGCACCTGAGGGGTGCATCCTCAACGCCAAGCACCCCCAACCGGTCGCGGTTCGGCACGTGACCGGGCACTTCGTGACGGACCTCTGTCTGGGCGCCATCGCCGGAGCCCTGCCCGAAGTGGTCCCCGCCGAGGGGTCCGGTGCACTGTGGAACTTCCAGGTCAGTGCTCGGGCAGTCGATCCCGCATCCGGCCTACCGCCGCGGGAGGTCCTGATGTTCAACAGCGGCGGCACCGGAGCCCGTCCCGGCCTCGATGGCATCAACTCGACGGCCTTCCCCAGCGGCGTGCGCACGATGCCCGCCGAGGCCACCGAGCAGGCGGGGCCGGTCATCGTGTGGCGCAAGGAACTGCGACCCGACTCTGGTGGCGCGGGGCGCCAGCGCGGTGGCCTCGGCCAGGTGATCGAGATCGGACCGGCCGAGGGCTACCGGATCACCGTGTCGTGCATGTTCGACAGGGTCGCCAACCCGGCTCGGGGCCGCCACGGCGGCGCCGACGGGGCACCGGGTGGCGTGCACCTCGACGACGACACGCCCTTCGACGCCAAGGGCAAGCAGCCCGTGCCACCAGGGCGGACGCTGGTACTGGAACTACCGGGAGGCGGCGGCCTCGGTGACCC
>JAZADN010000116.1:0-12122 GCA_036123585.1 Actinomycetota bacterium | reverse complement strand
AGGTGTCGAGGCGGTTGCCGAGGTCGGCCAGACCGGGGCGGGCGGCCTCGGCGGCGTCCGCCAGTTCTTCGGACACTCCGTGGACCCGCGTGCTGACGCTCAGCTCGTGGCGGAGGTTGGCCACCTCGTCCACGAGGGCCTCGAGGGCATAGCGCCGTTGCAGTCCGGTGATCTGCTCGGTGGTTGCTGGGAGCACGTTGGGATTGCCGTCGCGGTCGCCGCCGACCCACGATCCGAACCGGATGGGAACCCGGTCGTGGGGGAGCGAGGCCCCCACGGAGGCCAATGCGGCCTGCATCTCGTCGAAGAGCTCTGGCATGGCCTCGCGGACGGTTAGGCCGAGGTAGTAGAGGACGGAGCGGGCCTCGTCCATCGGCTCGGGCCGGACGTGTCGGAGCTCGTCGGTCTGCCAGACGGCATCGATGATCTCCTCGATGCGACGGTCGATGCGTCGTCGGTCGGCTTCGGTCCGCCGGTGCTCGGTTCGCTGCTCGATCAGCCGGCTCACCGTGGCCAACTTGTCGAGGATGGCCCGACGGGACGCCTCGGTGGGGTGGGCGGTGAAGACAGGGCGGACCTCGGCTCGGCCGACGAGCTCCGAGATCTCGGACGGTTCGATACCGCGGTCGACGAGCGACCGGACCGTCTCGTCGAACTGGTTGGCGGCGTTCGGCGATCCGGAGTTGAGGTCCTCGATGCGGTGGACCTGCTCAGCCACGTTGGCGAGGTGGAAGTACACGGTGAAGGCCCTGACCAGGAGGATGGCGTGTGCCAGGTCGGTGTCGTCGAACAACTCGTGCAGCTCGGTGGTGACAGCCTCGTCGGTGCCCTGCTCCCGAAGGTGGCGAGTCAGGGTGCGGACCCGCTCCACGGCGTCGAGCAGGTCGGGCCCGTGCTGGCGAACCAGAGTGTTGCCGAGCTGGGTCCCGAGGCGTCGGATGTCGGCTCGCAGGGCGGCGTCGGTGGGTTCCGGACCGCGCTCAGGGGCGACGGACTTGTGCTGCGACATGCTCGAAACCTAGTCGCCCAACCACGAATCGAATCACCCTTGTGGTTCTATGTACTTGAATCGTAGGAAAACTTCGGGCAGACTGGGTCTCGAGGGGAATGGGTCCGGAGCGCACTGGAGCGCCCGGGCCTCCGGTGGGTGGCCGGTCGATCTCCTCGCCCAATGGTCTCGATCTCTTGACCGCCTGAAGCCCCGACCTCCGGAAGCGACGAACCATGAGCCACACCCGATACGCCCCCGTCCGACAGCGACTCCAACGCAGCGAGCTCGCCGTGCCCGGCTCGAACCCCTCCATGTTCGAGAAGGCGGCAGCCAGCGCCGTCGACTACGTCTTCCTCGACCTGGAGGACGCAGTGGCCCCGGCCGACAAGGGACAGGCCCGCCTCAACGTCATCGAGGGCCTCCGCGACATCGACTGGCAAGGCACCGGCAAGACCATCTCCGTGCGGATCAACGGCATCGACACGCACTACATGTACCGGGACGTCGTCGACGTGGTCGAACAAGCCGGCCCGGACCTCGACTCCATCCTCATTCCCAAGGTGGGGGTGCCGGCCGACGTCTACATGGTCGACGCCATGGTCACCCAGATCGAGGAGGCCATCGGCCTGGAGCCCGGCTCCATCGGCATCGAGGTCCTCATCGAGACCACGCTCGGCATGGTCAACGTAGAGGCCATAGCGACGGCCAGCACCCGGCTCGAGGCCATGCACTTCGGCGTGGCCGACTTCGCGGCCAGTTGCCGGGCTCGAACCACCAACATCGGTGGCCTCAACCATGACTACCCGGGCGACCAGTGGCACCAGGCCTTGTCCCGGATGCTGGTGGCATGCCGGGCCTACGGGCTCCGCCCCATCGACGGGCCGTTCGGCGACTTCAACGACCCGGACGGCTACCTAGACGGTGCCCGTCGGGCCGCCGCGTTGGGCTACGAGGGCAAGTGGGCCATCCATCCGTCGCAGATCGAGCTGGCCAATGAGGTGTTCTCGCCGCCGGCCGCCGAGGTCGACCGAGCCCGGCGCATCCTGGACGCCCTGGCAGAGGCGGCCGCCGAGGGTCATGGTGCCGCCCAACTGGACGGGCGGATGATCGACGCCGCGTCGGCCCGCATGGCCGAGAACGTGGTGGCTCAGGCTGCCGCGATCGAGGGCAAGTAGGCGAGACGGACACAGGAAACGGGAGACCGCACCCAATGGACATCCACGAGTACCAGGCCAAGGCTCTGCTCTCGGACTACGGCGTGCCGATTGCCACCGGCGGCCTTGCCTATAGCCCGGAGCAGGCCGCCTATCGAGCTAAGGAGATCGGCGGCGACAAGTGGGTCGTCAAGGCCCAGATCCATTCCGGTGCCCGGGGCAAGGCCGGAGGGATCAAGGTCTGCGAGGACGAGAACGAAGTCTGGGAGGCTGCCGACGACCTGCTGGGCCGCCGCCTCGTCACGAATCAGACCGGCCCTGGCGGCAAGGGCGTCTACCGGCTCTACATCGAGCCGGTCGTCCCCTTCGAGAGGGAGCTATACCTCTCGATGGTGTTGGACCGCCAGACCGAGCGCATCGTGCTCGTCATGTCTGGTTCCGGTGGAATGGAGATCGAGGAGTTGGCCGAGACCGACCCCGGCGCCATCGTAAGGATCCGCATCGAGCCGGCCGTCGGCCTCCAGGGCTTCCAAGCCCGCGAGGCAGCCTTCGCCTGTGGACTCGACGCCGGCCTGATCGCCCAGGCTGAGACGCTGCTTCTGGGCGCCTACCGGGCCTTTCGCGACCTCGACGCCACGTTGCTGGAGGTCAACCCGCTGGTGGTCACCGAGGAGGGGCGCCTGCTGGCGCTCGACGCCAAGATGAGCTTCGACGACAACGCTCTGTTTCGCCACCAGAACGTCTCCGAGCTCCGCGACAAGTCGCAGGAGGACCCTCGCGAGATGAACGCGGCGGACCGCGGCCTCAGCTACGTCGGCCTCGACGGGAACATCGGCTGCATCATCAATGGCGCCGGCCTGGCCATGGCCACCATGGACATGATCAAGCACTCCGGGGGCGAGCCGGCCAACTTCCTCGACATCGGCGGCGGCGCCTCGCCCGAGCGGGTGGCCAAGGCCTTCAAACTGGTTCTTTCCGACGACCGGGTAGAGGCAATCCTCGTCAACATCTTCGCCGGCATCAACCGGTGCGACTGGGTGGCCGAAGGCGTCGTCAAGGCTCTGACCGAACTCGACGTGAAGGTCCCGGTGGTCGTGCGGCTGTCGGGTACCAACGTCGAGGAGGGCCGCAGGATCCTCGATGAGAGCGACGTCGACCCAATCATCGCAGAGACGCTGGCCGAGGCCGGCGAGAAGTCCGTGGCCGCCGTGTCCTGGGAGGCGAACTAGTCATGAGCATCGTCGTCGACGAGAAGACCCCGGTCATCGTCCAAGGGTTCACCGGCCGAATGGGTACGTTCCACGCGGAGGAGATGATCGAGTACGGGACCAACGTGGTCGGGGGCATCGCCCCTGGCAAGAGCGGGTCCGACCACCTCGGCCTCCCGGTGTTCGACACCGTGCGGGACGCAGTCAACGAGACGGGCGCCGAGGCGAGCATCGTGTTCGTTCCACCACCCTTCGCCGCCGACGCCATCATGGAGGCGGCCGACGCCGGGATCAGCCAGTGCGTCTGCATCACCGACGGAATTCCCGCCCAGGACATGATGAAGGTCAAGCGCTACATGCGGACCAAGCGCGTCGAGAGGCGCATGAACCTCATGGGTCCGAACTGCGCCGGAGTCATCAGCCCCGGCAAGGCAATGCTCGGCATCATGCCCGGGCACATCTACCTGCAGGGTCCAGTCGGCATCATTGGCCGGTCGGGCACCCTCGGCTACGAGGCTGCCTCACAACTCAAGGCAATCGGAATCGGCGTCAGCACCAGCGTGGGCATCGGTGGCGACCCCATCAACGGCAGTTCGTTCACCGACCACCTCAAATCCTTCGAACAGGACCCCGAGACCACCCTGGTGTGCGTCATCGGCGAGATCGGCGGCCCCCAGGAGGCCGAGGCCGCCCAGTTCGCTCGGGACCACATGCACAAGAAGGTGGTGGCCTACATCGCCGGCTTGTCGGCACCAAAGGGCCGGACCATGGGTCACGCCGGAGCCATCGTGACTGGCGCCGGCGAATCGGCCGCCGAGAAGATCGAGATCATGAAGGACCATGGTGTGGCCGTCGTGGAGCGCCCCTCGGACTTCGGCCAGGTCATCTCGAAACTGCTCTAGGAAGGCTCGCTCCAGGGCGGGTACCCGGAAGGGAGGCGCCAGCCTCGTTCCACCCCGTGGTCGGGACCTAGCCTGACGACGTGCGCGAGATTCTTGGAGACCTCCAACGCTGGCGTGGTGAGGGGCGTCGGGTCGCCTTGGCACGCGTGGTCGATCTGGAGGGATCGGGACCTCGTCTGCCCGGCGCGGTTATGGCCGTGGCCGATGACGGCGAGGTCGCCGGATCGGTGTCCGGCGGTTGCGTCGAAGGGGCCGTGGTCACAGAGGCGCTGGAGGTCCTGGCCACCGGCGAGCGCCGGATTGTCACCTTCGGTTACAGCGACGACGAGGCCTTCGCCGTAGGCCTGACCTGCGGCGGCACCATCCACCTGTTCCTCGAACCCCTCGACTGGTAGTGGACAGCGATGGCTGACGGTTCCGTGGTCGACGCGCCGACGGCCGATGGCGGACTGTTCGACCTCCTCGCCGCACTGCTGGTCGACGAGGTGCCGTGCGTCCTTGCCACTGTCATCCGGGGGAGCGGCTTCGACGGACCGGGGACTGGCGCCAAGTTGCTGGTCCACCGGACCTCGGTCGACGACGTTGAGGTCGATGGCACCCTGGGAAACGACGACCTCGACCGGGTGGTGGCCCGCGACGCCCTCGGCGAACTCTCGCTGGGCCGCAGCGGGGTGCGCCACTACGGGAGGAACGGAGAGGCCCGCGAGGAGGCCGTCTCGGTCTTCATCGAGGCGTTCGCTGCCCCGCCGCGGATGCTGGTGTTCGGCGCCGTCGACTTCACCGCGGCACTCGTCCGGGTGGCCAAGGTCCTCGGCTACCACGTCACCGTGTGCGACGCCCGCGAGGTTTTCGCAACGCGGCAGCGCTTTCCGATTGCCGACGAGGTGGTCGCAGACTGGCCCGATCGACTGCTGGCCGAGGTCGGACCCGAGTTGCGGCGGCGCGATGCGGTGTGCGTCCTGACCCACGACGTGAAGTTCGACGTGCCTGCCGTCGTTGGGGCCCTAGCCACCTCGGTGGGCTACATCGGGGTGATGGGTTCGCGGCGCACCCATCAGAACCGTCTGCAGCGACTCCGTGAGGCCGGCGTGGACGACGACGGAATGGCCCGCCTCCGGTCGCCGATCGGCCTCGACATCGGGGCCCGGACGCCGGAGGAGACTGCCATCTCCATCGTGTCGGAGATCATCGCCTTGCGGACCGGACGGACGGCCCGGGCCCTGTCGACTACCGACGGCCCGATCCACGACTGAGCGCCGCCGCCGAGCCACCAGCGTCCGAGTCATGTCCTCCCCGTCCGAGACCGTCGCCGCGGTGGTACTGGCCGCCGGGGGCGGGACTCGGTGGGACGGTGATGGCCACAAGCTGCTGGCCCCTGTCAACGGCCGGCCGCTGGCCGCCCACGCCCTCGACGCCGCGGCGGCCGCCGACCTCGACGAGATGGTCGTGGTGGTCGGGGCCGTGGACCTGGAGGCCGCAGGGGTCGTGCCCGCGGGGGCCACCGTGCTGGCCAACGGGCGGTGGGCCGAAGGGCAAGCCGCCTCGCTGCGGTTGGCCGTGGCACATGCCCGCTCACAGGGACACGCCGCCGTGGTCGTCGGCTTGGCCGACAGCCCGGGCGTTCCGGTCGAGGCGTGGCGGGCTGTCGCAGCAGCCCCGTCGCCGCTCGCCGTGGCCACCTTCGGAGGACGACGTCGCCCCCCCACCCGGATCGCGCAGGAACTGTGGGACGACCTGCCGAACGACGGTGATGTGGGGGCGCGGAGCCTCTTGTCACAGAGGGCCGATTTGGTGCTGGAAGTAGCCTGCCCGGGAGATCCGGCTGACGTGGACGTTCTGGAGGACCTTCGGCGATGGAGCTGAACAATGACTTCGAGGTGGCCGCACCAGTCGATCGGGTGTGGGCCGTGCTGACCGACGTGGAGCGGATCGCTCCCTGCCTGCCCGGAGCCCAACTCCAGGAGGTCGAGGGCGAGGAGTTCCGCGGCGTCGTCAAAGTCAAGGTCGGTCCGATCACCGCCCAGTACAAGGGTGCGGCATCGTTCGTGGAGCGCGACGACGCCGGTTACCGGGCCGTGCTGAGGGCTGAGGGCCGCGACACCCGCGGTGCCGGCAACGCCTCAGCCGACATCACAGCGGCTCTAGAGACCACGGAGACCGGTACGAAGGTCACCGTTACGACCGAACTGACCGTCACCGGCAAGGTGGCACAGTTCGGCCGCGGCGTGATGGCTGACGTGTCCAAGAAGTTGATGGGCCAGTTCGCCGACAACCTCAGCGAGTTGGTCGCCTCGCCGGATGACCTGGTCGAGTCGGTCTCCACCGCCCCGACCGAGGCTTCCGCGCCAGCCGACCAGCCCCCTGCGGAGGAACAGGTGGCTGAAGGTCCAGCCGAGCAGTCCGAGGTCCGTGTCATCGACGCCCCCGAGGCCGAGGCCGTCGACCTGCTCGATGCCGCCGGCGCACCGGTGCTCAAGCGTCTGGTACCGACGCGGGTGGCCTTGGCTGTCGTGGCCGTCGTCATCCTGATCCTGGTCTGACCCCATAGACCTGCGGTCCCGGACCACAGGAGGCACCCCCATGGCCGACTCGGACCGCGACCAGGTAGCCGAATTGCTCGGTCGTGCACCGGAGGGTGCCTTCGAGGTGGTGGTCCGCGACGCTGGCGGCGTGCCGGTGGTGATCCGGAACCACCCGCTGCTCGATGACGGCCGGCCCATGCCTACGCGCTTTTGGCTGGTTGGCGACGACCTGCGCTCCCGTGTCGGAACGCTCGAGTCCACCGGTGGGGTGAAGGCGGCCGAGGCGGCCTGCGATCCTGCCGAGTTGGCCGCCGCCCACGAGCGTTATGCCCGTGAGCGCGATGCGGCCATTCCTGCCGGCCATGCCGGCCATCGTCCCCACGGCGGCGTCGGCGGGACCCGGCAGGGGGTGAAGTGCCTGCACGCCCACTACGCATGGTTCCTAGCTGGTGGTGACGACCCGGTGGGCCGCTGGGTCCACGAGATGCTTCTCGAGGAGGTCGCCGGCGTTGGGTGAGGTGCTGGTACCGCACAGGGTGGCCGCCATCGACTGCGGGACGAACTCCACGCGCCTGCGGGTCGGTGAGGCCACCGGTGCTCCGGGTCCGTTCCGGAGCGTGGACCGCAGGATGACCATCACCCGGATGGGAGAGGGCGTCGACGCCTCCGGTCGCCTGAACGGCGCGGCCATGGCCCGCGTCCTGGACGTCCTGGGGGAGTACCGGACCGTCATGGACCGGCATCGCGTGATGGCCTGTCGGATCACCGCAACCTCGGCGGCCCGAGATGCGGCCAACCGGGACGACTTCTTCGATGCCGCCGAGGCCGTCGTCGGAACCCGGCCCGAGTTGTTGTCTGGTCTTGAGGAAGGCCGACTCTCCTTCGCCGGAGCGACCGCCGACTTGGACGCCGCCGATGGCCCCTTCCTGGTGGTCGACATCGGCGGCGGATCGACCGAGTTCGTGGTGGGGACCACGGATGCCGAGGGGGCGTTGTCTTGCGACATGGGGTGCGTTCGTCTCACCGAGCAGTGGATCGACCACGATCCGGCGCTGCCCGAGGAGCTCGTGGCCTGCCTGTCGGTGGTCGACGCTCACCTAGACGACGTGGCGAGGGAGGTTCCGGGCGTGGGCCGAGCGCGCACATTGGTGGGCTTGGCCGGCACCGTGTCTTGCGCTGCGGCGGTTGAGATCGGCCTTGCCGACTATGACCGGGATCGCATCCACCACTTCCGGCTGACCCGGGAGGCGGTGGAGGACGTCTTCCGCACGTTGGCCACCGAGGACCGCGAGGAGCGACTTGCCAATCCGGGCATGGAAGAAGCGCGGGCCGACGTGATCGTCGGGGGCATGTCCATCCTCGTGAAGGTGATGCGCCGGTTCGGGTTCGACGCATGCCTGGTTTCCGAGTCGGACATCCTCGACGGGCTAGTGGCGTCGCAGCTCTGAGGGGCGTTTGGGGGAGGGTTCCGCGCCTGAAGCGAGTTTTCCCCTCAGGGAAATACTTTCCCACCAGTAGTGATTCAGTCGCTAGAATGTCTCCCATGTCGCACGCAGATCGCATCCTCATGGGTCCCGGACCGGGGAACCCGTACCCCGAGGTCATCGAGGCTTTCGGTCGTCCAGTCCTCGGTCATCTCGACCCGGACTTCATCGCCCTCCTCGACGAGGTCAACGACCGCCTCAGGCAGGTGTACCGGACGGAGAATCCGCTGACTTTCCCGGTGTCGGCGACCGGGTCGGCGGGCATGGAGGCCACGTTCGTCAACGTGCTCGGCCCCGGTGACGTCGTGGTCGTCGGCGTCAACGGCGTGTTCGGCGAGCGCATGTGCGACGTGGCTTCGCGCTGTGGTGCCGACGTGGTCCGCATCGAGGCCGAGTGGGGCACCGCAATCGACCCCCAGGCCCTCCTCGCCGCCCACCCATCGCCCAAGGTCATCGCCGTGGTCCACGCCGAGACCTCCACCGGAGTGCGCAACGACATCGAGCCCATCGGGGCGGGCAAGGGTGACGCCCTCCTACTGGTGGACTGTGTCACCTCCCTCGGCGGAATTCCGCTGGAGATCGACGGCTGGGGCGTGGATCTCGCCTACAGCGGCACCCAGAAGTGCCTCGGTGTGCCGCCCGGCCTGTCGCCCGTCACGGTGTCGAATCGGGCCATCGAGGGCTTCGTGGAGAAGTCGCAGTCTTGGTATCTCGACTTCGCCATGATCGCCGACTACGTGACCGGCGGTGGCGCCCGCGCCTACCACCACACGGCGCCCATCTCGATGCTCTACGCCCTCCACGCCGGTCTCGGCGTGGTCCTCGACGAGGGTCTCGAGAACGTCCACACCCGACACCGGACATGTGGCGAACGCCTCCAGGAGGGCCTGGTCAAGCGTGGCTTCGAACTCTTCGCCCAGGAGGGGAACCGCCTTCCCGAGCTGACCTCGGTCCTCGTGCCCGTCGACCGCCTTCCCGACGGACTAGACGAGGCAGGGGTCCGGCGACGTCTGCTCACCGAGTACGACATCGAGATTGGCGGTGGCCTCGGCCCGGTGGCCGGCAAGGTGTGGCGAATCGGATGCATGGGCCACACGGCCCGCGAGCGCAACGTGACGATGCTGCTCGGTGCCCTCGACGAGATCCTCGGCTGACGGCCCGACTAATAGCCGTTCCGCCGGCCCGGGTTGCCGCGGAGAGGTGGGTTGTGGGGAGGATGGCCCGTGGCCATCGACGAATGGATCGACGCACCGGTCCTCAACGGCCGACGGGTCACCTTGCGGCCGTTGGAGCCGGAGGACTTCCCCGACTGGCGGGAGGTTCGACGCCGTAACGCCAGCTGGTTGACCCGCTGGGAGCCCCGCCGGGCCTTCGGCCAGCCCGACCCGGTCGAGGACCGGCAGGCCTTTGCCATGCGCTGCGCCAGCCGACGCCGGGAACGCCAGTTGGGGACTGGCTGGGGGTTCGGGGTCTTCGTGCCCGGGCCGGTCGGTGGTTCCACAGGCGACGGGGACGATGGGACTCCCGGTGGTGTCTCGGGGTTCGCCGGCGAGCTGAACCTCTCCAACGTGGTCCGTGGGGCCTTCCGCAGCGCCCACGTTGGCTACTGGATGGACGAGTGCCAGGCCGGTAACGGGTACATCCCCGAGGCGCTGACCGTCGCCTGCAGGTTTGCCTTCGACGAGGTCGACCTTCACCGCCTCCAGGTGTCGATAGTGCCCCGCAACGTCCGGTCCCGCCGGGTGGTCGAGAAGTTGGAGATGCGTTGCGAGGGCCTCGCAGAGCGCTATCTGGAGATCGACGGGGTATGGGAGGACCACCTCCGCTTCGCCATCACCGCCGAGGAGTGGTGCGTCCGCCGCCACGCTCTCGGCGCCGCCTGGCTAGGCGGCTGAGCCGGAGGTCCGCATCGACCCCTAGTCCTTTTCGGCGATCCGGACCTTCAGTTTCGCCACCATCTCAGTGAATGCCGGCTGGCGCATCGACCACACCTGTGGCTCGATCTCCAACTGCACCGCCGGGACCGACTCGGTGATGGCTGCCGTGTCGTGCAGGGTCTCCTTGGTCACTGCCACTAGGTCGCGGGGATGTCCGGCCGCCCTCGCCGCGTACTCCACCGCTCGGTCCACCAGCGCATCGTCGTCCACGCATTCCCAGGCCACCCCGTGCCTGGCGGCCGCCTCGCCGTCCAGGACCTCCTCGAAGAGCACCATGGCCTTGGCCGTCTGGAGGTCGGTGATGTTGCGGAGACGCCATGTGTGCCCGCCGCCCGGGTGGATTCCGATGGTCAGGAAGCGGGAGTCGAATTTCGCCGAGCGGCCGGCCACCACGAGGTCGCACGCCAGCACCATGTTCATGCCAGCGCCCACTGCAGCCCCGTTGACGGCGGCCACGGTGGGGAGCGGGGTGTGGACCACCCGGAGGAAGCCTCGGTAGATGTCCGGCAGGGTGCCGTCGGCGTCTCCCGAGCCGGCCTCGAGCAGGTCGTCCAGCACCGCCCCGGCACAGAAGGCCCGACCAGCGCCAGTCAGGACGACAGCGCCGACGTCCTCGTCGGCCTCGAGGTCGTCGAAGGCGGCGAGGAGTTCGTCGTTCATTTCGTCGCTGACCACGTTGCGGCGGTCGGGGTCGTCGAAGGTCAGGATGGCCACGCGGTCGCGGCGCTCTATTCGCAGGACGCTCATGGCCTGAGTCTCGCACGGCCCCGGGAGCCGCTCCCTGCCGGAGGCGGGTCCTCCCAGAGGCGGGACCTAGTGTCGACCGCGTGTCGGACCGGGCCCGGGAGCAGCAGCGGAACCGGCGGTTCCCGGCACTCGCACACCGGAACTACCGGCTTTTCTGGCTGGGTGGCGTGCTCACCAACAACGGTCGGTGGACCCAGTACGTGGCCACGTACTACGTGGTGTACCGGCTCACCGAGTCGGCGGCCTGGGTGGGGGCGGCCGCCTTCTCCACGTTCATTCCGATGCTGCTCACGAACCCGGTTGCTGGCCACGTGTCGGACCGCTTCGACCGGCGCCTCGTGCTGCTGTGCACCAACACCGCCTGCTCGCTGCTCGCTGCCGCCATGGCCGTCTGCTGGGCGGCCGGACTGCGCAGTCCGTGGGCGTGGATGGCCCTCCTGCTGGTCGGTGGCTTCGTTTACGGGATCCAACTGCCCACCTGGCAGTCGTTCGTCGCCGAGTGCGTCCCCCGCGAGCATCTCCGCAACGCCATCACCCTGAACTCCACCCAGTTCAACGCGGCCCGCACGGTGGGGCCGGCCCTCGGGGGTTTCGTGATCGGCACGTTCGGCCCAGGATGGGCGCTGGCCGTGGCCGCCATGGCCTACGGGCCGATCCTGACCACCCTGTCCATGATCCGGACTGCTGAACTCTTCCGACCCGATCCCGGGTCCGGCAGCGCGTCGATCGAGGGTTCGGTGTGGGGCCAGTACCGAGAATCCATTCGGTACGTCCTGGATTCCCCGGGGATCCGCACGGCCATTCTCACCACCGCGTTGGTCTCGACGATGGGCCAGCCGGTGGTCCAGCAGATCGTGGTCTTCGCCGAGGAGGTGTTCGAGGTGTCGCCGTTCTGGTTCGGGATGCTGGGCTCGGCGCAGGGGATCGGGGCTCTGCTGGCCGCGCCGGTGGTGGCCGGCGAACTGAGCCACCTGCGCCGGTCTCGTATCCAGTTCTTCGCCACATGCGGGTACGGCATGGCCCTGGCCCTATTCGCTCTGGCCCCCACGCTGTGGATGGGCTTCGTGGGCCTCGGCCTCATCGGGGCCATGCACCTGGCCTCGGCGTCGAACCTGAACTCGACCGTGCAACTCCAGGTGGAGGACGCCCGCAGAGGAAGGGTCATGGCGCTCTACCT
>JAZADN010000115.1:0-3331 GCA_036123585.1 Actinomycetota bacterium | reverse complement strand
GTCACCTTCGCAATCCTCAGCCATACCATGTTCACTAGCGGCATCGTCGGCAAGGTGGGCTCGGTGGCACCGTTCGCAATGCTCACCATGATGACCGGCTTCGAGATCCTGGTCTCAGTGCTGCAGGCCTTCATCTTCACGATCCTCACCGCCGTGTACATCGGCGGCTCCCTCCACCCGGCGCACTGACCCGGGTCCCGCACAGATCGCCGTCCGCCGCCCGGCGGACACGAAAACCCCTAACCAAACAAGACAGTCTCCGGACCGGAAACACCGGCCGGGTGCATGAGAAAACAGGAGAATCCAAGTGCTGAACGTTCTGGCGCAGACGGCAGCTGGTGAGATGCTCGAGGGCCTCAAGGCCATCGGTGCCGGCCTCGGTTACGGCCTTGCGGCCATCGGCCCGGGTGTCGGCATCGGCACCGTGGTTGGCAACGCCATCTCTTCGATGGCCCGCCAGCCCGAGTCGGCCGGCATGGTCCGGACCACGATGTTCCTCGGCATCGCCTTCACCGAGGCGCTCGCCCTGATCGGTTTCGTCGTCTTCATCCTCCTGATGCCCTGATCGGGTCACCCCCGTTCAGAGGTAGTCAGAGAACTCCAGAGAAGAGAGACGAACCCATGCGTAACCGACGGATTCGCCTGCTGGCAGCCCCGCTCCTCGCCCTCGTGGGCGTCCTGGCCTTCGCCGGCCCGGCCCACGCCGCGGGCGCCACGGTGGGCGCCTGCATGGCGGAGGAGATCGAGCACCTGATCGAGGAGGCCCACGGCGACCTCGACCACGTCAAGCACGAGCTCCACGACAACAAGAAGGTCCAGGAGGAGATCGAGGGCTGCTTCGAGGCGCCCAACCCGATCATCCCCGAGGTCAACGAGATCATCTGGGGCGGTGCCGCCTTCCTGATCCTGTTCGTCCTCATGGTCAAGAAGGGCTTCCCGGCCGTGAAGGGTGCCATGGACGCCCGGGCCGAGAGGATCCGCAGCGACCTGGACGCCGCCGAGCAGGCCAAGGCCGATGCCCAGGCCGTCCAGGCTGACTACGAGTCGCGCCTGGCCGATGCCAAGGGCGAGGCCTCCCGCCTGGTGGACGAGGCGCGTGTGGCCGCCGACCAGGTCCGAGCCGACCTGATCGCCAGGGCTGAGGCCGACGCCGCCGGCATCCGGGAGCGGGCCGCCGCGGAGGCCGAGGCCTCCAAGGCCCAGGCCATCGCCGACCTGCGTGCCGAGGTGTCCGGGATCGCCCTGGGCGCTGCGGAGCGGGTGGTCCAGTCCAGCCTCGACGCCGAGGTCCAGGGCCGCCTGATCGACGCCTACATCGACGAGGTGGCCGGGAGCAATGGCTGACCCGACGGTGACCGGCTACGCCGAAGCGCTGTTCGCCGTCGCCGAGGCGGAGGGCGACCTCGCCGCGGTGGAGGACGAACTGTTCCGGTTCGCCCAGGCACTCCGGTCCAACGACGAGCTCCGTTCGACGCTGGCCGACCAGGGTGTGCCGGCGGCCCGCCGCCAGCAGGTCGTCGAGGACCTGCTGGGCGGGAAGGCCGCGGCCACCACGACGGCCCTCGTCTCGATGGTGGTCGGTGCCGGTCGCGCCGCCGAGCTCCCCGCCATCGTCGACGCGCTGGTCGAACGCAGCGCCGCATCACGGAACAAGGCGGTGGCCACCGTCCGCTCCGCGGTCGACCTGACCGCCGAGCAGAGGGAGCGCCTGGCCTCCGCCATCAACACCCGCACCGGCCGCCAGGTCGAGGTCAAGGTCGTCATCGACCCGACCGTGCTGGGTGGCGTGGTCACCGAGATCGGCGACGACATCATCGACGGCAGCGTTCGACGCCGCCTGAACCAACTCCGCGAGAGCTTCCGCTAGGCCCCGGCCCGGCGGCACACGAGCCAGAGACGAGAGAGACACACCATGTCCGAACTCACGATGACCGCTTCGGAGATCTCCGCAGCGCTCAAGAAGAACCTCGAGGACTTCGCCCCGAGCCTGGAGGAGAGCCAGGTCGGCCGCGTGCTGGAGGTCGGCGACGGCATCGCCCGCGTGTCCGGCCTGCCCGACGCGGCGGTCAACGAGTTGCTCCAGTTCGAGAGCGGCACCTACGGCCTCGCCCTAAACCTCGACGAGGGGTCCATCGGTGCGGTGGTCCTCGGCGAGGTCGACGACATCGAGGAGGGCCAGACGGTCCGGGCGACCGGCGACATCCTGTCGCTACCGGTCGGTGACGGCCTGCTGGGCCGTGTCGTCAACGCCCTCGGCGAGCCGATCGACGGCAAGGGCCCGCTGACTAATACGCAGCCCCGCCGGATGGAGATCCAGGCGCCGGGGATCATGGGCCGCAAGCCCGTGCACGAGCCGATGCAGACCGGCATCAAGGCCATCGACTCGCTGATTCCGATCGGCCGTGGCCAGCGCGAGCTCATCATCGGCGACCGCAAGACCGGCAAGACGACGATCGCCATCGACACGATCATCAACCAGGCCGGCCAGGGCATGAAGTGCGTCTACGTGGCCATCGGCCAGAAGGCGTCGACCGTGGCCCAGAACGTGGCCGTGCTCGAGGCCCACGGCGCCATGGAGTACACCGTCGTGGTGGTCGCCCCGGCGTCCGACCCGGCGCCGTTCAAGTACCTCGCCCCATACGCCGGCTGTGCCATCGGCCAGCACTGGATGGACACCGGCGAGCACGCGCTGGCGGTATACGACGACCTGTCCAAGCAGGCCGAGGCGTACCGCCAGATGTCGTTGCTGCTGCGCCGCCCGCCGGGGCGCGAGGCCTACCCCGGAGACGTGTTCTACCTGCACTCTCGCCTGCTCGAGCGTGCGGCGAAGATGAGCGACGAAGCCGGCGGCGGAAGCCTCACGGCGCTCCCGATCATCGAAACCCAGGCCGGTGACGTGTCGGCATACATTCCGACCAACGTCATTTCGATCACCGACGGGCAGATCTTTCTCGAGACCGACCTCTTCAACGCGGGCATTCGGCCGGCCGTGAACGTCGGCATTTCCGTCTCCCGGGTCGGCGGGGCCGCCCAGACCAAGGCGACCAAGGCCGTCGCGGGCACGCTCAAGCTCAACCTCGCGCAGTACCGCGAAATGGCGGCGTTTGCCCAGTTCGGCAGCGATCTCGATCGCGCCACCCAGGAGCAGCTTGCCAACGGGGAACGACAGACGGAGATGCTCAAGCAGCCCCAGTACTCGCCCCTTCCGATGGAGGAGCAGGTCGTCTCCATCTACTCCTGCACGCCCCAGGACGACCGCGATTCCTGGGTTCGCGAGCTCGAACTCGAAGATATCGGGCGCTACGAGTCGGAATTGCTCGAATTACGACGC
>JAZADN010000114.1:0-39623 GCA_036123585.1 Actinomycetota bacterium | reverse complement strand
GACATCTCGTTCCTGCAGGTCGACCAGACCGACGGTGACGGTTCCCAGGAGCACGTCGCTGAGCTGGCGTCCGGCTGGATGGCCGACAACGCCGCCCACGTCGCCGCCTGGATCGCCGAGGCAGCCGGCGGCTGAGCCCATAGAGGGGTGTACCCGACCCCGGAGTACCCCTGATGGGGTGACCGGGAGACGGTGACGAGAGGCCGGGCCGAAAGGCCCGGCCTCTCCCGTTTTGCCCGTCCCCGCCGCTCTCAGCAACGGCGTGTCCACAACCGTCGGACTAGGCTCGGTTCCTTGCTGGCAGGGCAGAAAACAGCGGTGAGGGCCGCCCGATGAGCGACTACCGCTCCACCCGCGACGGCCGAATCACCGACGAACGTCCTTGGTGGGACACCTTCCCGTGGTGGTCGGTGATCATCATCGCCGTTTTGGTCTGGATGGGCTGGCAGATCGTCATCGATGAGGACTACGCCCTGGCCTGGGAGCGGATCATCCCCGGCCTCGGTCTCACCCTGCGCTCCACCGTCTATGCCTTCGGTATTGCTCTGGTCATCGCTCTCCTCGCTGGCACCGGTCAGATGTCCCGTAACGTGGTCGTCCGCAACGTGGCCCGCACCTATGTGGAGTTCGTCCGCGGCATCCCGATGCTGCCGTTGATCTTCACCGTCGCTCTGATCATCGTGCCCGAGGGCACGGACCTCCTCAACAAGAGGCTCGAGGACTGGATCGGATGGGAACTCTCGCTTTCCTTCGAGATGCGGGCCACCATCACTCTCGCCGTCATCTACGGCGCATACATGGCGGAGATCTTCCGGGGCGGCATCCAGTCCATTCCTCCCGGCCAGACAGAGGCCGGCCGCTCATTGGGCCTAACGCGTCGCCAGACCATGCGATCGGTGGTCCTTCCACAGGCCATGCGGGCCATCATCCCGCCGATGGGCAACGACTTCATCGCCATCCTCAAGGACACCTCACTGCTGTCGGTGCTAGGCGCCCTGGAGATCACCCAGCGGGCTCGCCAGTTCTCGGCCAGCACCTTCAAGTTCCGCGAGGGTTACTTCGTGTCGGCCTTCATCTACCTGTGTCTGACCCTCGGACTGTCGGTCCTGCTCGGCATCCTGGAACGACGTATGACCCGGGACCGGAAGGGCGAACGGTGAGCGCCGAACCGATGATCCGCCTGACCGGCGTGTCCAAGACCTTCGACCGGACGATTCACGCCGTGAAGGACGCTGACCTCGAGGTGGCCGAAGGCGAGGTGGTGGTCATCGTCGGGCCCAGCGGATCGGGCAAATCGACCGTACTTCGCTGTATCAACCTGCTGGAGGTGCCCACGACGGGCACCGTGGTGGTCGACGGGTACACCCTCACCGACGCCGCCACCGACCTCGATCACCTTCGGGCCGAGGTGGGCATGGTCTTTCAGCAGTTCAACCTCTTCCCCCACCTGACGGTCCTGGAGAACATCACCCTGGCCCAACGCATGGTGCGCGGCCGCTCCAAGGAGGAGGCGAGGGCCATGACCATGCGACAGTTGGAGCGGGTCGGCATTCCGGACAAGGCCGACTCGTTTCCCCGGCAACTCTCGGGTGGCCAGCAGCAGCGAGTGGCCATCGCCCGTTCGCTGGCCATGGAGCCGAAGGTAATGCTCTTCGACGAGCCCACCTCAGCGCTCGATCCCGAGATGGTCAAGGAGGTCCTCGACGTCATGCTGGAATTGGCCACCGAGGGTATGACCATGGTGGTGGTCACCCATGAGATGGGCTTTGCCAAGGCGGCCGCCGACCGACTGGTGTTCATCGACGAGGGCGAGATCGTGGAAGTCGGTCCACCCGAGGAGGTATTCACCAACCCCTCACACGAGCGCACCCGGGCCTTCTTCGACAAGATCCTCTACTAGTTCGCGAACTCACCTCTTCCCGGCCCCGAATGAGCACTCCCTCCCTGACCACCACGGCGCCGGCCGTCGAACTTTCGGGGATCACCAAGCGGTTCCCCGGAGTGGTGGCCAATGACCGGGTCGACCTGCGAGTCGCCGAAGGCGAGATCCATGCCGTGGTCGGCGAGAACGGCGCCGGCAAGTCGACGCTGATGAAGATCCTCTACGGCATGCAGGCCGCCGACGAGGGCACCATGACGGTCGGCGGCGCCGAGGTGCGATTCTCGTCGCCATCGGAGGCCATCGACGCCGGCATCGGCATGGTGCACCAGCACTTCATGCTGGCCGACCAACTCACCGTGCTAGAGAACGTGGTCCTGGGAGCCGAACCGACCCGCCGCGGCACAATCGACCGGCGCTCAGCCCGCCGTGACCTCGAGGAACTGGGCCGGTCCTACGGCCTGGACCTCGACCCTGATGATCCCGTGGAAACTCTGGAGGTAGGCGAACGTCAGCGGGTTGAGATCATCAAGGTGTTGTACCGCGGAGCGAAGGTCCTGATCCTCGACGAACCCACCGCCGTGCTGGTCCCCCAAGAGGTCGAGGAGCTCTTCAAGAACCTGCGAGAACTCAAAGCCCGCGGGCACACCATTATCTTCATAGACCACAAGCTCGAGGAGGTACTGGCCATCGCCGATGCCATCACGGTGCTACGGCAGGGGCGCACGGTGGCCACCGTCGAACCGTCCGGCGTGACGGCCCACCAGTTGGCGGAGATGATGGTTGGCAGCGATCTCCCGACGCCGTCGACGGAGCCGCGGGCGGACGACGAGTACGTGACGCTGGCCATCCGAGGATTGTCGGTACCGGCCACCGAAGGGAGGCCGGCGCTCGAAGCCGTCGACCTTGAGGTCCGGCGGGGCGAGATCGTTGGCGTGGCAGGAGTGGAGGGAAACGGCCAAGGAGTTCTCGTGGAGACCATCCTGGGCCTCCGGCAGGCAGCCGACGGCAACATCGCTCTGGACGGCGAGTCGATCGTGGACTGGACGGTCCGGCGACGGCGTGAGGCCGGTCTGGGCTACGTGCCCGAGGATCGCCAGCGCCGGGGCCTCCTCCTGGACGCTCCCCTCTGGGAGAACGCCATGCTCGGCCACCAGACGGCAGCGCCCTACACCAACGGTCCGTGGATCAACCGGCGCGGCGCCCGGGACGCCACCACCCACATAGTGGCCGACTTCGACGTGCGCACGCCCGGTATCGACACCACGGCCCGAGCGCTGTCGGGTGGCAACCAGCAGAAGTTGGTCCTGGGACGGGAGATGGCCGCCGAGCCTCGCATGCTGATCGCCGCCCACCCCACCCGGGGAATAGACGTCGGCGCTCAAGCCTCCGTTTGGGCCGACTTGCGCGAGGCCCGGGCCGACGGACTGGCCGTGCTGCTGGTGTCGGCCGACCTCGAGGAGCTCATCGGCCTTGCCGACCGGCTGCTGGTCATGCTGCGAGGCCGGATCGTGGCCGAACTGGACCCGGCCACCACCACCCCGATGCAGCTCGGCGGGTATATGACCGGAGCTTCTGGCGAGGAAGGTGCCTCTTGAACCTGCGGCGCCTCCTCCTAGCCCTGGCCGCCCCGGTTGGGGCATTCGCCTTTTCGGTGGGGCTGTCGTCGCTAGTCCTGCTGGCCGTCGGCACCAGCCCCATGGAGGCCTGGACGGAGATGCTTTCCTACGGCACGCGTCTGGAGACGTTCGTGGAGACCGGCAACAGGGCCACCCAGTTGTACCTGGCCGGCGTGGCTGTGGCCATCGGCTTCCGGATGAACCTGTTCAACATCGGTGTAGAGGGCCAGTACGTACTGGCCGCCCTGCTGGCCGCATCGGCTGGTGCAGCTGTCGATCTCCCGCCCGTCCTCCACGTCGCCCTCATCATGGCCGTGGCCATGGCGGTCGGCTCGGCCTTCGCCGGAGTCTCCGGCTACCTCAAGGTGGCCCGGGGCGTCCACGAGGTGATTTCCACCATCATGTTGAACGCGGTGGCACTGGCTGCCGTCGGCTTCCTGCTGCGCACCTGGCTGCTGGACGACACCGATGCCACGCTCAACATGAAGACGCCGGAGATCCCGCCGTCGGGCCACTTTCCGAAGATCAACGGCTTGGTCGAGACATTCACCCGGGAGATCGGACGGGGCCGCGAGCTTTGGGGCTTCCTGCTGGTGGCCGTCGTCGTCGGCGTGCTGTTCCACGTCTTCCTGAACCGCACCCGAGCTGGCTACGACCTACGGGCCACGGGGCTCAACCCCTTCGCCGCCGAGGCGGCCGGCGTCGACCCGTCCGCCACCGTGGTGCGCGCCATGCTCCTTTCCGGCGCAGTGGCCGGACTGATCGGACTGCCGGAGATCCTGGGCGACGCCCACAAGTACGACCTGGGATTCACTCGTGGGCTGGGCTTCGCCGGGATCGCCGTGGCGCTCGTCGGGCGTAACCACCCCGGCGGAGTGGCCGTCGCCGCGGTGTTCTTCGGTTGGCTGGACAGCGCGGCGCCCATCCTCGACGTGGTCGGCGACACCCCCCGGGAGATCGTCTCCATCCTCCAGGGAGTGGTCGTCCTGTCTGCCGTAGTGGCCTACGAGGTGGTCAACCGCGTCCGCAGGGCTGCCGAGGCCCGAGACGCGGCCTCGGCTGCCCGACAACCGGTGGCCGAGGCCGCCCCAGCTGGAGCGGAAGAGGACTCTTGACCTCCACCATGCGTTCGTCGACCGTCCTACGGTGGATGCTGGCCGCCCTCGGAGTGGTCTTTGCCCTCTCCGTGGTCCAGGAGTTGGCCCGTCCGGAGACCACGGATCTGGTCTCGTCGGGGACCGCCGAGTCGACCCTGAGGCGGGCCGTGCCCATCCTTCTCGCTGGCTTGGGCGGCATCTGGGCGGAGCGCGCCGGTGTCGTCAATATCGGTCTCGAGGGGATGATGGTCCTCGGTACCTGGTTCGGCGCGTGGGGGGCCCTTGAGTTCGGTCCGTGGTGGGGTCTCGTCATCGGCATCGCGGGCGGGGCGACCGGCGGACTGCTGCACGCCGTGGCCACCGTCAACTTCGGCGTCGACCACATCATCTCCGGGGTGGCCGTCAACCTCATCGCCCCGGCGCTCACTCGGTTCCTATCCGGCGAAGTGTTCGTCAACCGTCCGGGTGGCGGCCTGACCCAGTCCCCGCGGGTGGAGTCGGTGGGCAGCCTCGACGTTCCCTTCTTGGCCGGAGGCGACCTGTTCGGCTGGACGACACCCGACCTGTTCGGATGGATCACCGACCGCGGCTGGTTCCTGGCCTCGGACGTGGCCGCGGTCCTTGGCGGTATTACTCGCAGCATCTCGTGGGCGACCCTCCTGGCCCTGATCCTCGTTCCGGCATCCGTGTTCATTCTTTGGCGAACGGCCTTTGGCCTGCGGGTCCGGGCCTCGGGTGAACACCCCGTGGCCGCCGACAGCCTCGGCGTGTCGGTGTACCGGATGAAGTTCGCCGCCGTGGTTGTGAGTGGAGGCCTGGCCGGGTTCGGCGGGGCGTTCATCGCCATCGAGCAGACTGGCATCTACCGGGAAAATCAGGTGCAGGGTCGTGGCTTCATCGGCCTGGCCACCGTCATCTTCGGAAACTGGCAGCCCGTCGGAGCCTTCCTCGGGTCACTACTGTTCGGCTTCGCCGATGCGCTGCAGTTGCGAGACCGCACCGCCGTGCACGCCCTGCTGCTCCTGGTCGGCGTGGCCCTTGCCGCCCTGACCGTTCGGGCACTACTGCGGAAACAGACCCGACTGGCTCTAATGCTGACCGCCTCCTCGGTGGCGGTGTTGTGGTGGTACGCAGTGACCGAAGAGGTAGTGAGCGAACTTCCACCCATCACCCCGCACGTGGCCACCCTGCTGGTCCTGGTATTCGCGGCCGGCCGTCTGAGGCCACCGGCTTCCGTCGGCCTCCCCTACCGCCGCGGCCAGGAGTAGGCGGCCGGCCGTGACGCTCGCACTCGATCAGGGGCAGCGGGCTGCCTGGGAACGAGACGGCTACCTCGTCCTTCCCGACTTCGTCGACCCGAACCTCCTCGGCAACCTCAGGGAGCGCATCGACACGATCGTGGCCGAATACGCCCGCGGTGGCCTGCCCGACGGCGCGGCGACAGTCTTCTCGACCACCGAGCAGACCCACGCCCAGGACGACTGGTTCCTGACCTCTGCCGACGTGGTCCGCCCCTTCTTCGAAGACGGCGCCTTCGACTCTGCCGGCGACCTGCTCGTCCCCATAGACCAGGCGCTAAACAAGCTGGGCCACGCCATGCACGATCTGGACCCGGTGTTCGACCGGTTCTCCCGCACCGCTGCGCTAGCCGGGTTGGTCGATGACCTGGGATTCGTGGAGCCGCTGCTGCTCCAATCGATGGTCGTCTTCAAGCCACCCCACATTGGCGGCGAGGTGGTGTGCCACTGTGACCACACATTCCTGTGGACCGAACCCCGATCCGTGGTCGGATTCTGGTTCGCCCTCGACGACGCCACAGTGGACAACGGTTGCCTGTGGGCCATCCCCGGAGGCCATCTAGACGGGGCCCGGACCCGGTTCCGCCGCAAAGGCTCCGGGACGGCAACCGATGTGCTCGATCCAACCCCTTACGACATGGACGCCCTGGTGCCACTGGAGGTACCCGCTGGAACATGCATCGCCATCCATGGTTGCCTCCCCCACTGGAGCGCCCCGAATAGCTCAGACCGGCCGCGACTGGCATACACCCTGCACGTCATCGACGGCACTGCCGACTATCTCGCCGACAACTGGCTCCAGCGAGGCCCGGACCTACCGCTCCGGGGGTTCTGAACCCCGGAGGCCAGGATTGGGTAGGCGGGTACCCTGAGCCATGGCCACCGAGACGCTGGACCGGGACATCATCCGGAGGGCCCCAAAGGCCCTGCTCCACGATCACCTCGACGGCGGCCTACGCCCCGCGACCATCCTCGATCTCGCCGACCAGGTCGGTCACTGTCTCCCGGCCGACGACGAGGCCGCCCTCGCCGAATGGTTCCACCGGGGCGCCGACCGCCTTGACCTAGGCCTATACCTCGAAACCTTCGAGCACACCGTCGGTGTCATGCAGACTGCCGACGCCTGCCACAGGGTGGCCGCTGAGTGCGCCTCCGACCTGGCCGAAGACGGGTGTGTGTACGCCGAGGTGCGCTTTGCCCCCGCTCTGCACACCGAGCGGGGCATGAAGCTCCCCGAGGTACTCGAGGCGGTCCTGGCCGGCTTCGCCGAAGGCTCGGCAGGCACTGGGCTGACCATCCGCACGCTGGTCACCGCGATGCGAACCTCGACCGACTCCCGGGAGGTGGCCGAACTGGCTGTCCGCTACCGGGACCAGGGCGTGGTCGGCTTCGACATCGCTGGTCGGGAGGCTGGCTATCCGCCCACCCTGCACCTCGACGCCTTCCAATTCCTGCAACGGGAGAATTTCCATTTCACCATCCACGCCGGCGAGGCCTTCGGGCCGGCGTCGATCTGGGAGGCGGTCCAGTTCTGCGGGGCCGAACGGCTCGGCCACGGCGTCCGGATCGTGGACGACATCACCGTCGACGCGGACGGAACGGCCCGCCTTGGGCGGCTCGCCTCCTTCGTCCGGGACCGACGCATTCCTCTCGAGTTGTGCCCCACGTCGAACGTGCATACCGGCGCCGTAGCTGACCTGGCCTCACACCCCATCGGGCTACTGCGCTCCCTCGGATTCCGGGTGACGGTGAACACCGACAACCGCCTGATGAGCGACGTGTCAATGACGTCGGAGATGGCCGACCTGCTCACGGCACTTGGCTGGGGCCTGGACGATATGCGGTGGCTGACTATCAACGGCCTCAAGAGCGCCTTCCTGCCCTTCGACGAGCGCCTCGCTCTCATCGAGGACGTGGTCAAGCCCGGCTACGCCGCCTTGGCTGGCTGAGCCACACTCCACACCACCTAGTTCCGGCCGCAGCCACTGGCCGTCTGGACCGGAAGGCGTGATAGGCACTCCGGACGATGGGCACCCTCTCCGAAGCCGCCTCGCGCGCCCTGGTCGCCGAAGTTGGTGTCGTCGTCTCCGACTGGGCCACGGCTGCCGACCCCGACGCCGCGGTGGACGCGGCGAGGGAAATGGGCCTACCAGTGGTGGTAAAGCTGTGCGGCGACACGATCGCCCACAAGACTGAACGTGGCCTGGTTCGGCTCGGCCTCGGCTCGATCGAGGACGTGCGTGCCGCGGCGGTCGACCTTCTGGCCGCCGCCCGCCCTGAGGACGGACCCGTCGAACTGCTGGTGTCGGCCATGGTGCACGGCGACCGGGAACTGATCGCTGGAATGATCCGCGACCCCCAGTTCGGACCCTGCGTGATGTTGGGCATTGGCGGAGTACTGGCTGAGGCCGTGGCGGATGTGGCCTTCCGCCTGGCCCCACTAGACCGCGTCGATGCCCTCGACCTCATCGACGACCTCAGTGCCCGGGCGCTGCTGGGACCGTTCAGGGGCCAGCCCGCCGTGGACCGCGAGGCGCTGGTGGACACCTTGTGCGCCCTCAGCGCCCTGGCTGCCGACGACGCCCTCGCCTCGGTCGACCTCAACCCCCTGATCGTGGTCGACGGACGGGCGGTGGCCGTCGACGCACTGGTCGAACGTTTCGACCGGGAACCTGGCTGATGGCCCGCGACCTGACCCCACTGTTCGCACCGAAGGGGGTGGTGGTGACTGGCGTGTCCAGCCACCCGGGCAAGTTCGGCTTCGTCACCCTCCACAACCTGCTTTCGTGCGGCTATGAGGGCGAGGTGCACGCCGTGGGCCGCGAAGAGGGGACCATTCTGAACCAGCCGGTCCTGCCGTCCATCGACGCTCTGCCCGACGGGGCCGCCGACCTGCTGGTGGTCTGCACGCCGGTATCTGTCAACGAGGAGATCATCCGCACAGCTGCTGCCCGGGGCGTGCGCGCCGTATTCGTAGCCGCCGGTGGCTATTCGGAGGCTGGCGACGAAGGGGCGGCGGCCGAGGCCCGCCTAGCAGCTCTCGCTGAAGAACTGGACTTGGTGCTAGCCGGACCGAACGGCCAGGGCATTACCTCGCCCCCGGTCGGCCTGTGCGCCCAGATCGTGGCTCCCTACCCGCCACGAGGCCACATCGGTGTGGCGTCGCAGTCTGGAAACTTCGTGTCGGCCTTTCTCAACTACTCCGGCCAGGCCGGCGTGGGCATCAGCCGGTCGGTGTCAGCCGGCAACGCTGCCTCCACCGGCATCGCCGACTACCTGGAGTGGTTCGCTGACGACCCGGAAACCGACGTGGGCCTCTGCTATGTGGAGGGCCTCAAAGACGGCCGTAGCTTCTTCGAGCGGGTCCGGGCTGTGACCCCGGAAATGCCGGTGGTGGTGGTCAAGGGCGGAGCGACCTCAGGTGGACAGCGGGCCGCCGCATCTCACACCGGCTCGTTAGCGTCGGACGACCGCATTTTCGATGGCATGGCCCGACAGGCTGGCATGGTGCGGGCCCAGAGCATCGAGGCAGCATTCGACGCAGCGGCCACGTTCGCCACCCAGCCGCTGCCCACCGGGAACCGGGTGGTGATCCTGACCACGGCTGGAGGCTGGGGCGTCGTCGCTGCCGATGCAGTGACTGCCCACCCCGATCTGGAACTCGCCCCGCTGACCGACGACCTGATGGCCGCCATAGACGGGATGCTCCCGCCGCGTTGGAGCCGTAACAACCCGATCGATCTGGCCGGCGGCGAGACCCGCGACACCATCCCGGAGCTGCTGGACCTGGTGACCAGCCACGACGGCGTGGACGCCGTCGTCCAATTGGGCCTCGGCATCCAGGGCAACACGGCGGCGCTGACCCGCAGCGGGCCGTTCCACCCCGACCATGGCCTGGAACGCATCGTGACCTTTCACGAGCGTCAGGAGCGCCGCTACGCCGAGGCTGCCGTCGACGCGTCGGTCACCCATGGCAAGCCGGTCCTGGTGGCCTCCGAACTGGCGGTGACCCAGCCTGACAACCCAATGGTGGCCGCCGTACGCGACTCGGGCCGACTCTGCTATTCGTCGGCAGACCGCGCGGTGGCCGCACTCGCCCACGCGGTAAGGCACGCAGCCTGGTGCCGGGACCGTTCCTGACTGGAGGGCGGGCGGACACCCAGACGACTGGCCCTGGGGGGCCAGTCCGTTCCGCCTCAACTGCGGACCGCACGCACGGCGGCAGCCAGGTTCCCCCGGGGGCCCACTTCGACGGTGGCCAGGCCCAGGAAGTCGGACAAGCGGTCCAGTTCAGCCGACAACTCAGTGGCCACCCACTCTCGATCGAGACCACCATGGTCCGGACCCTCCTCGACGAACGCACCCCGGACCAGGAGACGGCCCACTCCCCCATCGGCGACTCGGTTGGCCTTGACGTCCACCCGACCGACGAGGCGATCTCCGAGCAGAAAGGGCAGGACGTAGTAGCCGTAGACCCGCTTCGCTTCCGGAACGTAGATCTCGATGCGGTAGCGGAACCCGAAGAGCCGCTCAGCCCGAGGGCGGCACCACACCAACGGGTCGAACGGCGACAGCAGGGACCGGGCCCGTACCAACCGGGGCCGCACAGACGACGGGTGCAGGTAGGCGGGTTCCCGCCAGCCCTCCACCTCGATGGGCAGCAGACGCCCCTCCTCCACCAGTTCTGTGACGCGGGGCCGAGCCAGTGGCGTGCGAATCCGGAAGTAGTCGGCCAAATCAGCCGCCGTGGCCACGCCGAGGCAGCGGCCGGCTACCTCTAGCAGGTCTCGCAGAGCCTCGTCCTCGTTCGGGGTGGGTCGAGCCAGCACCTCCGGGGACACGACACTTTCGAAGGCCTCATAGGAGCGTTCGAAGTTGCCGATCCGCCGACTGCCCACTTCGCCGATGCGGAACAACCAGTCCAGTGCCCGCTTCCCGTCGGACCGACCGTCCCACCAGGTGCCATTCCGGGGGCGGGGGTCGGATAGCGCCGCCGCGGTGACGGGTCCGTGGCGTCGGACCTCCTCGAGCACGGTGGCCACGTAGTCGGAACGCTCTTGACCCAGGGCGGCCAGCCCCGGCCACGTCTCGCCCGCCCCAGCCCGGGCCCGACTCCACCGCAGCACCGGCTCCAGATTGACCGGGACGACGGACGCTTCGTGCGACCATGTCTCGAACATCTCCCCTGATCGCCAGAGCCAATCGTCGAGCCGGTCGCGGTCGTAGACCCCGAGGCGGCTGTAGACGGGCAGGTAGTGGGATCGGCACACGGCTTGTACCGAGTCGAGTTGCAGCAGGCCGAGCCGACCGAGCACACGGCGGAAGTGGCGGACGTCGATCCGTCCGACGGGCGCCGGGTCACAGAAGCCTTGGGCGGCTAGGGCGATCCGTCGGGCCGCGCCGGCGTCGAGGCGACGAACGGGGGGTGGGCTCGGTTCCTTGGGCACTAGGAGCCAGTCTGGCCGACCAACTCCGACGCCCGGCAACGGAGCAGTGGCTAGCCTCGACGGCACATGCTCGATCACGTCTTCTCCGATGCCATCGGGGCGCTGCGCGACGCGCTGGAGGCGGCCCGCCTGGAACGCCAAGCCCTCGAGGAACGCTTCCACGCCGACGTGCTGCTGGGCGACGTGACATGGGCGACCTGCTACGGCATGCCCGGCGACGGCGATCCTCCCCGCATCCGATGCGACCTGACCCTCGAGTGGCCGACCTGGTCGCAGACCTCTTACCGCCAGTGGTACCTCGATGGTGGTCCGACCGACCCTCCGGAAATCACCGTGGAACTGGTGCTCCGGGTTCAGCAGCTGTCCAGTTCGCCGGAGCCCCAACAGGTGCTGGCCGCCCTTCCGGCCGATGCCCCACGCCTCGGCGCTGTCGAATTGGACCGCAGCGGCGTGACCGTCGAGTCGTCGTGGGAAGCCCGCGACGACTCACTGGACGACGAGCGTCCGGACTGGGCTGTCGAGGTCGGCTACAGCGGCGCCTACATCCTCCACAAGGAGGTCCTCGAGGATGGCCAGGCCCTCGACGATCACTTCGCCGCCCTGGGCGGCTGGATCAGCAGCGCCCTGGTCCGACTAGGTGACCTGGGGCTGGGCTTCCGGCCCGACGACGACCGGTCCTGAGACCGGTCCGAATCCGGTCTGGACGGGAATCAGACGCCGTCGGCGAGGCCGCCCCGAAATGGCAGCAGGTCCTCGAACTCGCCGTCGCGACCCTCGGCCTTCGCGGTGAACGCCTCGGCCATGTCCGACGGCTGGAACATGCCGGCCTGCCAGGTAGCGATGTGTTCCAGGGCGTCAGCCGTGGAATGGTCACGGGCGTAGTTGATGCTCACCTTGGTGCCCTGGATGGCGACAGGCGGCTTGGAGGCGATGGTCCGGGCCACCTCGTGGACGCTCTCGAGGAGCGCCTCGTGGTCGTCGAACACCTCGTTGACCAGTCCCACCGCCTTCGCCTCGTCCGCGGGCATACGGCGCCCCGTATAGGCCAGTTCCCGGCAGACGCCCTCGGGGATCAACTTCGGGAGCCGCTGCAACGTGCCCACGTCGGCGGTCATGCCGATGTTGATCTCTTGAATGCAGAAGAAGGCATCGGCCGAGGCGTAACGCAGGTCGCAGGCGGTGACCATGTCGACCGCCCCACCGATGCAGCCGCCCTGAATGGCAGCCAGGACCGGCATGCGGGCCTTCTCAAGGGCTGAGAAGGTCTCCTGAAGGTGCAAGAGGTTGACCCGCATGTTGGACCGCAGCAGCGCCTGAGAGGCTTCAGGCGCCTTCCGGCCGCCGAAGACGGCCAGATCCATACCAGCGCAGAAATGGCGACCGGTGGAGGCCAGCACGATCACCCGGGACTCGCCCGTGGCGTCCAGATCTCGAATGAGCGCAGGCAACTCGTCCCAGAACTCGGGGACCATGGTGTTGAGTTGCTCACCGCGGCTCATGGTCACGGTGGCTACGCCGCCGTCCAGTTTGGTCTCGAAACAGGAGTATCCATCGAACATGGCGACCACGCTATGGCCGGACCGACCCGCAGGAGAATCCGGGGGCTCGTGCCGGCAAGTGGATCAGCCCAGGATGGAAGCAGCCACAGCAGAAAGGAGCCGTCCGGGGCGGGCCCCCAGGTGGCTGATGACCTCAGCGGCAGCAATGCTGCCCAGCCGCGCCGCGTGTGGCAGGTCGGCGCCCTGGCTGAGGCCGAACAGCACCCCGGCGGCGTAAAGGTCGCCGGCCCCGGTGGTGTCGACCACCACCTCCAATTCGTCGGCCTCGATCCGGATCCGCTCGGACCCTTGAACCACCATCGAGCCCTGCTTGCCAAGGGTCACGAAGGCCAGGTCGACCTCCCGTGACACGAGGTCGGCGGCGGTGTCCACGTCGTCCACCTCGAACAGTGAACAGACCTCACCCGCGTTGCCAAACACCACGTCGACGCGTTCGGCAAGCAACTCGCGCCACTCGTCGCGATGGCGATCCACGCAGAAACCGTCGGACAGGGTCAACGACACGGTGCGCCCAGCGGCGTTGGCCAAGTCCATGGCGTGGCGGATAGCCGCCTTCGCTTCGTCGGTGTCCCACAGGTAGCCCTCGCAGTAAAGGTGCGAGGCCGACGCCACCAGGTCGCCATCGATTTCTTCAGGTGACAGGTGCGACGAGATGCCCAGATGGGTGTTCATGGTCCGCTGAGCATCCGGTGTGACCTGAATAAGGCAGCGAGCGGTCGGCTCGGCGCCCGACACGCCGAGCACGTCGAACCCAACGCCGACGTGGCGCATATCCCGGCGGAACACCTCGCCAAGGAAGTCGTCGGCCACCTTGCCGACGTAGGCGGCGCTACCGCCAAACGACGCCACGCCAACCATGGTGTTGGCCGCCGACCCGCCCGACTCCTCGAGGCCGGGAGGCATGGCGGCGTAGAGCTCTAAGGCCCGTTCGGTATCAATGAGCGTCATGGCGCCCTTGGCCAGGTCGTGCTCGACGATGAAGGCGTCGTCAACCTCGGCCAGGACGTCCACGATGGCGTTGCCCACGCCCACCACGTCCAGGTCGGCCACTGCATTGGGGCTGGTCTGGTTCCCGTCAGCCACGTGCGCTCCCAGAGGTCATGGGCCCCGTCGGCCCGTCAGGCGGCCCATCATGCCCGCTGGCTGACCGGTACGGTGCGTCGATGGTCGCACCTTCCACAGAGTCCTCTACCGCGCCGCTTGAGGCAGGTCGGCTGCCCCGCCACGTGGCGCCCGGTCACTACACCCTGCACATCCGTCCCGACCTGACGACGTCCGTCTTCAGCGGCACGGTGGCAATCGACGCTGAGGTCCTAGAAGCCTGTTCCGCCGTAGTCCTCAACGCTGCCGAACTCAACGTGGCCACAGCGACGGCCGTCGTGGATGGCGACCCGCACCCCCTCGAAGTCCACGTCGACCCTGAGGCCGAACGGCTGGTCCTGTCTGGCGTTGACCTCGCCCCGGGTCCGGTCCGCCTGGAGATGGACTTCACCGGGACCCTGAATGACCGGCTAAGGGGCTTTTATCGCAGCACCATGGTCGTCGACGGGAACGAGCACGTCATCGCCACCACCCAGTTCCAGTCAACCGACGCCCGGCGGGCCTTCCCGTGCTTCGACGAGCCGGACCGCAAGGCCACTTTCGGCATCACCCTCGACGTCCCGACCGGGATGCTCGCTGTCTCCAACGGCGCCGAAGTCTCCCGGACCCCGCTGCCCGACGACGGTTGGGACCGGGTGACCTTCGCCGACACCATCCCGCTGCCCACCTACCTGGTGGCCTTCGTCGTGGGGCCTCTGGAGGCCACCGAACCGGTCGACGTGGACGGCATACCAGTCCGGGTGGTCCATCCTCCCGGGAAGGGCGACCAGACGGCCTTCGCTCTGGAGGTGGCCGCCCACTCGCTGCACTGGCTGGCCGACTGGTACGGCATCGCCGTACCGGGCGACAAGGTCGACCTGGTGGCGCTGCCCGACTTCGCCTTCGGGGCCATGGAGAACCTGGGGTGCATAACGTTTCGAGAGGTGCTGCTGCTCATTGACCCGGAAGCCGCCGACCAGCGCGAGTTGGAGAGTGTTGCCGCCGTGCTCAGCCACGAGTTGGCTCACCTGTGGTTCGGTGACCTGGTCACCATGCGCTGGTGGAATGGCATCTGGCTGAACGAGGCCTTCGCTACGTTCATGGAGTTGAAGGCCGTGGAGGCTTTTCGCCCCGACTGGGAGGTTTGGGCCGGCTTCACCGCCGCCCGCTCCGCTGCACTCGACGTGGATGCCCTGGCCGCCACCCGGCCCATCGAGCACCCGGTGATCACCCCTGCCGATGCCGAGTCGATGTTCGACCTTCTCACCTACGAGAAGGGCGCGGCGGTGGTTCGCATGCTCGAGCAGTACCTCGGCGAAGAAGCCTTCCGGGACGGAGTCCGTCTGTACCTGTCGACCCATCTGGGCGGCAACACCGACAACGGGGACCTGTGGGCAGCCCTGGAGGAGGCCACCGGCGAACCAGTCGAAGAGCTCATGGAGGACTGGATCTTCCGCGGCGGGCACCCCTTGATCGAAGTGGCCCCGGCCGAGGTGGAAACGGACAGAGGCGCATGTCGACTGACCCAGCGCCGGTTCCGGTACCTCGACGACCCGGCAGCGCACGAGGTGACCTGGACGGTGCCCCTGCGGATACGGACCACCACCGGCGAGCACCGGGTGCTACTCGGCGACGAGCCGGTTGAGCTGGCACTAGAAGGCTCGCTACTGACCGCCAACGCCGGAGCCTCCGGTTTCCACCGCACCGTCGGTGTGGACGCGACCGACCCCGGGGCCCTGACGGCCGCCGAGCGGGCCTCAGCGATTGACGACCGGTGGGCGGCCACCCTGGCCGGACTGCACCACCCCACGGACTTCGCTTCCTTCGCCGGGCGCTTCGTCCTCCAACCCGACGGCGAGGTCGACCTGGCTGTGTGGCAGGCAGTGCTAAGGGGTCTGGCCGCCATCCACCTCGTGGCCCCGGAACGCCACGACCTGACGGCCACCCAGGCCGGCGACCTGCTCGTCGGGATCGTCGCCGGGCTGGGCTGGGAACCAGTGCCCGGCGAGGGTGACAGGACCCGACAGCTCCGTGGTGCCGTACTGACCGCCGCGGGCACCCTGGCTGATGACGCCAACGTGGTCGCCGAGGCCCGTCGTCGCTGGGCTGACCCGGACGATGCCTCGGATCCGGCAGTGGCAGTTGCGACAGTTTCGATCATGGCTACCCATGGAGGTGCTGCGGACCGAGCCGAGTGCCGCCGCCGATCCGACGAAGCCACCACACCGCAGGATGAGCAGCGGCACCTCCGGGCACTGGCCCTCTTTCCTGGCCGGGGAGAGGTCGACGCCCTCATGGATGAGATCAACGACGGGACGGTCCGCACCCAGGACGCCCCCTTCCTGCTGCGATCGCTGCTGGCCCACCCGTCCGAGCGGGCCCACGTCTGGTCCCGGATAGTGGCCGACTGGGACGACCTGACCGAACGACTGCCGTCCAACAGCATCGCCCGGATGCTGGAAGGCATCCGGGCACTCGTAGTCAACCACGCCCCCGACGTGGACGAATTCCTAGACGACCACACCGTCCCCCAGGGCGGCCTGGTGGTCGACCAGCACCGCGAGCGACGACACGTCAACCTGCGACTCCGAAAGCACCTACTCGGCGACACCTAGCCTCCGTCGCCGGTCAGCCCTCCGATCGCCAGTCGATCCGGAAGGAGCCCGTGTCATCGACGAGCGTGGCCACCAGCGGGATCTCCCTCCCACCCGGATCGGTGGCCGTGCAGTCGAAGGCCTGCCCGGCCCGGACCACCCGGACATCCGGCGTGCAGGTGGCCCGGGCCTCGACGCCAGTGTCGGCGGCCAGTCGTTTTGCCACCCGATCGGCCACGTCCGCAGCGGACAGCACCTCGGCCGGGGACTCAACTCGGATCCGTCCGTCGAGGCCGGGCGGATGAACAAGGACTGGAACCTCGACGCCGGACACCACCGCCGTGCAAGCCAACGGGCCCAGTCGGTCGCTCCGGTCCTCGCAGACCACGCCGTCGATCAGGTGGGTGGCTCCGGGCAGTAGGGCGTGGGCCACCAGCGGGATGACGGTGGCGGAGTCGAAGGGCGGCGACCTATCGCTCCCGCAGCCGGCGGTCAGCAAAGCCAGCACCGCCAGGGCTGCCGGCCTAAGGCCCAGTCGCAACCCTCTCCTCATTCCCAGGCTGTGGCCAGGGCCAAGGCTTCGTCCCACGAGGCGTCGTCGTCGAGCAGCGTCTTGGCCTGCATGAGATGCCGGGGCCGGTTCATGCCCAGCACGGCAGTAAAACGACCCCCGCTGCCGTAGAAGGCCGCGAACCGGTGCTCGGCGGTCGAGCCGGTCACCACCCGGACTTCGTCCTCGGACCGGATCCGCCCCGCCAACTGGAGTTTCCGGTCGTACTGGTCGCTCCAAAACCACGGCACCGGTGCGAACGGCTCGGCCTCCTCGTCGGCGACCAGCAGGCGACGGGCGGCGTGCGCGCCCTGCTGGACGGCGTTGTCCCAGTGTTCCACCCGCATCGACTCGCCGTAGCGCGGGTTGGTCCAACGGGCCACGTCGCCGGCAGCCACCACGTCGGGGGCAGCTAGGCAGGTCTCGTCGCACACCACCCCATCGTCGACCGTAAGGCCGGAATCGTCCAGCCATTCCACGTTGGGGACCACGCCGATTCCCACCACCACCAGATCGCAATCAAGCTCGGACCCGTCGACGAGCCGGAGCCCGGCAACCCGACGTTCCCCCTCGGGCCCGTCGGCGAGCACTTCGTCGACTCCCACCCCGGTGCGTAGCTCTACGCCATGACCACGGTGCAGGTCGGCTAGCACGGCGCCCATCTCGACGCCCAGCACCCGGCCGAACGGCTCGTCGAGAGCCTCGACCATGGTCACCTCGGCGCCGGTGTCGACGGCGGTGGAGGCCACCTCGGCGCCGATGAACCCAGCGCCGACCACCACGACCCGGCGGGCACCGTCCCGGCCGGCGGAGGACAGGGCCGCCGCGATGGCGTCAGCGTCTTCAACAGTGCGGAGTACGTGCACCCCGGCCACTCCGCTGGTGCCCGGCAGGGTGCGACAGCGGGTACCGGTGGCCACCACGAGGCCGTCGAACGACTCGGTCGTGCCGTCGACTTCGAGCGTGTGGGTGTCAGCGTCCAGGCCTGTGGCCCGACAGCCGAGACGAAGATCCAGGCCCAACTCGACGGCCTTGCCCGGTGTGAGCAGGTCGACCCGCTCACGGCCGACGGAGCCGGCCAGGTACTTCTTGGACAGCGGTGGCCGGTCATACGGAGCGTGCGCCTCGTCGCCGACCAGCGAGATTCGCCCCTCAAAGCCTTCGCGGCGCAACGTCTCGGCGGCCCACAGGCCGGCCAGTGACGCCCCGACGATCGTGATGGAACTCCGGGTTCGGGCCAACTCAGTCCTTGAGGGAGATGGCCTGCTTGGGGCAGCGTTGGACCGACTCCTCGAGTGCAGCCCGAAGGTCCTCGCCCGGCGACTCGTCGAGGACGTACAAGAAGTCGTCGTCCCGTACCTCGAAGACTTCGGGGGCGATCTGCATGCAGATGGCGTTGCTCTCACATAGGTCGTAGTCGACGACGACGCGCATGGCGTTCCCTCCCTGCCCGGTTGGTCGTTGGAGATCCCGGGCCGAGTCCGAACCTAGGCGCTGGCCGCCGGTCAGGGCTTGTCCGCGCCGACCACCCACATCGCGTAGTACTGGGCTCCACCGCCGTAGGCGTGCCCTAAGGCCCGGCGGGCCCCGTCAACTTGATGGTCGCCGGCCATCCCCCGCACCTGCAGAGCCGCCTCGGCGAAGCGGATCATGCCCGACGCCCCAATGGGGTTCGACGACAGGACGCCACCTGAACAGTTGACCGGCAGGTCACCACCGTCAAGCGCCGTAGAACCGTCCTCGACCATGCGCCAGCCCTGGTCCGGCTCGGCGAACCCGAGGCTCTCCAGCCACATCGGCTCATACCATGAGAAGGGCACATATATCTCCACGGCGTCGATCTCGGCCCGCGGGTTCGTGATGCTGGCCTGGGCGTACACGTCGGCCGCACAATCCCGGCTGGCCTGCGGGCTGACCTCGTCGCGACCCGGGAAGTTGTTGCCCTCGGACCGCATCGCGGTGCCGTGGACCCAGGCCACCGGCACCTCCGAGGCGTCGCCGGCCGCCTCGTCGCCGAGGACCATGGCACATGCCCCGTCCGACGACGGACAGGTTTCGGAGAAGCGGATGGGATCCCACAACATGGGCGCCTCCACCACCTGGTCGAAAGTCAGGTCGGGCTGGTGGAGGTGGGCGTAGGGGTTGAGAAGCGCCTGCCGGCGATCCTTGAAGGCCACCATGCAGCCGACCAGCTCCGGGGCGCCGGAGCGGGCCATGTACTGCCGGATGATCGGCGAGAAGTAACCGCCCGCCCCGGCGTTGATAGATACCGAAAAGGGCTGGGGTAGCGACAAGGCCCACGTGGCGTTGGACTCCGACTGCTTTTCGAATCCGAGGGTGAGGACCCGTCGGTGAACCCGAGAGCGGATCAGCGAGGCGGCCACCAGCGCCGTGGAGCCGCCGACAGATCCGGCGGTGTGAACCCGCAGGATGGGCTTGCCGGCACAGCCCAGGGCATCGGCGAGAAACAGTTCAGGCATCATCAGGCCCTCGAAGAAGTCAGGGGCCTTGCCGATGACCACGGCGTCGATGTCGAGCCATGTGCACCGGGCGTCATCAAGGGCCCTGAGCGCTGCCTCGCGGACCAGACCTGCGATGGAGACGTCGCCGCGGGTGGCCCGGTACTCGGTCTGGCCGACGCCGAGGACTGCGGTGCGTTCGCCGAGGCTTCCCATCGCTACTCCCCTTCCATGATGCACACCAGGTTCTGCTGGAGGCAGGGGCCCGATGAAGCGTGGGCCAGACCCCGGTCGGCGGTGCCGGACGAGATACGGCGGGCCACCTCCGCGATGCGGACCAGGCCGGCGGCCATGAGCACGTCACCGGCCAGGGAGCCACCGGACGGATCGACCTCCACGTCATCGGTCAGTCCCAGTTCACCGGACAACACGATGGCCTGAGCGGTGCTCGCCACGTGTAGTTCGGCCACGTCGATGCGATCTCCTGCGGCACCAGCCCTTTCGGCGGCCATGGCGGCCGATGGGGCCCGGGCCAAGTCACGTAGGCCTAGGGCCTGGGGATCGATGCGATGGTCGATGCCGGTGATCCAGGCCGGGCGTTCGCACAGCGCACGGGCCCGGTCGCCAGCGGCGAGGACCATGGCGCACCCACCGTCGGCCTCGGCGGCCAGATCGGAGGGCCGCAACGGGTCGGTCACCACCGGTTCGGCCAGCACACCGTCGACCGTGGCGTCGGCCGAGGCCCTCAGGGCATTGGGATTACCGACCGCTTTCCGCTGGCTCCGTGCGGCCACCGCGGCCAGATCTTCCGGCGTGGCCGCCCCGGACTCGAGGACAACCCGGGCCTGCAGGGCGGCGACGGCGTGGGCATCGGGCCACAGCGGCCCCACCACGTAGGGATCGAGTTGGGCGGCCAGCACGTCGCGGCGCGAACCCGGCGAAGACTTGCCGTAGGAGTAGACGAGGGCCACTTCGGCCTCACCGGTCTGGATCTTCACCCATGCCTCGTAGAGGGCGAAAGCGCCGTCCATCTCCACGTGGCTCTCGCTGATCGGCGGCACGGCGCCCACGGCATCAAGCGTCTGGACGAACGAGAAGGCCTGGCCGGCCAGGAAGTCGCTGCTGCCTGAGCAGGTGAAGTCGACGTCGTCTTGGGTGATGCCGACCGCTTCGCGGGCGGCGTTGACCAAAGGCACCATGAGCTGGACGTCGGGTGTGAAGGTGAGCGCCTCGACCTGGTGGACGGCCGACGACACCACAGCGACCTCACGCACCGCACTCCATCCCAGCGTCATCGGCATCTCTTCGGGTCAGCCAAGCCCGGTTGCCGGCCTTCTCGACCGGCACGTCCGGTTCACCTGTGGGCTCCCAGTAGAGGACGTTCTCGGCAGTGGGGCCCAGTTCGTCGTCGGGTTTCCAGACGGCTCGGACCCGCATACCGATACGGACCTCGTCGACGCCACAGCCAGCCACCAGGCCGAGGAAGCCGATGTCGGCACCGTCGAGGTGGATCCAAGCACTCACGTACGGGGTGGTCAGGTCGGTCCGTCCGGGGATGGGCAGGTGGGTGACGCAGAAGTTCCCCACGTGACCCTCGTGTGCAAGTTCCACCATCTCGTCGGCGGCGACTCCGTGACGGGGATCGATGCCGCGGGGCGGCACGAACACGGCGCCGTCGACCGGTGACCGGTTGCCGAGGATGCGCTTTTCGGCATAGGCGCGGAGGTACTCCTGGGCGGCCGAACTGGGGATGAAGTCGTAATCGAGTCGGATCGGTGTCCTCACAGAGCGGACCGGCTCATCGCCGGGATCCTCCGCGTGGGGCGCCGGGGCGACGCCGGAGCCCTCGGGAGCGAATCCGACGAGGTCTTGGATGTGGCCGGTACGTTCAGCAGCCCACACCGCCTCGACCCGCATGCCGGTGGCCAGGTCGTCGGTCGAGTCGACCAGCAGCCCGTGGAGCATCGGGATGTCAGCGCCGTCAAGGAGCACGAGACCCAGGCCATGGGGCCGGTCCCATGGAGAGCCGGGTCGGGGCGGGTCCACCCAAGTCCAGGTCACGACCGTGCCAGCATCGGCGACGTCGACCAGTTCGTCGATCGTGGCCCCGGTCGCCGGGTCGGCCTCCACCGGCGGGACTACGACTCGGCCGTCGGACGTGCGGACGCCGACGATACGGCCGTCTCGCAAGCCGGTCAGGAAAGCCCCCACCACGGGCCCGGTGGTCCGGGTGAACGGGTACTCGACGACCAGATCGGTACGCAGGGGCTCGATCACGGCCGCGTGCTCCAAGGTCCCTGACAGCGTCGGGCCGCTCCGAATCAGAAGTCGATGACCTGGCGAATCACGTCGGCGTCGCCCATGCAGGCCAATGCGTCGTTGACCTCGTCGAGCCGGATACGCCGGGTGATCATCCCCTCCAGGTCGAGGCGACCCGACTTGTAGAGGCGGAGGAACCGGTTGAAGTCGGTCCGCACGTCGGCACCGCCGTACATGGAGCCAACGAGGGTCTTCTCTGACAGGAACATCTCGAAGGCCGACAGCTCAAAGGTCTCCTCGGCCCGCCCGACGCCAACAACGCAGGCCGTGCCGCCGCGCCGGGTCATATCGAAGGCCTGGCGCATGGTGGGAGCCAGGCCGATGCACTCCAACGTGAAGTCGAAGCCCTCGCCGCCGGTGACCTCGGCTCGGGCGTCCGGCAGATCGTCGGGGGTGACGCCGTGGGTGGCTCCGAAGGCCTTGGCCCGGTCCAGCTTCCCCTCGTGGAGGTCGACAGCCACGATCTCAGCTGCCCCGGCGATCCGGGCGCCCTGAATGGCGGCTACGCCAACTCCACCGGCCCCTATGACCAGCACCGACGAGCCGGGAGTGACCTTGGCCGTATTGAGCGCCGCGCCGACGCCAGTGGTGACGCCACATCCCACTAAGGCGGCCACGTCCAGCGGGACGTCGTCGTCGATCTTCACCGCGGCCATGGCCGGAACGATGGTCTCCTCGGCGAAGGTGCCACAGCCGGTCATTGAGCCGATTACCTCGTCGCCCCGGCGGAACTGCTGGTTCATGAACATGGCCCCCATGCCATTCATGCACAGGTTGGGTTGACCCCGGCCGGTGCAGTAGGGGCAGGTCCCGCACGGCGGCGAGAAGGCGATGATGACGTGGTCGCCGGGGGCGACGTGGTTGACCCCGTCGCCCACCGCGGTCACCACGCCGGCGCCTTCGTGGCCGAGCACGGCGGGTGGCTGCAAGGGGATGGTGCCGTTCATGGTCGACAGGTCGGAGTGGCAGACGCCGCTGTGGGCGATCTTCACCTGGACGTCGCCGGGGGCGATATCGCGGAGCGTTACGTCGTCGGCGACGACAAGCTCCTCGGTGGGCGTCTCGGTCAGGATCGCTGCGAGCATCGGGGTCCTCCCCTTCCAGGCACCTTGGTTGGTGCCGATGTCGGCGAACGTACCGGTCGGGCTCCAGCGGCGAGAAACCCGCCCGCTACGGTCCACGCCCGTGGACTTGAAGTCGACCCTGTACGAACTGGTGGGGTCCACCGCCGTGGTGTACCTATCCCGACCTGTCCGGCGGAATGCCTGGACGGGCCGGATGCACACCGAATACCGGTGGCTTCTGGAGCAGGCCGAGGCTGATCCGGCGGTCAAGGTAGTGGTGGTGACCGGTGATCCCGAGGGCGGCACCTTCTGTGTGGGCGCCGACACGCAGGCATTGGACGGTCATGCCAAGCGTGGCGGCTACGACGATGGGATTCTCGACGACATCCCCCGCCCCGGCTTCGGCGTGGATCCGGCGTTCGACGCCGACTTCGCCTTCCACTTTGGCCTGACGAAGCCGGTGGTGGCCGCCGTGAACGGTGCGGCAGCTGGCGTCGGCCTGGTCCTGGCCTGCTTCTGCGACCTGCGGTTCGCCGTGCCAGGGGCCAAGCTGACCACCGCCCACGGAAAGCTGGCCCTGCCGGCCGAGTACGGGCTGTCATGGCACCTTCCCCGCCTCATTGGCCTCGGTCGGGCCAACGACTTGCTGCTCACCAGCCGGGTGATGACCACCGACGAGGCCCATGGCATCGGCCTGGTCAACGGCCTGTTCGACGATGTGCTGGCCGACACTCTGGCCTGGGTAGATGAGTTCCTCGGGCCGGTGGCTCGGTCCAGCCTGGCCGCCACCCGCCAGCAGGTGTATCTAGACCTACACCGGGAGGTGAGGGCCAGCGTGGATGACTCATTGGCCCGGTTCGAGGCCCACATGGGCTCCGACGAGTACCGGGAGGGCGTGGCCGCGCTCAACGAGAAGCGCCGACCCGAGTTTCCCTGACGGGACCCACCTGACGTCGAACACCCCCTATTTGCGCCGGCCCGCAGCTGGCGCCGGAGGTCACGAGTCGCCAGCGGCGTAGATCTCGGCAATCGAGGAGTTCAGAGCGGCGTCGAACTCATCGTCCGATTGGCCCACGTCGAGGTCCTCGACCAACGCCCGAGAGAAGCTGGCCACCATCCCGCGGTTCCGATAGAGGCGGGCGTTGGCCTCCTCACGGGAGTAACCGCCGGACAGCGCCACGACCTTGAGAACCCGGGGGTCCTCTACCAGCGGGCGGTAGAGGTCGTCGACCTCCGGCAGGGTCAGTTTGAACATGACTTGCTGCCCATCGGGCACTGAGTCCAGACCGGCGGTCAGGGCGGCCAGCAGCTGGTCCTCCGCCTCGGACTTGGACGGGCTGTGGATGTCGATTTCGGGTTCGAGAATGGGTACCAGGCCAGTGGCCAGGATGCGGTTGCCGTCGCTGAACTGCTGGTCGGCGATCGCCTCGACGCCGGACTCGCCGGCGTGCTTGACGACGGAGCGCATCTTGGTGCCGAAGACGCCCTTGGCGGCGGCGCGGCCGCACAGGTCCTCGAGGTCCGGGTTGGGCTTCATGAGATGCACGCCATCGGCCTCCTCCGCTAGGCCCTTGTCGACCTTGAGAAAGGGCACCACGCCCTTGGCGTCCCACAGATACTCGGCGGTCGGGCGGCCCTCAACCTCACGGTTCATGGTCATCTCAAAGAGGATGGCCCCCATCACCCGGTCGCCACCGAAGCTGGCGCTGGTCATGATCCTGGTTCGCATGGCGTGAATGAGGTCGAACATCTCGTCGTCGCTCGACCACGCGTCCTCGGTCACGCCGTACTTGTGCAGTGCCCCAGGCGAACTGCCGCCGCTCTGGTCGAGGGCGGCGATGAAGCCACGGTGGCCGCGGACGGCCTCGAGTTGGTCCTGGTTGGTCGACATTCGTTCCTACCGTTCGGGGTGTCGTCTGCTTGTCTGGTGAGGATGGGCCGTCAGGACCCAGCCTCGAGGTTCGCTTCGGCGACGACGATGCCGTCATCGTCAGCCCAGAGCCACATGCCGGGCTCCAGGTCCACTCCGGCCACGGTGACCGGGACATCCCGGTCTCCCTGTCCGCATTTCACGCTTTTGCGGGGGCAGGTCCCTCGGGCGCGAATGCCCACGGGCGCCTCCCGGAGCTCGGCGGCGTCCCGGACGCATCCGTCCACGACGATGCCTGCCCAGCCATTGTCGGCGGCCAGTATGCCGAGCTTCCCGCCCACTAGCGCGCACCGCTCGGAGCCCCTGCCGGCCACTACCAGCACTCGGCCCTCCCCCGGCTCCTCAAGGGCGTCGCGAACCAGCGAGTTGTCCTCGAATACCGAAAGGGTGGTGACCGGGCCGCGGAACGTTGCCGTTCCGCCGTACGAGGCAAAGCCACCGGAAAGCACCCGAACGTCGTCGTAGTCGTCGCAGAGGTCGGCGGTCGGGATCACCGGCAGGCCTCGATGAACTCGTAGAGGCGGTCCTTGGGGCGGCCCACCACTGCCACCAGGGGTCCGTCGCCGGCCAGGTCGCCGCGCACCAAGATGGGTCGCTGTAGCAACGCCTTGCGTCGGGCCAGCAGCTCGACCACCGCCTCGGCGTTTCCCACGTAGTCGTCGGGGTCCAACTCCAGCTTCTTGAACTGGGAGTCCTTGCGGACCAGGGCCTCGACTGGGTCCTCCAGTCCGGCCGCGATGCGACCCAACAGGGCCTCGTCGGGCGGCTCCTTCATATAGAGGACCACATCGATCTCTACACCCAACTCCTCGGCGACCGCCAAGGCGTTCTTGGATGCGTGTCAATGGGGGTTGTGCAGCACCGTCAGGTCGGCCACGTGAACTCCTGTCTCGGGTCGGTCGGAATCGGGTCAGTCTGAATGCTCGACATGGGCACGAAGGTGGGTGCCCGACGGGTCGGTAAATCCCTTGGAGCGCGCGTAGTCGACCATTCCGGAGAAGCCCTCGTTCCACGCATCGTCCGCATCCCGGTGCGCCCGGCCAGCCCAGTGGCGGACGGCCGCCTCAGCGATCCAGAGGTAGTCACCGTCGGCTCGGGTGCCCTCCCCCATGGTGGCGGCGAGGTCCTGGCCGGCCATACCCACCGGTGCCTCCACGCGGAAGTCGTTGAACACGTCGTCCTCGTCGACGCGGACGTCGCCGCTGGCACTCACCCGAATGATCACGGAATCCGGATGGCCAACGTCAAAAGCCCCGCCAGACGGGGTCGCGGCGTTCCCGGAAGCTGGCGATGCCCTCGGCCATGTCCATGGTGCCGTTGTTGAGTTCCACGGCCCATGCCTCGTTGTCCTCCAACGTGCGACGATCGACGTCCAGCGACCGGTTCACCAGCCACTTGGTCATCATGAAGCTGCGGGTCGGCCCGGAGGCGAGACGACCGGCCCACTCTGCGGCCGCGTCCTGCAACTCGGCACCAGAGACCACCCTGTTGCACAGGCCTAGGCGCAATGCCTCATCGGCCCCGATGTCCTCGGCGAAAAACATGAGCTCCTTGGCCTTCTGAAGACCGACGAGTCGGGGAAGGATCCAGGCGCCGAGACCGTCGGGGACGAGGCCGCGTCGGGCAAAGACCTCGATGAACTTGGAATGGTCGGCCATGATGACCAGGTCGCAGCACAGAGCGAGGTGGGCACCCACGCCGGCCGCCGTGCCGTTGACCGCGGCGATGACCGGCAGCTCACAGTCCAGGATGGCCGGCATCAGCTTGAGCTGGCCGTCGAGCATCATGCGGCGGGACTCACCGACGACCAGTTCCGGCGCGTCGTCAGGGCGGGGGGCGAACTCACGGCTGACACTGATGTCTGCACCCGAACAGAACAACTTGTCGCCCGCCGCGGTGATGACGATGGCCCTTACCTCGAACCGGCCGTTGGTCCCCGACACCAACGCTGCTATGCGGTCACGCATGTCGGGCGACAAGGCGTTGCCCTTAGTCGGATTGTCAATGGTGATCCAGGCCACCTGGTTGCGGATCTCGTACCGGACCAAGGCCTCGGCATCCGTCTCCCCGGTTGGTGGTGCGCCCTCGTCGCTCATGGATGGCGACGGTACTCGCCGTCGCCCTTACTCGGTGGGTTTGGCGGCGCTACGTGTCCGCGGCCCAGAGGACCCGGTGACTCAGACCGCGTCGGCGCCACGTTCACCGGTGCGGATGCGGACCAGGCTGCCCACATCGGTCACCCAGACCTTGCCATCACCGATCTTCTCGGTACGAGCGGCGTCCGCGATGGTCTCGACCACGCGGTCGGCCACGTCGTCGTCGACCACGACCTCGACCCGGGTCTTGGGGGTGAAGAGCACTTTGTACTCGGTACCGCGGTAGGTCTCGCTGTGGCCGCCTTGCCGACCGAAGCCCTGGACCTCGCTGACCGTCATGCCTTGCACGCCGAGGGCGGCGAGGCCGTCCTTCACGTCGTCGAGCTTGAAGGGCTTGATGACCGCCGTGACCAGCTTCATGTCGAATCTCCCGTTCTCCCGGACACTGCCGGACATCGTGCCCACCCGAAGGTGCTGCTAATGGGACAGAGTCTTCTTTGTATTACTTGTAAAGGCAAGACATTGGCAATGTGTCAATCCCAATCATCCTTTTGTACTGGTACGATCAACAGTTAGATGTCTGCTCCGCTGATCGTCGACTCCACCGACCCCACCGGTCGGACACGACGCCTGGTGCTGCGCCTAGACCCGGATGCCGGCGTTCCCCTCTACGAGCAACTCCGGGCACAGCTATCGGTCATGGTCGCCGTAGGCCACCTACCTCCGGGATCTCGTCTCCCCACTGTCCGCCATCTGGCAGCCGTTGCGGCGATGGCCCCGGGCACGGTAGCCCGGACCTACCGGGAACTGGAGGTGGACGGTGCCGTTGAGGGGAGGGGCCGGCGAGGCACGTTCGTAGTCGACGAACCACCACACTCGGAGCCGCTGCGCCAACGGCGGGAGCGCTTAGCTGGAGCAGCGGACCGCTTCGCCTTCGAACTGCGTCAGTTGGGTGTCACCGGTGCCGAGGCACACTCACTACTGGACGAGGCCCTCGCTCGCTCGCTGAAAGCCGAGGTGGTGGCGAAACCGACCTGAGGCCGGGAAACCGTCGGAAGGGTCAGGACCCGAAGACGGGGGCTGGGTCTGGTGCTCCGGCAATCGAGCGGTGGACGGCGTCGCCCACCTCAGCAACCTCCATGCGGCGGGCCCCCACCGAGACAACCGGACCGTGCTGCCAACCGTCGCACACGTTCAGTTGCCCTCCGGTGGCCTCGAACACCCGGCCGGTCACGTCGCAGTCGTCGCTGCCCAGCCAGACCATCAGCGGCGACACGTTGGCCGGGTCCTTCTCGTCCCACGCGTCCTCGGGGGCGTCGCCGTAGAAGACGCCTTCGGTCATACGGGTCCGGGCATCCGGGGCCACGCCGTTGACCAGCACCCCGTAGCGGCCCCACTCAACGGCCGCCTGGACGACTAGCAGGGCGATCCCCGCCTTGGCCGCCGCATAGTTACCTTGGCCCACGCTTCCCATGAGTCCGGCGCCCGACGAGGTCATGACCACCCGGGCATCGACGTCCTCACCGGCCTTGCTCCGGTCGCGCCAATGGGCGATGGCATGTCGGGCGGGCACGAAGTGGCCCTTGAGGTGGACCCGAGTCACAGAGTCCCACTCCTCCTCGGACATGTTGGCCAGCATGCGGTCGCGCAAGAACCCCGCGTTGCAGACCAGCGTGTCGAGTCGTCCCCACCGGTCGATCGCCGCTGCCACCATGGCCTCGGCCTGGGCCCAGTCGGCCACGTCGGCGCCATCAACGATTGCCTCGCCTCCCATGAACTCGATCTCAGCCACCACCTCTTCGGCCGGGGACGGACCGGCGTCGGGATCCTGGCCCTCACGGCCTACCCCGAGGTCGTTGACCACCACTCGGGCACCCTCTGCGGCGTAGGCCAGTGCGTGGGCCTTTCCGAGCCCCCGTCCGGCCCCGGTCACGATCACCACCCGTCCGTCGCAGCTGCCCATGTCCCGTTCCCGTCTCGCGTGGGTCGTCAGGTCCCGCCGTCCGCGGGATCGGGCCACCCTACGGACGCCGTGTCCTCAAGGCGACCCGAACGCCGTCCCGTCCCCAGCGACACGGACCTCGCCGACCTGGATGCCGGCCCGGTTGACGAGAATCCTCCCGATAGGGCCGTCGTAGCGGCCTAGCGAGGCGAGTAGCCATTCGACAGCGGCATCTGCTGCCCGACCTGCGCCGTCGCGGACCTTCAGGGCCAGGCCGAGGCCGTCGTCGGAGACCACGGCACAGAAGACTCCCTCGGCGCCTGTCTTGACCACCGTTCCGCCGGTACAGGCACCGATGAGCCTGGTACAGGCCCGCGTCGAGCCGGCCACGTGGAAACGCTCGGACCTCATGGCCGCCAGCAGGCGAGCCGCCACTCCCCCGACGTTCCGCGAGGCGTTGACACCCAGCCCGACCCATCCGGCGGCCAGACGGTCCAGTGGCAGCGACCAGACGGGGATTCCACAGCCGTCGACTCCCGGGGCCTGACCCGATAGATCGAACCGACAGGCCTCGGCCAACGCAGGCGTGACGTGGGCGGCCTGCAAGGGGTGGTCCGGCCTTAGGTAGCCCTCGACCGGGAGTCCGAGGTGCTGGCAGACAGTCAGGAACCCGGCGTGCTTGCCCGAGCAGTTGTTGTGCGCATCGGTGGGATCAACCCCCGACACTGCGAGATCGGCGGCAGACCTCTGGTGCAACGGCGGATGCGCTCCGCAAGCCAGATGGTCGACGGCCAGGCCGATTCGGTCCAGCCACGACTCCACCGCGGCCACGTGGGCCGGCTCACCGTCGTGGCTGGCACAGGCCAGTGCCAGCTCCACGTCGCCCAACCCGAACGCGTCGGCGGCACCGGTGGCCACCAGCGGGAGGGCCTGCAACGGCTTGACCGCCGATCGGGGGAGGACCGGACAGGTCGGATCGCCCCACGAGCGGACGACGGCACCAGAGGCGTCGACGACGACCACATCGACCTCGTGCCGACTCTCCACCCGGTTTCCCCGGGTTACCTCTACGAGCAGAGGCGCCGATGCCCCTGTCACCCGTCCCGGTTCAGGCAGCCCATTTCAGGCGGCGTGAGGCTCCATGTCGGCGATCTTCGCAGCCTCAGCACTCCCGGGACCATTCGCCCGATGGTGCACACGGTCGTGGAGTCGGTTGATGGCCCGACTGGCCGTGGTCGGGAACAGCGCCGGGACCACGGCGTGAACGGTGGCGGCCATGGCCGCCACCGCCAGGGTGCCGGCCACCGAGAGGGCGAAGCGGGCGTGCTGGCCCCATGTCTGGCCGACCGAGGCTGGATGGTCCGTGAACGCGTGGTGGATCGCCATGGGGAGAACATAGGGACGATCCACCACCAAATGCGTGCGTTCTTCACTCTCTTTGGTGAACTTAGAGTCAATTTATTTCTCATGATCGCTATTTTCTGCAACACTCTTGCAGCATGGACGATGTCGACCGCCATCTCGTGCAGATCCTCCAGGAGGACGCCTCGCTTTCAACGTCAGAGCTCGGCGAGAAAGTGGGCCTGTCGGCCACCTCGTGCTGGCGTCGAATCCAGCGACTCCGAGAACGGGGCGTCCTCACCCGCCGGGTCGAACTGGTGGACCGGACCAAGGTCAACCTCGGCCTCATGGCACTGGTGGAGATCCGGGCCAGCGACCACTCGGCGGCCTGGCTGGACCAGTTCGTGGCGGGCATCACCGACTTTCCGGAGATAGTCGACGCTTGGCGCACGAGCGGACAGGTCGACTACATGCTCCGCGTCGTCGTCCCCGACATCGCCGCCTATGACGACTTCTACAAGCGGATGACCCGGGCCGTCGACTTCGCCGGCTTCCGGTCCATCTTCGTGATGGAGGACCTCAAGTCCACCACGGCCCTGCCGCTGGACTACGTCGACGGTGCCGCCCAGGCCCGGCTCAGCGCGTGACGCCAACGACCGCGCCGGCGGTCGCCCTGACGAGATCCTTCGGCTTCACCGGGAACACCGAGTCCGGCGTCCCTGCCGCCGCCCACACCTCGTCGAAGTCCATGAGATGTGGGTCGACGACGGTCCGCAATGGCACCGTGTGCCCCAACGGCGGGGTCCCCCCGATGGCGAAGCCGGTGGCTGCCCGGACCTCGCTGGCCCCGGCGATGCGGATCTCTGTGCCCAGATAGGACGCCAAGCGCTCCTCGTCGACCCGCCGACCGCCGCTGCACAACACCAGCACCGGCCGCACGTCGGCCATGAAGACCAGCGACTTGACGATCTGGTCGACGTGGCAGCCCACCGCCTCGGCAGCGTCCGCCGCGGTGCGGGTCCCTCCCGGGTAGCGCTGGACCTCGATTTCCAGGCCTGACGCCTCGGCCTCGACCGTGAAGCGTTCGATGGCGTCGCTCCGGCGGCTCATTCGGACGATTCTACGACCTCCGGCCCCACCCGCCGTAGCCCGGCCCGGTACGGTCGGAGGTCATGGCCACCCTCGATCCCCGCCGAATGCTGCTGGTCCACAATCCCCGCTGAGGGAAGTCCCGAGGCGCTCTCGGCCTGCTCGAGGAGCGCGGCGTCGAGTTCGACATCGTCGACTACCTGAAAACACCTCTCGACCGCGAGGACCTGTTGCGCATCCTCGGCGCAGTCGACGAGGTACCGGGCGACATGGTGCGTCGCGACCCCGCTTTCGCCGACTCAGGCGTCGTCGAGGCCTCCCTCGACGACCTCGACGCCGTAGTGGACCTGCTGCTCGCCCACCCGGCCCTGATGCAGCGTCCTGTGGGGCTCGTCGGCGACCGGGCGGTGGTGGCCCGACCGTCCGAGCGGATCCTCGATCTGCTCGACGACTGACCGGTGGGCAACCCAGACGGAACGAACTCCCCTGGCCCGTTCCTGGGGGCCGTGGTGACCGACGCGGCTCGCCGTTACGGCAACCGGGCCGCCTTCCGGCTTCCCTCAGGCACCGAACTCTCCTACCGGGACCTCGACCGCCTTGCCGACGAGGTCGCCGCCGGCCTGACAGCCCGCGGCCTCGACGAAGGTGCTGTGCTCCTGCTGGCCCTTCCATCGGGCCTCGAGTACGTCGTGGCGTATGTGGCAGCGGCCCGGATCGGAGTGACCACTGCCGGAGCCAACCCGCGACTCCTGGACGCCGAACGGTCCCGGCTGGCCGACGCAGTCGACCCCGACCTGGTGCTGGCCACCGCCGGGCTAGCCGGAGGTCTCGACCGCTACCACGTGGAGTTGATCGAACCCACCGAGGACCTCGACCGGCTCCTCGACGACCTGCGCGGTGTGGAAGGGGCACCAAGGCCAGTGGCCACCGACCTCGATCGCCCAACCTGCATCTGCTTCACGTCAGGGTCGACTGGCGACCCGAAGGGCGTCTGGTTCACCGACCGGCAACTGGCCGCCATCCACCAACTCGACACCGGCGGTGTCTGGGGGACCGGTGGCCACATGGTCAGTGGAACCGCATTCGCCCACGTAGGTGTAATGACGAAGCTGCCTTGGCAGTTGGCTGCCGGCGCCACTATCCACGTTCTGGACCGCTGGTCGGCCGGAGCCCTCCTGGACATCGTCGAGCGGCACCGCCTCCCGGCCGTGAACGGCGTGGCGGCACAGATCGCCCTCCTTCTCCGCGAGCCTGACTTCGACCGGCGGGACCTGTCGTCGGTCGGCGCCGTCGTGGCTGGCGCCGGGCCGTCGCCCCCGGCCCTGGTCGAAGAGGCCCGTCGCCGCTTCGACGCCCCCTATTCGATCCGCTACTCGTCGACCGAGTCGGGTGGCATCGGCCTGGGCACAGCGCTGGACGCCGACGACGAAGAGGCCCTACATACTGTCGGCCGCCCCCGGCCCGGCGTGGGGGCCGAGGTCCGCGATGCCGACGGGAGCTCGCTGGGAGACGGGGAGGTGGGAGAACTCTGGCTGCGCACCCCGAGCGCCATGTCGGGCTACTGGCGCGATCCCGACGGCACCGCCATGGCCCTCGTCGACGGGTGGCTCCGCACCGGCGACCTGGCTCATGTGGACGAGGCCGGCTGCTTCCGACTCTCCGGACGCATCAAGGAGATGTACATCCGCGGTGGCTACAACGTGTACCCCCTCGAGGTGGAGGCCGTGCTGGGCACCCACCCGGCGGTCGCCCAGGTGGCCATCGTCCCCCGCCCCGACCCGATCATGGGCGAAGTGGGGGTGGCGATCGTGGTGCCCACCGACCCGACCCGACCGCCCGCCCTCGACGACCTGCTGGCCCACGCCGCCGGTGACCTGTCCGGCTACAAGCTCCCCACCGTGATGAGGGTCGTGGACGCCCTGCCACTGAACGCTGGTGACAAGCTCGACCGCCGCGGGCTCGCCCTCCGGGAGCGGCGAGAGGCCTCCGGAGCCTGACGGCCGCTTGAACGGACTGCGCCGCCTCAGCGGCTGCGGCCCCGGGACGAGCGGCGCCCCCGTTCCGCCTCCCGCTCGCGCTGGTCGGCCAGCTCGGCCTGCAGGGCCCGGTAGCGATCCACACGGCGGTGGTCCACCCGCCCGGCCTCAACCTCGGCCAGCACGGCACAGTTCGGCTCCGTGTGGTGGGCGCAGTCTGCGAACTTGCACCTGGCCGATCGCTCCTCCAAGTCGCCGAACACCCGAGCCAGAGACTCCTCTGCGTCCCAGATACCCACCGCCCGGATGCCCGGGGTGTCGACCAGTAGACCGCCACCGGGCCGCAGCACCAGCTCACGACTGACCGTGGTGTGGCGTCCCTTCGCGTCGCTGGTCCGGACCTCGCCGGTGGCCAGCACCTCGCCGCCGACCAGGGCATTGACCAGCGTGGACTTGCCGGCCCCCGACTCCCCCAGCAGGGCCACGGTCCGTCCGGGCTCCATCAGGGACTCCAAGTCCGCTAGGCCAACCCGTTGCCCGGGATTGTCGCCGCTCTCCGGGGCCAGGCCGACCACGTGAACCGGGACGTCGGGAGCCAGGGCCCGTACCACGGCGACCACCTCGGAAGCGGCCACCGACTCCCGATCGGCCTTGGTGAGCACCACGGCCACCTCGGCGCCGCTGTCCCACGCCACGACCAGAAACCGCTCGAGGCGGCCTGGTGGGAGCGGCCGGTCCAGACCGTGGACAATGAGCACCCGGTCCACGTTGGCCACCAGCACCTGCTCGACAACCGTCTCGGACGGATCGCGCCGCGACACCGTGTTGGACCGGTCCAGAACCCGGCCCACCACCGCTCCCAGGTCGGGGTCGTCGGCGACGACCACCCAGTCTCCGGTGGCCGGAGCCACCAGGTCCTGGGCCCGCTGTGAGTCGGACAGCACCCGGATCCGGCCCTCGTCGACCATCACGTCGACCTCGCCGCGATCGACCCGAACTATCCGGCCCAGGCGGCCATCGGTAGGGCGGGGACCGCCCGGCCATCCGTAAGCGGCCAGCAGATCAGTCTCCATCGCCCCCGATGCTAGGGCGGGCCTGTCGACGGGAACCGAGAATCACCCCAACCGAAGCGTTTCGAGGGGCTCGAGGCGGGCAGCCTTGGAAGACGGGTACAGCCCGGCCACCACCGCCACCCCAACCGACACCAACGCCCAGCCGACCAGCCCGGCAACGGAAAGCACCATGGTGTAGCCGCGTTGTTCGGCAACGCCCCACACCACCCCGGCGCCCACTAGAGCGCCGATGATCCCGCCGAACACGCCCACCACCAGAGCTTCGAACAGGAACTGCACGGCAATGGTCCCCCGGCTGTGGCCGAGTGCCCGCCGAATGCCGATCTCCGACGACCGTTGAATCACCGAGATGGACATCACGTTGGCAATGCCCACGCCGCCCACCACGAGCGCCAGGCCCCCCATCATCTTGGTCAGGTTGTTGAGACTCTCATCGACCTGCGACTGGGCATCCAGCAGGTCGGTGGGCACCGAGGCGTTGGCCCCGTCCGGCCCACCCAGGCTCACAACGGTGGGAATCTCCTGGGCCACCAACGAGGTGTTGGCGGGTGCCCGCACGTACAGACGGCTGGGGTCGGGGTCGTCGAGGTCCCAGTCGTCGACGGCGCTGGTGAAGGTGACGAACACCGCCGAGTCCATGGACGGCTCCAACAACACCCAGTCGAGCACGCCGACCACCCCGTACTGGAGACCACTCAACTCGATAGTCCGAGGCTCGCCGGCTAGATACCCGTACTCGTCGGCTAGGTCGCGACCGATGACCGCCACCCGGGCGCCCGAGTCGCGGTCGTATTCGTTGAGGAACCGACCACTGACCATCGGCACCTCGAGGGTCGCGGGCAGGTCGAGGCCCGACGCGATGACCGGTACCGGAAAGGCCCGGTAGTAATCCTCGGCGCCGGCGAACGGAACGGTGACGATGCCGGACAACTGCCGAGTCCCGGTCACCGCGGTGACGTCGGGTAGCCGATTGACGCGGGCTACCGCGGCAGCCTCGATGACCGGGTCCTGGCCGAAGCCCATCCCGGTCGAGGCGTTGACCACGATCAGGTCGGTACCCAGCTCCTGGAGCTTGGCCTTCAAGTGACCCTTGGAGCTCTCGTTGATGCCTATGGCGGCCACGATGGCGGCCACCCCGAGGATCGGTCCCAGCATGATCAGGGCGGTACGGATCTTGCGGGCGGTCAGGCCACCCATGGCCACGCCGACCAACTCCCTGAAACGCCTCATGCGACCCCTCCCCCGTCGTGGGGACCACCGCGCAACGCCTCGTCGGCGACTATGCGCCCGTCCAGCATCGAGATCTTGCGGCGTGCCGAGTCGGCCACGTGCAGGTCGTGGGTGACAATGCAGATGGCCCGCTCCGGCGACCGCAGATCCTCGAAGATCTGCATCACGTTCTCGGCGTTGCGGCTGTCGAGCGCACCGGTCGGCTCGTCAGCCAGGACCACCCCGGGATCCGTTGAGATGGCCCGGGCGATGGCCACCCGTTGCTGCTCGCCACCCGACAACTGGACCGGCCGGTGGTCGTGACGGGGCCCGAGGCCCACCTGCTCGAGGGCGGCCATGGCCCGGCTACGACGCTCCCGGGCCGACAGGCCCCGGTAGAGCAGCGCGGTCTCGACGTTGCCCGCTGCGGTGAGGTGCGGGATGAGGTGGAACTGCTGGAAGACGAAGCCAATGGCCTCGCCCCGCAGGCGAGACCGCTCGGTGTCGGCCAGCCGGGTCACGTCAGTTCCCCGTACCCGGATAGAACCCTCCGATGGCAGATCGAGGACCCCGAGCAGGCCCAGCATGGTCGACTTGCCCGATCCTGATGGTCCGACGATGGACAGGTGCTCGCCTGCCCGAATGTCCAGCGACACGTCGTCCAGGGCCCGCACCTGAACCTCGGAGCCATAGACGCGCGACACCCCGTCGAGGGCCAGGACCACCTCGGGTCCAGCGTCACCCTGGTCGGAGGCCGCGATCGCCGACGCTGCGGTCACGACCGGTCGATCTCCAGGATCACGTACTCGCCGGGCGACACCCCAGAAACGACCTCCACGTAGGCGCCATCCAGCATCCCGGTCTCAATGGCCCTCCGCTCGATCACGCCCTCCGGAGTGACCACCCTGACCGTCTCCTGGCCCCCGTCGGACAAGACGGCGGCAATGGGCACCACGACCGCGTCAACCGACTCCTCGACCACCACGTCGATGGTGACCACGGCTCCGTCGACGCCGACCAGACCCTGAGCGGCCGTCACCACTCCCTCGTAGGTCTCGGTCCCGGAGGACGAGGTGGTGGCGTTGTCGTCTAGCTCGGTGATGGTGCCGGGGGACTCCTGGTCTCCGGCGTCGAGGTTCACCGTCACGTCCTGGCCGACGGCAAGCCGGGCCCGGTCGGTAGGCGATGCGGTCAGGCGGATGGTGAACGCAGGCTCGGTCAGATCGAACAGCGGCGTGCCCTGCTGAACATAATCGCCCTCCTCGACCTCCACGGTTCCGGCCCGCACCGGCCACTGGGCGACCACCATGTCGCCAGGATGGAAGACCACGTCGTCGTCGATGGTCCGGATGACCACGTCCACCGACCGCTCGCCGGCCCGCAGCAGGGCGGTGCCGGTCACCACGGCGTAGTCGACGCCGGCCTGGGCGCTGCCTCCCACTGAATAGGCCACGCTGGTGTCCTCAGTGGGAGCCTGGTCGGCCACGATGGTCACCGTCGAGCTCTCGCCCTCGGCCACCGTGCCGCCACCCCGCAGGGTCAACTCCGGCAGGTCGTTCGACTCCACGACTATCGACGCGCGGTCCCGGTCGCTGAGCCGGTAGGCACCCGACGGATCGTCCAGCAAACGGACCTCGACCGTCTCGTCACCCTCCACGTCGTCGTCGGTCCGGATGGGGATCGACAGCACCACCCGCTCCTGGCCGACGACCATGGTGATGTCGCCGTCGGGAGCGTTGTAGTCGGCGTCCGCGGTAGCCGTGCCACCGACCACGTAAAGGACGTCCAGGTCCTCGACCAGCTCCACCGTGGTCTCGATGGTGAATGTGGCCGTGCCACCCTCGCCCACGGTCTCGCCGTCGGCCCGCAGCACCAGGATCGGCTCGTCGGGCACGTCCGGGTCGTCGATACTGACCGTCACCTCGTCTGCGTCGCCCAGCACCCACCGGGAGGCCTGAGCCACCCGCAGGGTCTCCCGGGCCGAGGCGAGGCGGTAGTCGAGGCGCTGTTGCTCGTCGAGAAGCACCTCCAGTTCGTCCAGGCGCTCCTTCAAGTCGCCAGACTGCTCAAGAGCGTCGTCGACGGCGTCGTCGCGGGCGGCCACCGCGGCTCGCCAGTCCAACTCGGTCACGTCGTCGATGGCCGCATCGACAGCGTTGTCGCGGGCGGCCACCGCGGCGTGCCAGTCGAGGATGGTCACGCCGGCCTTTCCGTTCGAGATGTCTTCGTCGACGTCCTCCACCTTCTGCTGGAGGTCCTCCAACTCGGCAGCCTCGGCCGGGCTGACGTCGCCGGCCCGGGCCTGGGCCTGGGTGAGGATCCCGAGGCTCACGAGGCGCTCCTCCACCGTTGTGATGAAGTCGGTCCCATAGCGGACTACCTCGGCGGCGTCGTCGACCTTCTGCTGGAGGTCCTCCAACTCGGCAGCCTCGGCCGGGCTGACGTCGCCGGCCCGGGCCTGCCCGTCGGTCAGGATCCCGGCGACCACGAGCCGGTCCTCCACAGTGGTGACCAGCTCGTCCTCAGCCTCCAGATCGGCCACATCGTCGCGCTTCTCGGCAATGTCGTCGACCAGCTCGTCTACCCGATCCAGCAGGTCGTCGACCTCTTTACGGGCGTCATAGACGGCGAGCGTCTGAGGTGCCACAGCGTCCAGCGAATCGAAACTGCCGGTGATCGACACCTTTAGGTCCTCGTAGGCCTCACGGTCGTCGTCACGGATGGTGGCGATCTCAACGGTTGCCGACGTCGACCCGGCCGGAATGACCACCGTGGCATCAGGGGCCACGTAGTCGTCGTCGACCACTACATCGCCCGACACCGAGATGGGAACCTCCAGGTCGGCGGTGGGCGCTACATCGGTGGTGACGGTGACCACCACCGGCCACCCCTCGGTCACCACCACGGCGGCGGCCGAGAGTGAGACGGTGGGCACGGCGCTGTCGGCAACGGCCACCGCGTCGACCACGGCCGCTGCCGTGGTCACCACCTCGGTGAACTGCTCGGACTGCAACCCGTCGGTGCCCACCCGGACCGAACCGATGCGCACCGAGACGGCGTTCACAGGACCCACCGTGTAGCCAACCGGGTTGGCCTGCAGGGACACCGTCACAACCTCGTCGGCCTCCGGGGTAGTCCCCACGTAGCCGCGGGCGGATTGCCAGGCGGCCAGGCCGGCCCGGGTCTCCTCCGTGTAGAGGTCGTCGACCTCGCCCACGTGGTGGCCGGCGGCCGACAGGATCTCCTCTAGTTGGCGGACGTCCGCTCCCTCAGATCCGACATCGAGCGAGCGGTAGAAAGCGAAGTCGCCATCTACGGCCACCACCTGTCGTCCGTCCAAGCTGAGCAGCAGGTCGCCGGCCTCGACAGTGTCGCCGTCGGAAACGATGACCGCACCGACCTTGCCGGGGGCGGCCGCGGTCACCACCTGGAGTTCGTCACGGCGCAACTCGCCCTGGATAGTGATCTCGTCGGTCAGCGTCCGGATAGACACCGACTCGGCGATGGCCCGGTCGACACCTGCATCGATGGCCACCTTGTCATCTGTCCACGGCTGCCAGACGGCAGCGGCGGCCACTACGCCGGCCAGGACCAGCAGGGCCAGGATCTTCTTCATCGTCTCGGTGTCCTTCCAGAGATCGGGCTTCTGAGGGTCTGGGCAGGCCGTTCCGGCTCAGCCGCCCGTGAGGTTGTTCTCGCTGATGCAGTCGCGAATGTCGTCCATGTCGAGGTCGCCGTCGGGCCCTGCGAAGGCCTCGCCGGGCCCAAGCGAACCGTTCTCGTCGGGCACGGGGTCGCTGACCGTCCATCCCTTGGATCGGAGGCACCCGGTCATGACGATGAACTGCTCGTTGTCCTCACGGATCTGATCGGGAGTCCGACCGACCCGAGACGCCTGGAACTCCTGCATGGCGTCGACGATCCCCGACTTCCCTGCGCACGACGTGAGCGCCTGGATGTAGGCCGGCTGGTTGACCGGGTCCTCGGGCCCCTTGGCGGCAT
>JAZADN010000113.1:0-8909 GCA_036123585.1 Actinomycetota bacterium | reverse complement strand
CGTCTACGTCCATGAGGATCTGAGGAGCATTTCCAACCGGGTTGGGACGACGGTGATCGGTAGCCTCAACCGGTGGCCACCTACTTGGATCGGATCCTCACCGCCCATCGGGAGGCGGCGGCCAGCGACCATCGCCCGGTGGAAACCCTGATAGACGAGGTCCGGTTTTGTCCGCCGTGCCGGGGATTCAGCGAAGTGCTGGCTGCCAGTTCGCCCGGAGAGCCGGCGGTGATCGCCGAGGTGAAGCGACGCTCGCCGTCCAAAGGGGAGTTGTGTGGCGACCTCGATCCGGCGGCGGTGGCCGGTGAATATGCCCTAGGCGGGGCGACCTGCCTATCGGTTCTGACCGATCGGGCCTTCTTCGGGGGCTCACCCGACGATCTGACCGCTGTCAGGGCCGCTGTCGGCCTGCCGGTCATCCGCAAGGACTTCACCGTCTCTGCCCACGACGTTTGTGACGCCCGCCTGATGGGAGCGGACGCGGTGCTCCTCATCGCCGCAGCCCTCGACGACGCCGAACTGGCCGATTTCCACGATCTGGCTGCCGAGATAGGCCTCGACGCCCTCGTCGAAGTCCACGACGAGTCGGAGCTCGAACGGGCACTGACCGTCGGTGCCACACTGGTGGGAGTCAACCAGCGCGATCTCACCACCTTCGAGGTCGACACTGCCCGGGCCGTGCGCATGGCTCCGGCCATCCCCGACAACGTGGTGCGGGTGGCCGAGTCCGGGATCGGCGGGCCCGAAGATGCCCGGGCGCTCGTTCAGGCCGGCTATCACGCCCTGTTGGTGGGCGAGTCTCTGGTGACCTCGGGCGACCGGGCGGCAGCGGTGCGATCCCTCCGACAGTGCACACAGGTGGGATGATCGGATCGTGTTCATCAAGATCTGCGGTATCACCAATGTCGAGGACGCCTTACTGGCCACCGCTCTGGGAGCAGACGCCCTTGGTTTCATCCTATGTCCGTCCCGCCGTCAGGTTTCCGAGAAGGTGGTTCGCGACATCGTCGGTCAACTCCCGCCAGACGTGATGACCGTCGGGGTGTTCCGCGACGTAGGCAGGGCGCGCGTGGTGGAGACCGTCAACACCATCGGCCTGCGGGCTGCCCAACTGCACGGCGGCGAGTCGCCGGCCACCACCCGGTGGGTGGCCGAGCGGGTCCCGGTGACCATTCGGGCCCTTCCCGCCGGGTCACCAGATCTACTGCGCTTCGAAGACTACGGAGCCGACCTGCTTCTACTCGACGGGCCCGCGCCAGGTTCCGGTGAGGTGTTCGACTGGTCGATGGCAGACCCCCGGGCGGTGTCCGAGCCGATGGTTCTGGCCGGCGGGCTGACCCCGGACAACGTGCGAGAGGCGATCGAGCGAGTCGGCCCGTTCGGGGTCGACGTCGCCAGCGGCGTGGAGGCGTCTCCGGGACGCAAGGATCCCCGCCTGCTGAGAACCTTCATGGCCAACGCGCGGGCCGCCGCACCACCGGTCTCGCCTGAGCACTACCAAGGAGACGTCGGTCGCCGACCGTTCGACTGGCAGGAGGACGACGAATCGATGGAGGGCTCGTGACCGGCAGCGTGAACGCCCCACTTCAGGACCCGGCCCCGGACGGCCGATTCGGCGACTTTGGTGGGCAGTTCGTCCCCGAGACGCTGGTGCCGGCCTGTCAGGAGTTGGAAACGGAGTTCAGGGCAGCCTGGGCCGACTCGTCGTTCCGGGCCGACCTGGACCGCCTGCTCGCCGAGTACGCCGGTCGGCCTTCGCCGCTGACCGAGTGTCACAACCTTTCTGAGGAGTTCGGCTGCCGGCTCTTCGTCAAGCGCGAGGACCTGAACCACACCGGTTCGCACAAGATCAACAACGTCCTTGGTCAAGCGCTGTTGGCAAAGCGGATGGGCAAGACCCGTCTGGTGGCTGAGACCGGCGCTGGCCAGCATGGCGTGGCCACGGCCACCGCGGCGGCGCTCATGGACATGGAGTGCTGCGTCTTCATGGGCGAGGTTGACGTGGCGCGCCAGGAGCTCAACGTGTTCCGCATGCGTCTCCTGGGCGCAGAGGTCCGGACCGCCATGTCGGGCAGCCGGACGCTGAAGGATGCCGTGAACGAGGCCATGCGCGACTGGGTGGCCACCGTCGTCGAGTCGCACTACTGCCTCGGGTCGGTGAACGGACCCCACCCGTACCCGTGGATGGTCCGCACTTTCCATGAGGTTCTGGGCAAGGAGGCCCGGGAGCAGAGCGAAGAAGTTCTCGGTTCGCCGCCCGACGTAGTGGTGGCCTGCGTGGGAGGCGGGTCCAACGCCATCGGCATCTTCTCCGGCTTCGCCGACGCTCCGACCGAACTGGTCGGAGTGGAGCCGGCCGGGGGAGCGGCCATCGGTCGAGGCGTCCCCGGGGTGGTGCACGGTTCCATCTCATACCTGATGCAAGACGAGTTCGGCCAGGTCCAGGAGGCTGAGTCGATCAGCGCCGGGCTCGACTATCCGGGGGTGGGACCCGAGCATGCCCACCTAGCCGCGACCGGACGTGCCCGCTATGAGCCAGTCACCGACGCCGAGGTCATCGATGCCTTCCAACTGATGAGTCGGGCCGAGGGGATCATCCCGGCGCTCGAGTCGGCCCACGCCCTCGCTTGGGTGTCCCGGGAGCGGGCGTCGCTCGTCGGAAAGTCAGTAGTGGTCAACTTGTCGGGACGGGGCGACAAGGACGTGGCTCAGATGATGGATCTACTTTCGTGAGCGTCGGGCCTTTCGAGGCGGCGCTGCGGGCCCGACGGGACGCCGGCGGGAAGTGCCTGGTGGTCTATGTGACCGGCGGTCTTGGCGACGACTGGCTGGAAACGGCTCGGGCGGTGGCCGCCGCCGGGGCCGATGCCATCGAGGTCGGGGTCCCGTTCTCCGATCCGGTCATGGACGGTCCGACAATCCAGGCCGCCAACGACCTAGCCCTAGCTGCCGGTGCGACACCAGGCGGCATCCTCGGCGATCTCCGCAGCGCTGACATAGGCGTGCCGCTAGCCGTGATGACCTACTACAACATCGCGTTCCGGATGGGACTGGAACGCTTTGCCGAATCCCTAGTGGAGGCTGATGTGGCGGGCTGCATCCTTCCCGACTTGCCACTGGAGGAGGCGGGGACGTGGCTGGAAGTGGCGGGGACGTCCGGGGTGGAGCCGATCCTGTTGGCCGCTCCGACGGCGTCCGACGAGCGCCTGACGGAGATCTGTGCAGTCTCGAAGGGCTTCGTGTACGGCGTGGGCCTCCTTGGTGTCACCGGTGTCCGCTCCGAGTTGGCGGCTAGTGCGGTGGAGATCGCGTCCCGGTTGAAGCCGGTCACCGACCTGCCGGTGCTGGTCGGTGTGGGAATCGGCACACCGGACCAAGCAGTTGCGGCCTCGGGACACGGTGACGGCGTCGTCGTCGGCTCGGCCGTCGTGCAACTCATGGTCGATGGTGCCGGCCCTGAGGGGGTCGGCGAACTGGTGGCTTCGTTCCGGGCCGCCCTCGACGCCTCCTGAGATCAGTCCGGTGAGCCTGCCTTTGGGCCGGGAGCGGATCTGGACTGCGCCCGATGGGGTCGTCCACGACACGCTCTACGAGATGGTCGGGGACGCCTGGTTCGACGACCTATCTGCCCGCTTCTACGAGGGGGTGGCCGCCGACCCGACCCTTCGGCCCCTGTATCCCGACGAACTGGGCCCGCCAGCGGAGCGCCTGGCCGGCTTTCTGCGCCAGTACTGGGGCGGTCCTTCGGCGTACAGCGACGAACGGGGACATCCCCGCCTAAGGATGCGCCACGCCCCGTTCCAGATCGCCTCGGCTGAGCGAGATGCTTGGCTGCGGTGCATGGAGGCAGCACTGGCCGGCGGGGGGCTGCCGCTGGCCGCCGAGACCGCGGTGATGGACTACTTCCGCAGTGCCGCCCAGCATCTCGTCAACGCCACAGACTGACCCGTCGCCGCTCATTGGCGCTAGTTGTGATTCGTGCCGGCGGATCCGGGCATCGGGAGATCCGTGAAATAGCAGGCGTTTGGGGTCGGAAATGCTTGACATTGGGCCGCTGAGCGTCTCAGATGTCATTTGACCACGAGGTGGGAACGCCCATCCCGATACCCACAAAGGAGATGGTCGATGAACAAGAGCGATGTGATCGGCGCGATGGCTGATCGCGCCGGCGTGTCCAACAAGGACGCCGGCGCCTGCCTGGACGCCTTCTTTGACGTGGTGGCCGATGCCGTAGCTGCTGGTGGAGACAAGGTGGCGATTCCCGGCTGGATCTCGTTTGAGCAGGTCACCCGGGCCGCCCGCATGGGCCGAAACCCCCAGACGGGCGAGTCGATTCACGTGCCGGCTACCAAGGCCTGCAAGGTGTCCGTGGGCTCGAAGTTGAAGGCTGCTGCCAAGAGCGGCGGGGCCTCCGAGGCTCCTCCCGCCTCCTCCTGGTAGGAGTGAGAGGTCGGCAAGACCGACCAGCGACAACTTGAGATCTTGACCGAGGCCGGGGTGGTGACGCCCCGGCCTCGGCTGTTTCCCACCACGTTCCATCTGGAGTTCCCATGACAACCGTTTCCGACGCCCTGCCCCGCCCAGAGGACGTGATCCCGCACCGGGACCCGTTCCTCCTACTCACCGAGGTCACGGAGGTCACGGTCGGGGAGAGGGCCAGGGGGTACTGGGATCTGTCCGGTGACGAGGCGTTCTTCGCCGGACACTTCCCGGGGAGGCCCACCCTGCCTGGGGTACTCATGTGCGAGTCGATCGCCCAGCTGGGTGCCTATGCGCTGCTGACCCGTCCGGACTTCGCGGGTCGTCTGGCACTCTTCGGCGGTCTCGACGGAGTCCGGTTCCGTCGCCAGGTGGTTCCGGGCGAACGCCTGGACCTTGAGGTGGAACTGGGGCGGGTGTCATCCCGGGCCGGAAAGGGGACTGGCCGAGCCACGGTGGATGGCGAGGAGGCTTGCCGCTGCGAGTTGATGTTCGTCTTCGTCTGATCTGACCCGGTAGAGGGGCCGTCCGCTCTCAGGCGGGGCCGAGGATGACGCTGCCGTTGTGGCCGCCGAACCCGAATGAGTTCGACATGGAGATGCCCGGTTCCCAGGGGGCTGGGGATCCAGCGACGATGTCGATGGCGGGCATTTCCGGGTCGGGGGTGGCGTAGCCGGCAGTCGGTGGGATCAGGCCGTTCTGCATGGCTAGGACCACGGCCACGGCCTCGATAGCACCCGCTGCGCCCAGGGCGTGACCGGTGATGCCCTTAGTGGAGGTCACCCTCGGGCCATCGGCACCGAATACCTCGGCCATGGCAACCGCTTCGGCCATGTCGTTCAGCGGCGTCGAGGTGCCATGGGCGTTTACGTGACAGACCTGCGAAGCGTCGACGTCGGCCTCCTCGAGGGCGAGGCGCATACAGGTGATGGCGCCCCTACCGCCAGGGGAGGGGGCGGTGATGTGGTGGGCGTCGGCCGTACTGGCGCCGCCCAGAAGTTCCCCGAGGATGTCCGCCCCGCGGGCCTCGGCCATCTCCCATTCCTCGAGGCACAGCACGCCTGCTCCCTCGCCCATGACGAATCCGTCGCGTTCGGCGTCGAACGGTCGGGAGATCCCGGTCGACGAAAAGGCGGTCATATTGGTGAAGCCGGCCACCGCGGCGTCCACGAAAGGCGCCTCGCTGCCTCCGGCCAGTACCACGTCGCAGCGGCCGTGGGCGATGAGCCGGGCTGCGTTGGCCAGGGCGTGGGTGCCTGCTGCACACGCCGTGCAGGTGTTCTCGGCCGGGCCTTGGAAGCCGTGTTTCATCGAGACGGCAGCGGGGGCGGCGTTGGGCATCATCATCGGCACGAGGAACGGTGACACCCGGCGGGCGCCCTTCTCTGCCATGACGAGGATCTGCTCCTCTAGGGTTTGAATCCCACCGATGCCAGTGCCGATGAACACGCCCTTTCGGGACGGTTCGGCGGTCAGGGAGCCGGCCTGCTCAAGGGCCATGTCGGCAGCGGCGATGGCGAACTGGGTACAACGGTCGCTCCGCCGTACCTCCTTGGGGTTCTCGAAGTGGGGCGTGGGGTCGAAGTCAAGGACGACCCGGTGGCCCTCGGGGGCGGGCCCGCACAGGCCGTCCCAGAACGCGTCGGTTCCGACACCGCACGTGGCGACGACCCCCAGGCCGGTGACGGCGACCCGACGCCGGACCATTAGAGCTTGCCGGTGATGAGCTCGTAGGCGGCACCAATGGTGGTGATGCCCTCGAGTTCCTCCTCCTCGACATTCACGCCGAATTCTTCCTCGAGCGCCATGACCAACTCGACCAGATCGAGGCTGTCGGCGTCGAGGTCGTCGGCGAAGGAAGCTTCGGGAGTGACCTGGTCGGCCTCCACCGAGAGGACCTCCACAGCGCACTGCTTGAACCGTTCGAAGTTGTCATCGCTCACCGTGATGCTCCGTTTCTCTTCGGTGTCTGGTCGACGATTAGCGGGCCTCACCCTAGGGCGGGGAGGCACGAGGCGGGAAGGATTGTGGCGCAGGGCACCAGGTGCGTCTTGACGACGCTCAGCCCATGAAGAGGCCGCCATCGACGGGCAGGACGGCGCCGGTGACATAACCGGCCGGGTCGGAGGCCAGGAAGGTCACCGCGGCGGCGATCTCGTCGACCCGGCCCAGGCGACCCAGTGGTACGGCCTCTGCGTAGGACTGCTGCTGCTCTTCGGGCAGGGCGGCCAGCATGTCGGTAACGATGGGGCCGGGGGCCACCACGTTCACGGTGATGTTGCGGCTGGCGAACTCCTTGGCCAGCGAACGAGCGAGGCCCACTAGGCCGGCCTTGGAGGCGGCGTAGTTGGCCTGACCGGTCTGGCCGATCCGACCGGCGATGGACGACACGAGGATGATCCGTCCCCAGCGGCCTTTCATCATCCCCTTGACGGCCCGGCGGGCCGTCCGAAAGGCGCCGGTCAGGTTGGCGTCGAGCACGCTGGTGAAGTCGTCGTCGGACATTCGTAGCACTAGGCCGTCTCGGGTGATGCCGGCGTTGGCTACCAACACCTCAACCGGCCCGAGAGCCTCTTCGACAGCAGCGAACGCAGCGTCGACCTGCTCGGTGTCGGTGACGTCGCACGGCACGGCGAGTAGGCCCGCTTCGACAGCCTCCGACGGGGTCTCCCCCCGGCAGGTAATGGCCACCCGATGGCCGTCGGCAGCGAAGGACAGAGCGCAGGCCAGACCGATGCCCCGGTTGCCTCCGGTGACCAGCACGGTGCGGCTGGTGCCCGGTTCGTGGCCGTTCGTCTCGTCGCTCATGGGGAGGGTCTCCTTTGGTGGAAGGGGCCGGCTAATGGGCTCGGAGCCAGGCAATCGGCTTGGAGGCGGTGACCCGCTCGGTGTCGACGGCCAGCCAGCCCATGAACTCGCCGGCGAACGGCGAGTGGACCTCGGTGGCGCCGATGTGACCGAGGAGGGCCCCGGCGGCCACCACCTGGCCGGGGCCGATGCCGTCGACGGGCGTGAACACGCCGGTGGCTGGGCTGACCACCATGCGGTCAGTGGCGAAGAGGTGCTCTCCCTCCACGGGGCCGGTGTCCTCGCCACCTTCGGTGGGGGTAGGCGGAGCGAGGGCGTCCAATAGGGCGTCGAGGTGGTGGGGAGTGTTGACGTTCAGGCGGGTCGCGTCCTGCAGGGTGCGTTTCACGAGGCCGGTTAGGACGTTGCCGGGACCAAGTTCCACGAAGGTGGTGAAGCCGGCCTCGGACAAGGTCTGGAGGCTTTGGCACCAACGCACCGGACTGCACAACTGGGCGTTCATCAGTGCCTGCCAGGTGGCGGGGTTGTCGTGGACCAAGGCGTCCGCGTTGGCCACGACGACGCCTTCGGGGGCCCGGATCTCGGTGGCGTCGATGGCAGCCGACAGGCGGTCTCGCGCCGGAGCCATGAATGGGGTGTGGAAGGCTCCGGCGACCTCTAGACCGGTACATCGCTTGGCGCCCCGTTCCTTGGCGGCGTCGCCGGCGGCTGCCACTGCGTCGGGAGCGCCGGCGATGACCACCTGGCCGGGGGCGTTGTAGTTGGCTATCCACACGTCGCCGTCAACTGAGGCACAGGCATCGGCCACACCGTCGTCGTCGAGGCCGAGTACGGCGGCCATGGTGCCGACTGGCTCCTGGGTGGCGATCTGCATGGCCTCGCCCCGTTCGACCACGATTTGCACGGCGTCGCCGAAGTCGAGAGCGCCGGACGCGGTGAGGGCGCTGTACTCCCCGAGGCTGTGGCCGGCGTGCCCAGCGGCGTCGATGCCGAGTCTGGTGACGGCATCGAGGATCACCATGCTGGTGACAAAGGTGGCCAGTTGGGCGTTGCGGGTTTCGCGGAGTTCCTCAGCATCGGCATCGAGCAAGAGGTGGGCCACGTCACGGCCTGTGGCCTCGGACGCCTCGTCGACCAGTTCCCAAGCCTCATGGTCGGCCCAAGCGGCACCCATGCCGGGTTGCTGCGACCCCTGGCCGGAATAGGTGAAGGCGATCATCGGTCTCCTCGGATGGCGTGGAGCTGTGCCCCCGCCCTCAAGCGCGGCCAAGCAGGCCTAGGCCACATGGTAGGTGTCTGGAAGCCGGGACCGATCCGAGACACCGGATCGGTTGCGGACACCTGATGGGCCACCCAAGGCCACCGGTAGGATCGGGCGGCGAGCCCGGGTGGCGGAATTGGCAGACGCGGGGGACTCAAAATCCTCTGGCCGCGAGGTCGTGCGGGTTCAAGTCCCGCCCCGGGCACCATGGTCGTGGTTCGTGAAGGCTCGGCACGTTCAACCGGATGGCCTTCCGTCTCGTGAATGTGGTGATGTTCGGGCTCATCGTCGTGGCTGAATTGATGGCTATCCAATGATCGTGCAGGTAACGGCACCGCAGGTCAGTGTCCGGAGTGAACAC
>JAZADN010000112.1:0-3511 GCA_036123585.1 Actinomycetota bacterium | reverse complement strand
CCCGGTCGTTCCTCCACCGTCGGCCCAATCGAGTCAGACACTCCATCCTCCGTCGACGGGGTTGATCTGGCCAGTCGTATGGGCGGCCCCGGCGCACAGGGCGATGGGATTGCGGGACGGCATAGGGCCTCCTCGTCGGGTACCGGTCCAGCGGAACGGACCAGTCTTCGCAGGCTAGGACTGAACGAACGTTCAATCCACACTCGACAGGTCTGCGCGCTGCTGGTGCGTCAGCCCGCGGCCGGTAAGACTCGTCACGTGGCATACGAGCACCTTCGATTCGAACGGGACGGGGGGATCGTCACCATCACGCTGGACCGGCCCGACCGACGCAACTGCCTGTCGTCAGACGTCCTCGGCGAACTGCTCGACGCCTTCCGCACCGCCGGTTCCCTCGACGAGGTGTCGGGCATCGTCCTTGCTTCCACCGGACAGGTCTTCTCCGCTGGCCACGACCTGGCCCAGATGGCGGCCATGTCCGAGGACGAATTGCGGGATCTGTTTGAACTCTGCACCGAGGCCATGACCTCCATGATTGAGGTCCCCCAGGTCGTCGTGGCCCGAGTCCAGGGCTTGGCCACCGCGGCAGGAGCCCAACTGGCAGCTAGCGCCGACCTGGTCGTGGCCTCCGAGGACGCCGCCTTCGCCACCCCTGGCGGCAAGGGCGGCCTGTTCTGCCACACGCCGCTGGTGGCCGTGGCCCGCCAAGTCGGGCGCAAGCGGGCGGTCGAGCTGGCCCTGACCGGTGGCACCATCGACGCCGTGACCGCCCTGGAGTGGGGACTGGTGAACCGGGTGGTCCCCGCTGCCCAACTCGAGGCGGCCACCCTCGAGTTCCTCGGCTACGCCACCAGGGGCAGCCGGTCGGCCAAGGCACTTGGCAAGCGGACGCTCTACCAGCAGTTGGACATGACGGTGGACGATGCCTACGAGCTAGCCGTCGACGTCATGGCCCGGGCCGCCGCCCACGGCGACGGGCGGGAGTGGCCTCGGGCCTTCGTCGAAAAGCGCGCACCGGTCTGGTCGCACCGGGACTGAGGGGGTCGCCGCTAGGAGGTGAACGCGCCGCCGTTCAGGCCAATGGTCTGACCGGTCACCCAGGCCGCCTCGTCCGAGGCCAGCCACAGGCACGCCGCGCCCACGTCTCTCGGAGAACCCAGGCGCCCGACCGGGATGGTCTTGCGCAGGGCAGCCGCAGTCTCCTCCCGGACCGAGTCCATGACCCCCAGCGCCACCGAGTTGGCGGTGATCCCGTCGCGGCCGTGCTCCAGGGCCAGGGACCGCATCAGGCTCAGTGACCCGCCCTTGCCCACCGAGTAGGGGGCGAACCCGATCCCCACGCCATGGGTCCCGGCGGCCGACGAGATGGTGATGATCCGCCCGTGTCCCCGTTCCACCATGCCGGGGAGCACGGCGTGGCAGCAGAAGAGCACGCCCTGCAGGTTGACCTCCACCGGCCCCGCCCATTCGGCGGGTTCGGTGTCGGCGAACCGCTTCGGCAGCATCGCCTCGGCACCGCCGTTGCCAGCGTTGTTGACCAGCACGTCGAGGGACCCGGCGGCCTCCACGGCGGCCAGCACGGCGGCCCGGTCGGTCACGTCAAACGGCAGCGCCTCGGCCTCCCCGCCGATCTCCGCCGCCACCTCGCTGGCCCGGTCGGCCCGCAGGTCGTTGATCAGCACCCGCGCGCCCGCTCCGGCCAGGGCCCGGGCGATCCCTGCACCGATGTTCTGGCCGGCACCGGTGACCAGCGCCGTGCGTCCCGTGAGGTCGAACATGGCCGGACAGTACGTCGCAACGACCCAGACGACCCGACCGGCGACCAGGCCTAGGCCGACGGCTTCGTTCCTCCCTGCCTCTAGCCGTCTCCCCGGCCCGGGTCGCGTTCGGACGTCGACGAGGACTGTTCCCGCTCCAGGCGCTGGCCGAGGTGGTCGACCTGTCCGTCGTCGTTGACCAGCAGGGCGTCGTTGTAGTGGCGCTCGCCGAGGTGGTGGCCCCGGTTGGCCGGAGCGAACCCCACCAGGACCGAGATCCGATGCGGCCCGTCCTCGGAGGTGGGTGGCAGCGAGGCGTGCATGACGTCGGAGTAGTGAAGCGTCACGTCGCCCGGACCGAGGTCGAGCCCGACGCCTTCCGGCGACCCAGCCACCATCCCGTCCATGAACGGGTACGAGCCCCGGTGCGAGCCGGAGAGGAACCGGAGTTGACCAGCGGCCGCCGACCCGTCGGTCAGGCAGATGGTCAGCACCGTCGCCGGGCAGCGGTTGGCGTGCCCACCCATGCCGCAGTCGCGGTGCCAGGGCAAGTCGCCCAACCCCTCGGCCAGGCCGGGGCGCTTCCACAGCACCGTCACCCGGTCGACCGACTCCGGGCCGTCGTCCACGCTGGGGGCCAGGTCCTCGTCGGCCAGACCCACGATGCGCCGCACCCGGGAATCGTCGACCAGGGCATCCAGACCCGGCCGGCTGGCTGCCCGCAGGACCCGGGTCAGGACCTCGGTGCCGTCACCGTGGCGCCCCCACCACGACGTCATGTCTCCGGGTGCCGCCTCATCGGCCAGGACCGCGGCGTCGGCCAGCATTCCGGCCACTTCGTCGTCGTCGAATACGTCGGTGACGCACAGGTGGCCGGCGGCCCGCAGGAAGTGAGCGGCCTCCTCGCCCTCGTCCTCCAGTCCGGCTGCCGAGAACGTGCGGGTCACCTCCAGAGGCGATCCGTTGGCATCGCGTAGGTCGACGTCCTCCGGGTCGAAGAGGGGTCGCCCGTGGAACAGGGCCCGCAGGCCGGGCTCCCAACTCAGGAACCGCATCGGGTCGCCGACCGGGACCGTCGCCCGGTCGGTGTAGAGCAGGCCGGGTGCCGTGTCGAGGTCGGTGGCAAGGCCCAACCAGCCTTCCATCCCGAGGGCCACTACGACGTCGGCCCGTCCCTCCCCCTCGATCAGGGTCACCGAGCCGTCCCGGGGGACATAGGTCCACGAGCCGGCAGGGGTGCGGACCGCCATGGTGCCCCGCCGGGCTAGGTAGTCGTGGGCCAGTTCCCCGGTCCCGGCGGCAATCCGGTCCGGAAGGACCTCGCGGTGGAACCGGGCGAACGATGCGGCGTCTGGTGCCAGCGGCTCGGTCGGGGGTACCTCCACGGGCATGAGGGCCATGTAGGGACGGTAGTCAAGAGCCGGGTCGAGGTTCCGCTCCGCGCGCGGCCGTCTGGGCCGCCCCATCGGCGACGGGAACCTAGAGTCCGTCGATGATCCCGGCACCAGAGCTCGATGTGGCAGCCATGGCCGCCGGCCGACTCGCCAACCTGCGGACCACCATGGTCGCCGACGCCATCGACCTACTGGTGCTGCACAATCCGGTGAGCCTCCGCTACGCAGTGGACTACCGCGGCTTCAACACCTTCCAGGCCCACATCCCGTCCACATACCTGCTGCTGCCGGTGGAGGGCCCTGTCGTTATCCACGGCGCCTACGCGGTCGACCTCCCGTTGGTCGACGAGATGCGGCCGG
>JAZADN010000111.1:0-25086 GCA_036123585.1 Actinomycetota bacterium | reverse complement strand
CAAAGCTCGTTGGGCCAGGGAACTGGTCCCTCAGCGCTTTATGCGCGCGCCACAGAAATTTCTCAAGTTCCTCGATCGGCTGGTGCTTGACCACCTGCGCCTTATTGCTTTCAGATAGTCGCTCTATCGCAAGAGCTGTCACGGGAATATCCGCATCAGGATCCTCCGACGCCATCACGGCGATCAGGAATCGCTCGAAATCATCAAAGTTCGGCATTAACCACGAACTTACAACTCTCCCAACAAGCAGGTGCTGGTAAGAATTCTGTCGCTGGCTAGTAGCCGTACTGACCGGAATCACCTCGGCAACCACCGCGCTTGACCGCTACGGGCACATCTTCCCCAGCGAAGACCAAGACCTCGCCTAACGCCTTACCAAACTCCGTTTGACAGTATTGAGGGCAGGTTGTTCTCAGCAGCGGACCTCAGGAATCTTGTCAGCGGGTGCCCCGATCTCTGCAATGATCGCTTCGGCTCGTCCAGGGCTCAAGAGCCTCCTGTGGCAGCAAAGCCCAGCACTCGAGCCGGGTTATCGATGATCAGCCTGCTCACCTCTGCCTCAGATAGGCCTCGCTGACGCAAGCGGGGGACCACGTTCGTAAGTAGGTGGTCGTACCCGAGACCTCCGTAGGCGTGGAGTCGATGCTTGGTCGCGATGTCGTGTGACAAGAGAAGTTTGTCCCCAAGGCCCTGTGCGAAGTGCCAGAGCACGACGTCCATGCGCTCAGCATCAGAGGGCATGTCGACCTTCGGATTGGGCGGGTACCAGGAACTCTCGTTACCAAACAGGTCGTATTCCAGATAGCAGCCGGTGGCCGCCATGTCGCTGAGCCATGACCGGTCGGTACAGGTGCGATCGATGTGGCAGATGATCGTGCGATCGAGGTCGCCCCCTTCTTGGTCCACGATCTCCACGATCTCCACCGGCGACATCGGATCACGGCCTGGATGGACCATGAGTGGCGCACCAGTCTCGACTTGAGCGGCCACTGCGGCTCGAAGGCTCTTCTTCTCGTTGGGCAGCCAAGGATAGGTACAGCCGATCTCGCCGATGAGTCCAGCCCTCACGTCGGTTCCGCCGATTCCGATTTGGAGGTCAGCCACGATCTCCTCGGCGATGGAATCCACGGACCGATCGTCCATGTCGTTCGGGTGTGTGCCACCCAGGTAGTAGCCGGAACCCACGATGATGTGGCTTCCGGTCGCCCGAGCGATGCGGACGAGTGGCTGTGGGTCACGGCCAAGGCCATTGTTGGTTGGGTCCACGACGGTACGTCCACCCGCTGCGACGAACCGCTGTAGTTCTGCGATTGCCATGTCCTCTGAATCGAGATGCACGTTGTGGCGGCTTGAGGTCCAGTGGTAGGCCACCCAACCTCGGTTCTCGAGGGTGATTTTCTCGTTGGAGAGATGGTGGTCAGCCGTCGACGGTGGGTCGACATACATGAACGAACCGTCCATGAGGACGTGATCATGGGCCAAGGTGATGCCGAGGTCCGCGGAGTCCACCGGTCCCAGAACGGTCTGTGCCCACGCAGTCTTCATGTCTGTCAGGACAGGACCGCGCAGGCGCCGATCTCCACTAGGAGCCCCTCGAAGGCGAGATCGACCCCGCCCACGACCGTTGCACTGGGACCAGGCTCGTTGAAGAACTCTGCCCGGGCCTGGCCTGCGGCCGGGCGGTATCGGATGTCCGTGAGGAAGATGTCTAGCGACACCACATCGTCGAGCGTCCCACCTGCTCTGATCACATAGGACTCGATGTGTCGCAGGCACTGGCGGCACTGCTCGAGCGGGTCGTTGGGGCCGACCAACTCTCCATCCTCCATGGCGATCTGGCCAGATATGAACAACAGGTTGCCCTTGCGAATGCACTGTGAACCCGCGCGTGGATCGGCCGGCTCACCGACATTGGGAATGGAAATATTCTCGCGAGTCGTCATCTCATCACCCCGTCAGTGCCCTTCCGCCGGGCCGACGACGTGGTCGAGCACGTAGTTGGAAAACTCGTGGACGGTGCGTTCCTCGGTCGGCGAGTAGCGCGACACCTTGGCCAGTCGCCCACGAAGGCCTCGGTGGACGAGCTCGCAAACACCTTTGTCCTCGGCTAGGAACATGTCCATCGATGGGTAGTACTTGTCCTCTACCTCGGTTTCGAACTCGGGAAGGTCGATCGTGGACTGTGGGAAGCAGCACCACGAGACGATCCGTGTCCACTCGGGTCCCTCCGGAAAGTACTGGTGAAACGTGATCCGGTCGGGAGGAACGTTCAGGAGGAGATGCGGGTAGCCGATGATGAAGTGAGTGGTTTCGTTGTCCTCCGCTGACAGGCCATCGACAAAGGGAAGCGTGTGGTTCCGCGGAACGTAGAGACCGTTTTCGTTGTCGCTGCTGTTGATCGTGTAAACCATTGGCTCGCCGTCCGCCTGGAAGACGTTTCGACGCGCTCCGGGATAGAAGGTGTCGAGCGATCCCCGGTGCACCGTCGGCACGTGGTATCCCTCCCGCGAGTTCTCCACCCAGATCTTCCAGTTCGCGTTGAACCGGTTCACCCACTTCTTCGCGACCTTCATCTCTTCGAGTCGATAACTGGCGAGGCGATCGACGAGTCCGCCGAGCGATTCGAGTAACGAGTCGGCGTCGTGGTCGAAGTTGACGAACACGAAACCACCCCATGTCTCAGCGCGAACAGCGGGGAGAGCGTGATCTGACTTGTCGAACCCCACCGCCTCCCTCATCGAAGGCGCCGAGAGCAACTCGCCCTCTAGCGAGTATGTCCAGGCGTGATAGGGACAAACGATCTTCTTGCAGTTCCCCTGGCCGCTCATCAGTTCCGAACCGCGATGGCGACAGGAAGCTGACAGGGCCCGCACATGTCCTTCTTCATCGCGGAGAATCACCAGTGGTTCACCCACGATGTCCAACCGCACGTAGTCGCCGGGATCCGGAATTTCTTCCTCGCGGGTAGCCACTAGCCAGCGCTTCCAGAAGATCGTCTCGACCTCGCGGTCGTACCAGTCCTGGGAGAAGTAGACGTCGGACGGCAGCGGCTCGGCCTGCTCGATCGGTGCACGAGTAGCGACGTATCGGTCAGGCGAGAAGATCGAGTTGTCTCCAACCGGCATCTAGCGGACCCCCTTCTGGAGCGGTGACGGTACCACCGGGTTGGGAAACCAGAACTGACGGCGACGGGCTCCACCACGACATGGACGACTCCGATATAGGAGGCGCCCTGGGGCTTTCCTCTGGGAGCGGAGGGACTTGGACCCTCGACACCCTCCTTGCAAGGGAAGAGCTCTAGCTATCTGAGCTGCGTGCCCCGGGGCGGGCGGCACCTCAGCAAATTCCTTGCCGGTTCAGATTTCCAGTTGTCCGGCTAGCGACTCGGCGGATTCGATGAACTCCTCGACCATGTCCATCACCACCCGACCGGCGGGCCGGGACTTGTTCATCGAACCAACTATCTGGCCGACCGGATAGGTCACCAACTTCTCGGCACCTGAGCCCGCATGGTGGGCGGCCCGGTTGATGCGGGCCATTGCACCGTCGATCAGCATCGGCTGCAGCGGCATGCCCAGCGGGTCGGGGGTGTCGTCCCGATTCCACTCGTCGGTCCAGGCGCTGCGCAGGAGCCGGGCAGGCTTGCCCGTGTAGGAACGCGAGCGGAGGGTGTCCCCCGAACCGGCTTCGAGCAGTTTGGCCTTGGCTACCGGAGGTGTCTCAGCTTCCTCGGTGGTTAGCCAGACCGACCCGCACCACACACCGGCCGCCCCCAGTGCCATCGCGGCGGCCATCTGCCGTCCTCGGCCGATGCCGCCGGCTCCCAGTACCGGGACCGGGTCGACAGCGTCGACGATCTCGGGCACTAGCACCATGGAGGCCACCTCACCGGTATGGCCGCCGGCTTCGTAGCCCTGGGCGATTACCAGGTCGACCCCTGCGTTGACGTGCCGTTCGGCGTGGGCCCGCGCACCGGCAAGGGCCGCAACCATGATGTCGGCTTCGTGGCACCGGTCGATCAGATCACTAGGAGGAGAGCCGAGGGCATTGGCCACTAGTTGGGGGTTGAAGGCGAGGGCGATGTCGAGTTGTTGGGAGGCGCGACTAGCTGAGAACGGGGCGTCGGCGTTCTTCGAAGTCCATCCAGCTCCCGACTGACCGTCGGTGGCTTCGGGAACTTCGTAGCGTTCGAGCAGTTCGGTTACGAACTCCCGGTGCTCGTCGGGGATCATCGTCGAGATGTCCGATGTCTGCATACCGCCCTGGCCGTCACCGGTGTACTTGGTGGGTACGACGAGATCTACGCCGTAGGGCCGATCTCCGATCTCGTCTTCGATCCAGGCCAGGTCGACTTCCAACTGTTCGTCGCTGAGGGCCACCGCGCCGAGAACACCCATGCCTCCAGCCTGTGATACGGCCACTACCACGTCCCTGCAGTGGCTGAAGGCCAGGATCGGGAACTCGATGCCGAACATCTCGGTTATTGGCGTACGCATCTTGGCCTGCCTCTGATCGAGGTACCTGATTTGTGTGTTTCGGGTGGGCGCGGAGGGACTTGAACCCCCGACCCCCTCCTTGTAAGGGAGGTGCTCTAGCCACCTGAGCTACGCGCCCGGGACCGGCGACCCTACCGTCGACCGCGCCCGCCGGAAGTCCCGGCTCAGAATGCCTGCCGAGCCTCCAGAAGGGCCCCGGTCAACGCCGGGCCGGCACCGGCCACCGGCGTGCGCCGAGCTTCCGGCTCGAGCACGCACAAGTCCCTCCCCCGGGCATCCACCACCTCGACCCCGGCCTCGGCGCACACCAGCAGAGCGCCCAGATAGTCCCAGACGCCGTGGGCGTCGTCAGAGCAGTCCAGGTACCCGTCGAGACGTCCATCGGCTACCGCACACAGGTCGAGCGCCGCGGCGCCCAGCGACCGAAACTGCCCCCAACCCAGATGCCGGGGAGGGAGGCCTGAGATACCGATCAGTGCCTCGCCCAACGGAGGGGCGCCGTCACGTCGGATCGGTTCACCATCCCGACGGGCACCCCAACCACGCACCACGTCGTACCGGGTCCCGGAAACCAAGTCTGCGACCACGGCCACCCACGGGCCCTGGGCGTCGACGGCGCACAGGCTGGTGGCATACCAGGGCAGACCTCTCGAGGCGTTCGTCGATCCGTCGAGCGGATCCACCACCACCGTCGGAGCTCCGTCGACGGTCGGCGGACGGAAGCCAGACTCCTCGCTGAGGACGCCGTAGCCAGCCGGATCGAACATCCGGAGGACGGCCTCGTCGGCCACCACGTCGCTGGCGTACTGGTCCGCCCGCCCCCCCGAGGGCCCCCAGTCGTCGAGTTCGTCGAAGGCCCCAGCCACGGCGTCGACAGCGTCGTGGAGGTCGCTCAGCACCCTCGTCGGATCGAAGCTCGGCCCCTCGACGTGCGGATCGCTAACTGGATACACCGCGCCAGTGTGCCAAACCGGCGTGGTCCCTCCCGACGGCCGGTCCTACGCTGTCCCGATGGCCGTCGTCGACATCGCAGGCTTCGTGGCCGACCTCAAGGACCACGCCGCCGACCACGGCTTCCACGTCCACGACGAACGCCACTTCGTCGAGACCTACTCCATGCACCAGGCCTTCGAAGTCGACCTGCACCCCGAGGCCCACTGCGGCGGACCGCTTGACCTACGTCTGTCCCTCGACATCGAGGTCCGCACCCTGCTGGCCTTCGAAGACGAGGTCATGTCGATCTCCGACGACGTCGAGCCGAGCGACGACCTGACCATCGAGCTGGTCTTCAGTTGGGCGCTCCCGCCGTTGGAGTCCGGCCCCGACCTCCTGGTGCTGGCCACCGAGCTGGCCGGTCTAGGCGGTCCCGACCTCCCCACCCAGGTGTCAGCGGTTGATTCTTTCGAGGCGGTCACCGACGCGCCGCAGCGTTCCCTCGGGGTGGCGGCCCGCCTCGAGACGCCATTGGCCGCTCTGCTGCGCGGTGGCGAGGCCGACTGGCTGTGTGACGCCCTCGAAAGGGCCCGCACCATCAGCGAGTACCTCGTCGATCGGGCCCCCGCCTGGCTCGGCGAGGACCTGTAACCGTCTCAGCCCGGCAAGCGGGCCCCGACGACGGACACTCGAACTGGGTGTGGTGGACTCACTCAGGACCCGCACGATGCCGAGCGAGGAAGCCGTGACCTTCGACGTCTCCGAGACCGACCGACTGCTGACCACCACCAGAGCCGTTCGGCGACGCCTTGATCTGGAGCGGCCCGTGTCGGCAGAGATGATCCTCGAGTGCATCGATGTGGCCGAGCAGGCCCCAACCGGTGGAAACCAGTCCAGCCGCCGCTGGCTGATCGTCCGCGACCCCGATACGAAGGCGGCGTTGGCCGACCTGTACCGCTCGGCCGGGGGGAACTGGATCAGTGAGAACTACGCCCGGGTCCAGGGTTCCGGGCACCACAACGAGGCCGCCCTGCGCTCCGCGGACCATCTGGCCCGCCACCTACAGGACGTCCCAGCCATAGTTCTGGCCACCATCTACGGCGAGCACGATGGAAGCGGGCGGCCCGGCCTGTTCGACTCGGTCATCCAAGCGGCGTGGAGCTTCTGCCTGGCCCTCCGGTCCCGAGGCCTGGCCAGCGCCTGGACGACGCTGCACCTCCAGGAGTCCGACGCCGTTGCCGAACTCTTGGACATCCCCGCCGGCGTCAGCCAGATCGCTCTGCTACCCGGCGCCTGGTCGGTCGGCGACGACTTCTCCCCCGCCGAGCGGCCCCCAGCTTCAGAGATCACCTGGTTTGACCGCTGGGGTCGCACCCTCCAGCACCCGACCGACGAACCACCGCTGCTCGCCGATGGGGCAGGGGTCACTGTCGAGATCGACATCGACGCTCCGCCAGCGGACGTCTGGCCGTTCATCTCCGACATCCAGTTGCCGGCACGGTTCAGCGACGAGTTCCAGGGGGCTGAATGGATCTCCGATGAGCCTCGGCTGGGCGCAACCTTCCTAGGTCGCAACCGGAACGAGCGGATGGGCGACTGGGAGGTGACCTGCCACGTCGTCGCCTACGAGGAGGACCGGGTGTTCGCCTGGAACTCGGCCGATCTGGAGGCGCCGGCCGCCCAGTGGCGGTTCGAGCTGATCCCGCTGGCAGGCGCTACCCGGCTGCGGTTCGCCATGGTGCTCGGCCCGGGTCCATCGGGCCTGACCTTGGCCATCGAGGCCATGCCCGACAAGGAGGCAAAGATCGTCGCCAACCGGCAGCAGGGCCAGACGGCCAACATGCGTCGCTGCGTCGAGGGCATCAAGGCCCTCGTCGAGGCTGGCGACGGAGACGTCGACAACCGAAACGGAGACCCCGCATGACGACCCTCGGACTGTCCGTGCACGACGTGTTGACCACCACCCGGTCGGTCCGCAAGCGACTGGACTTCGACCGGCCGGTCGACGATGCCCTGATCAGCGAATGCCTTGAGTACGCCGTCCAGGCGCCCACCGGCTCCAACCGCCAGGGCTGGCGATTCGTGGTCGTCACCGACCCCGACAAGAAAGCCGGCCTAGCCGACCTCTATCGAAAGGGCTGGGAGCGCTACACGACCCTCGGAGCCAGCGCTGGGGCACTCGCCAAAGAGGCGGAACCGGCCCGTGCCGCCCAGCAGATGCGGGTCATGGAGTCCGCCGCGTACCTCTCGGAAAACATGCACCGGGTCCCGGCAATGCTGATCCCGTGCATCCGCGGCCGGATCGACCGGACGTCGATGGGTGCAGCGTCGATCATGGCTTCGGTCGTGCCCAGCACCTGGAGTTTCATGCTGGGTGCACGCGAGCGCGGCCTCGGTACCTGTTGGACGACCATCCACCTGATGTTCGAGGAGGAAGCGTCGACGCTGCTGGGCATCCCCTATGAAGAGTGGAGCCAGGTGGCGCTGATCACGATCGGCCACACCCTCGGAACCGACTTCCGGCCTGCCACGCGCGAGGGCGGGGCCGCAGCCGTCACTTCCTGGAACGGCTGGGACTAAGTCGCTCTTGCCGGATCAGGCCTCCTCAGCGGCCTCGGCCAGTCGCTCCAGGGTCTGCTCCATGGTCGCCCGGTTGTGGGTGGCGCGGTCGGACACGCCGGTGAACAGCCAACCGACGAACTTCAACACCCTGGTCCGCTCGTCGATCCACGACTCGGTGACACGGCTGCCGTTGTCGGTCGCTTCGATCTCGTAGATCCAGTCACAGCCCCCCAGTGCACCGATCTTCAGGCGGAAAGCGAAACGTCGTGGCGGCTCTGCGTCGATCACGGTCACCTTGGTTCTCCAGGCCCGACGGCCACGGTGGTTACGGCCTCGGAACGAGTCCCCCACCGACGGGACCCCGTCGGCCCCGCTAACGAGCCAAGTACCACCATCGTTCTCGGGCGACCAGTCGCCCATGTGCTCCAAGTCGCTGACCATGGCCCACACCCTTTCGGCGGGGGCGGCGACCTCTCGGCTCACGATCACGGTCGCCTCTGCTGCAGCCATTTCCTGATCCTTTCAGTGGTACCGCATCAAGGTGCCACCGGGATGATGTCGACCGTACCGTCCTCGGCCACCACGACCAGCAGGTCGTCGGTTGAGGCTTCAATCGCGGCGACGAGCGTGTCGGGGTCGCCGGGCACCGCGTACGGCGCTCCCAGTCGGAGGTGTCGCACTACTTTGACGCCGGGGACACCTTCCAGGCGTCCCACGAGGCCAGACAGGTCGGCGCCCACCAGGGTGACCGTGCGCAGCGCTGGCCGCGACGACGCCGGAACGGTTCGCAGCCCGGCCAAGAGGACCCGACCGTGGTAGGCGGCCACACCGGCTGTAGCGCCGATGGCGGCCAGTGGGAACCGGAAGATCGCGACCTTCTCGACGTCGAGGCTTCTATCGAGGAGGCCGAACAGCACCAGGTAGACCATCGTGCCGAGGCTGGCAAGGAGGCACAAGGCTGTTGCTCCGAACACCGTAAACAGGTAGGCGCGGCGAACCGACGAGGACTCCTCGGCAACAGTCCCGGCGTGGGCCTGGATGCGCGACCAGGCTCGGAACCACATCGGGCTGCCAGCCAACAGCATTGTGAGGGCCACGGTCAGCAATTCGGCGACGCCGCGGTCCCAGTCATCCGGGGCAGGAACGACGACGTGCAGGACCGATCCGAGGAGCAAGCCGACGCCCAGGGTCGTCGCGGCGAGACCCACACCGGCCTCCAGGTGGTCGTAAAGGCGGGCTACCTCGTCGCGCCCCTCTGCCCGCCTTTCAACGACATGCGGTACCTCGCTGCGGTGGTAGACCCACACCGCCAAGCCGACAACCAAGAGGGCGCCGAACACGGTGACCACGTCGAAGTGGGCGGCCGCCCCGGCGCCGCGGGCAGACGCGACGAGGATCCAGGACAGCACCGTGTGGAGCAGCCCACTGGCCGCCACCACGGTGGCGGCCAGTCCCCCCAGAACGCCTACGACCAGCACGTAGCCGTCGCGCTCCGCACTGCTAGCCATCCGACGGCCGCTCCACCACCAGTAGCGGACCCAGACCCCTGCGAAACCGACTAGTGGGGCCAAGGCTCCAGTGACGTCGTCGGCCGTCTCCGACCAGTCGTCGACGCCATGGCCCCCAAGTCCGGGGAGCGGTTCTGGGGTGGTGCCGTCGTAGGCCCAGTCGAGCAGGTGTTCGAGGACTACCGCCAGGCTGATCGCGATGCCGGTGAGAGCGACCGTCGAGCCGAGCAGGTCGAAGATGGGTGGTCTCCGACCCGGCAACCGGTGGTGGACCACGGCCACCGCTGTCCAGACCAGTGCGCCGGCCGCCATCCACGCTTCAAACCGCCACCCGTCGATGGCCCACCCCAGTGTCTGGATGAAACCCGTGACCACGAATCCAGCCGCCGCCAGGTCGACCACCCCTCGATAGCAAGCCCAGCCAGGGGCCTCCGCCTCCGTCGGCGAGCCACGGAACCGTCGCCGTAGCCAGAGCGAAAGGCCAGCCAACGCGCCACCCGCCACCACCACGAGGCTCAGCCAGAGGGCCATCCCCTCGGGGTCGCCCGCGTCCCGACCACCCAAGCCATCGAAGACGCGGGCCAGCAGTCCGGTAAGCCCGAGAGAGGTGGCCAGAACGAGGCCGGCCAGGAATCCGTACTCCAGCAGGCGCCGCACCATCGTGCCGACGTCCACCTGGCCCGCAGCTCGCCGTCGGTAAAGCACGATGGCCACCACCAAGGCCACCAGAAGGATCAGGTCCACGGGACAGGTCTCACGGGGCCGAGCTCACGAAATCAGGGCGACCGACCGAAGAGCGCTCCGTCGGCGACGTCCGATATCTCGTCGAACGGCGCAAGCAGCGCGAACAACGAGCGACGCATCACCCGAGTCTTACAGAGCGGCCCGACGGACGGGCTCCACTTTCGTGGGCCGGGTGAGAATCGAACTCACGACCGAGCGATTATGAGTCGCCTGCTCTAACCACTGAGCTACCGGCCCACCGGCAGTCTGGCAGGGCGGACGGCCAACCGGCTTCCGGTACCGTTGAGCAAATCCCACCGGCCACCAGCGGAGCGCCCGTGTCCGACAGTCCGCAGGTCCTCCACCTCGCACAGGCCAGTGGTCGTCCCACCCCCGTCTCCGTGGAAGCCGATCCATCGATCCGGCTCAGCATGGTGGTCCCCACGTTCGACGAGGCAGGCAACATCGAAGCGCTACTGCGACGCCTCCACGCAGTGCTGGCAGGCTCCGGCGAAGGCTTTGAGATCATCGTCGTCGACGACGACAGCCCGGACCAGACCTGGGAGGTAGCCGGGGCGGTAGCCACCGAGTTGGCCGAGGTCCGGGTCATCCGACGCATAGGGGTCTCGGGCCTGGCCACCGCGGTGATCTGTGGTTGGTCTCACGCCCGAGGCGAGGTGCTCGGGGTGATCGACGGCGATGGCCAGCACCCCCCGGAGGTGGTGGCCGACCTGTTGGAAGCCATGGACGGACGGACCGAGGTGGCGGTGGCCAGTCGACACGTGGACGGAGGCGGAGTATCCGACTGGTCCGCCCTCCGCCGCTTGTTGTCCCGCGGCGCGCAGGCACTCGGGCTTCTCCTGCTGCCGAGCACCGTCGGTCGGGTCACCGACCCAATGAGCGGATACTTCCTCGTTCGACGCGACGTGGTGGCAGACGTCGAGTTGGATCCTGTCGGCTACAAGATCCTGCTGGAAGTCCTGGCCCGAGGCGAGGTTCGGCGGGTCGCCGAGCGTCCGTACGTATTCCTCGAGCGGGCCGAGGGCGAGTCGAAGGTATCGGCGGGCCACTACCTCGGCTACCTCCGGCACCTCCTCCGACTCCGCCTTCACCCTCTGCGAAGCCGCGCTCTGGTGCGCTACCTGCTGGTGACCGCTCTGGCCCTGGCAGCCGATGCCATCATCTTCCTGTGGATCTTCGACCAACAGGGATGGAACCTGACCCGATCGGCAGCCATCTCCGGGGAGATCGGCATCCTGCTCACCATGGTCCTCCACGACCTATGGACGTTTGCCGGCCGGGCGACCAGGAGTGCCGTCGACCGGTTCCGTCGCCTGGTGGGTACACAACTCGCCCTCGGAATGCTCCTGGTGGCCCGGCTCGCCGCGTTGAACGCACTAGTCAACTGGTTCGGCCTCGGACCATTGGCCGCTTTCTTGGTCGCTATGGCGGCCGTTACGCCGATCAGCCACCTGCTCGGCTCCCGCCTGACTTGGCGGGGTGTGACGTCCTGACCTCCTGACCCCGAGTCTGGGCCCCGTCCAACCGATCGATACCCTCCGGCCGATGGAAGCGGGCTTCGACCTCGCCCGACGCGGTGGACTCGCTTGCCATGACCTCGTCGGCTGGATGATGTGGGATAGCCGAGCCGTCGCCGGATATGAGGCACTCGGTGTTCCGGAGGGCAAGGGGTGGATCGTGGCTTGGCGGCTGGCATCCCTGGGGAACGTGTCGCCAAGCGCAGCGGCTGCGGCCGCCTACTCGATCCACCCTGCGTTGATCGCTGCGGTGATGGCTGCCCATCGGGACGTCACCACCCCAGAAGAGATCCTGGCGGTCCGGGATTCCGCCGTTGAACCCGGGTTGTCGGAGATTGCGCCGCCAGTTGCCGATGGGATCGGGCAATTCGCCTCTGTGCTCTGGAGGGGCGTGGATGCCGTCCACCATGGGGCCCGACCGTTGTTCGCTGCGCACCGCGCAAGGCCCCGTCCGCCCGAGACGGACTCCTGCCTGTCTGCCTGGCTGGCGGCGAACTGTCTCCGTGAACTTCGCGCCGACAACCACTGGGCACTGTGCGCCGCGGCCGACTTGGATGACGTCGAGGTGGGGCTCCTCCATTCGGCGATGGTCGACCTCGAGGAATACGGCGACGAGGAGTGGATTGCCAGAAGTCGAGGTAACGACGACGGAGCCATCTGGGCCGGCTGGGAGCGCCTCGAGGCGAAGGGCTACGCCTTGGGCGGGAGCCTGACCGACGAGGGACGGCGCTTCCGCTTCGACCTCGAGGCCCGCACCGATGCCCTCACTGCACCGGCGTGGGAAGCGGTGGGCGAGGAGGGCGCGGCCGGGTTCTGCGACCTGGTCGAGGCACACCATGGCGCTTTCCTCGCGAGGATCGACGAGACCGCGGGCCCGCGGTGGATGCCGGCGGTGCGGACCAAGGCGGACCAGACGCCGGTCACGGCACCTTCCGATTGACGATGGCTCTTGGGGGGACACATTTTGACCACGCGGATCGATCACTTCATGTATGCCGTGGCATCGCTAGACGAAGGCATGGAATGGGCCGCGGACACGTTCGGGGTACCAGCTGCATACGGCGGAGAGCACGTAGGTCTCGGAACACGCAACGCACTTCTGTCCCTCGGTTCCGCCTACCTCGAGATCATCGCTCCCGACCCGGCACAGTCTCTGGAAGGCAACGCTGGCGCACAGTTCGCCGACTTGACGAGCGGCGGAGTGGTCACTTGGGCAGCCGAAGGTGATCTAAGCGCCATTGCCCGGACGCTGGAAACGACTGTCATGTCGACTGAGGGCCCCAATCGCACCCAACGCAAGACGCAGTCAGGTGATCTCCTCGTTTGGGATCTCTTGTTCCCCATCGGAAGTCCGCACAGCGGGCGCATGCCGTTCTTCATTGATTGGCTCGAGTGCGCCAATCCGAAGGACACCAATCCAGTCGGAGGTGAGTTCAGGGCCTTGGCCATCACCACTCCCGATGCCGATGATCTCGCGGGTGTCCTGCGCTCCGTCGATCTCGACATCGCGGTGTCTGAGGGGCCACCGGCACTGTCCGTCGCGATTGATTCGCCTCGAGGTGAAGTGCTGCTTGCGAGCACGGATGAAACCTCGGACATGCGGTTCGGTGGCGTCCGCTGAGGTTCCTGCGGCCAGCCCTAGGCGACCCGTGAGATTCCCAGGGGTGAATGGGCAGTGCGTCTGCGTGTTTGCCTCATGGATGCAGGACCGCGGGATTCGGATCATCCCCCGAGCGGGCACTGGCGACCTCCGGTGGACTTTGGTGCTGTGGCGGAGGGAGCCAGGAAGGGTCCGCTGACTGGTCCTCGAAGATCACTCCGACGAGTTGCTGCTCGATCCCATGGGCGTCATGCAGTCGCTTTTTCTATATCGCTGATACTGAGCTCTATGCCGAAGCCGGGCGCATTGCTTGGCTGAACGAATCCGTTCGAGGGAAGGTTCATGCCTGGGGTGGCCCGGTAGGAGTTCATCAGAGACGAGTCACGAACAGAGCCGATGTACATCTCTGCCCAGAGGTTTCCCGACAGGGCAGCCGACAGGTGTTGCCCGTAGCTGTCGTTTGCTCCGCAGTGAATAGCGAGGCCGTATCCCGCTGTGGCAGCAGCATCGGCTATCCGTCGGCACGGAGTGACTCCTCCGACCCAAAGTGGGTCGGGCTGCAGAACATCTACCCAGCCGTCCTCGATCGCTCGTAGAAACGGAATGTCTGTGTACCAACGTTCACCGGCTGCGAGCCGATGATCGGGCAGGGCTGAACGAACTTGCGAGTAGCCGTCCCAGTTCTCGGGATAGATCATGTCTTCTATCCATTCAATATTGAAGGCCCGAACTGCTTCCCCGATGCTGATGGCGTGTTCAACAGATTGGACCGCCCAGCAATCGAGCATTAGGTGAGCTGCGGAGCCCACCAGTTCGCGACCGTTTCCAATCAGGTCGACGAGTTGGTCAATTGCGGTAGCGGTCTCTGGTCCCCACGGGCAGGGCAACTTGAAAGCTTCGAAGCCGAGTTCGCCGAACCATTCAAGGTCAGACCCAGTTGCATAACAGCGGACCGGTTCAGGGTCCGTCGTCCCGAGAAGTTGGTAGACGGGCTTCTCCGCGAGTTTTCCTGCTACATCCCATAGTGCGAGGTCGACGGCGCTAATCGCATAACTGGCTACGCCCGACGCTCCGAAGTGTGAACCGCAGGCGACCGTCATCATTTCCCAGAGTCGGTCGCGGTCTTGGATCGATTCACCGGAGAGCATCGGTCCGAGGTAGTCGTTGATGAGTGGAACCGTGACGCCCGACAATGAACTCATGCCCAATCCCCATGTGCCTGAGCTTGTGGTGACGACACACATCACTTCGCCCCACGGCGGACGGAACCGGGAGGCTTGACCCTGATATCGGCTGTCCGTGCCAAGCGGGTTCATATGGTCGATCTGGCCTTGCCAATCCGCTACGCCTTCGACCGACCTACCGAGTACCGCCGGGTTGGTTACGGCTGCGGCACGCACCGACTCGATCTTCATCCGCTTAGTCCCCTATTTGGTCCAACTACTCGCCTCAGCTGGCCTAGCCGGCCAGACCGTGCTCTTTCTCGGCGTTCCGGGAGGTGTGGCGTTGTAGTGATGGACCGTACTTCAGCCGTGTGGAAGCAAAACGTTCCCATGGCGCGCAAAGGGCCGGCCTCAAACGACCGACCCTGACCTGCACGTTGATGGCTCCGGGGGTGGGGCTCGAACCCACGACCTGCGGATTAACAGTCCGACGCTCTGCCAGCTGAGCTACCCCGGAAAGGCGTGCGCAGGATACCCGGGGATCTGGGCACGGGGGCGGTGGCGCTCAGTCGTCCTCGAGGTAGTCGCGCAGCTTCTGGGACCGGTTCGGATGCTTCAGCTTCGACATGGTCCGGGCCTCGATCTGGCGGACCCTCTCCCGGGTCACGCTGAAGTGGGCACCGACCTGCTCCAGAGTCATCGGTTCGGTCCCGTCGAGCCCGAACCGCATCCGAACCACGTCCTTCTCCCGGGCATCCAACTCGTCGAGAGCGACCAGCACCGCCTCGCCAAGCAGGCGTCGTGCCGCCGCCTCGGCCGGAGCCACAGCCAGCGGGTCGGCTACCAGGTCGGCGAGGCTGGCGTCGTGCTCCTCACCCATCGACGAATCCAGCGACAGCGGGCTGTCCTGCTCGTTGGCCAGACGAAGCAGCGATTCGACCTCGTCGACGGTCAACGCAGCCCGCTCCGCCACCTCCTCCTTCGATGGTTCCCGTTCCAGTTCCTGAACCAGGTCACGCTGGACGCGCTGCACCCGGTTCATGGCGTCCACCTTGTGGACTGGGATCCGGATGGTGCGCGACTGGTCGGCAATGGCCCGGGTGATGGCTTGACGGATCCACCAGGTGGCGTATGTCGAGAATTTGAAGCCCTTGCTGGCGTCGAACTTCTCTACGGCCCGCATCAGGCCGAGGTTCCCCTCCTGGAAAAGGTCCAGCAATGGCAGGCCCCGCCCTCCGTACTTCTTGGCCACCGACACCACGAGCCGCAGATTGGCCCGGGTAAGTCGGTCACGTGCCCGTTCACCCTTCCGTTGCTGGCGGCGCAAACTGGCCACATCGGTCCGGTCGGCCCGGCTCAGTTCGCCGGCCGCGGCTAGGTCGGCCAATCGGCTCTCAGCCTCGATCCCGGCGGCTAGTGCCTCGGCCAACTCGACTTCCTCGCGGGCGGTCAGCAGGGCGACCTGACCAATCTCCCGGAGGTACAGGCGGGTCGAGTCGTTGATCCCACCCGGATCGGTGCCCGGTTCGGGGCGCGCCCGGTACTCCACCCGACTGGTACGCACGAGACGCAGCACCTCAGACGGATCGGCCTCGACGGCCACCGTCTCATCGAACTCGATGCCCTCGGCGGACAACCTCCGACGCACCCCCTGGATCAGATCGGCGGTGATCTCCACATCCTGGAGGACGTCAATCACCTCGTCGAGACTGAGGCTCCCCCGGTCGCGGCCACGTCGGAGCAGCCGAGCAATCTCGTGCTCCGAGACCCCAGGCCAGGGGATCGACCCGGATGCGACTTCAGACATCGACCCTCCCCCCCGAATAGTCGACCAGCCACCGTAGCAACGGTTCGAGGGAAGCGCCCTCGCCCTCGGGCACCACCTCACGGAGCCGGATCACCTCGGTTCTCAAGAATGAGATGGACGGCTGGTAGGAGGCCAGGTCGCCGGTCTGGCGGGCTTCGGCCTCCAGGGCAACAACCGCGCGCTCCGCTGCCTGGTGGCACAGGCGGGTGAGGACGCCCAGTGGGTCCTCGTCGGAGGCGTCGGCCACGGCGAGGCGGCCCAGGAGGTCGGCCACCGCCCCCTCGGCCGCTTCCCGGGCCTCGTGCAGATCGGTCGCCTCGGCCAGCAGCGAGAAGGTCGCTTGGTGGACCGGATCGTCGAAAAGCACCGGGACCAGGAGGTGCCGGACCTCGTCCGGACGGTGGACCATCAGGCGCAGGGCCTGAACTTCGGAAGTCAGGCGCCCTGCGCCACCTTCAACACCCCCAGTGGTCGTCCCCGATACGACCACCCCGCGGAGGCGACCCGGGGCCGCCGCGTCGCCGCGTCGCCTGACCTCGTCGACCCCGACCAGGCAACGGTCGGCAATCCGCATGGCGTACTGGTCGCGCACCAAGGCGTCCGGATGTTCGACCACAAGGCCCATGGCCTCGGTGGCCGCCGCCGCCCGACCTTCGGCTGAGCCGAGGTCTCCGCGGTCCAGCACCCGGTCGACGCGGAACTCGAGGAATGGCCGGGCCCCCTCGATGGCTGCCCGCAACCCCTCGGGGTCGCTGCCGGCCAGGTCACCCGGATCGGCTCCCGGCGGCAAAGCCGCCACGGTGAACCGGAGCCCGAACTCCTCCTCCCAGGCGTACACCCGCTCAGCGGCCGCCTGGCCCGCCCCGTCGGCGTCGAAGGCCAGCACCACCCGCTTGGCGAACCGACCCATCAGGCGGGCGTGGTTGGGCGTCAGTGCAGTCCCGCAGGTGGCTACCGCTCGTTCGATCCCAGACAGATGGCAGCCGATCACGTCCGTGTACCCCTCGCACACCACAAGCTCGTCGATCCGGCCGGCTTCGGCCTTGGCCCAATGCAGGCCGTACAGGACTTCGGACTTCGAGTAGTACTCGGCAGCGTCCGAGGTGTTCTTGTACTTGGGGCCCTCGCCGTCGGGCAACTTGCGGCCACCGAAGCCAATCGGATTGCCCTGGGCGTCGAAGATGGGAAACACGATCCGAGCCCGGAAGAAGTCGTACTGCCCACCCCGCCGATTGATCCCCCCCAGCCCAGTGGCCTGGAGGTCGGCGTCGGACAACTTCAGGTGGTCGGACAGTTCGGACCAGTCATCGGGTGCCCACCCGATGGAAAACCGTCGGGCCACGTCGCCGGCGTAGCCCCGGGACCGCAGATAGTCGCGGGCCGGACGGGCGTCCGGGTCGGTCAGAAGCCGTTCATGGTAGAAGTCGACGGCCTTCTGGACGATCTCCGCATGCTCCTTGCGACGGTTTCGACGCCGCCCTTCGTTGTGGTCGGTGTAGCGCAACGGGACGCCGGCCTTGGCGGCCAGGAACTCGACCGAACCGGCGAAGTCGAGGCCCTCCACCTCGCGGACGAAGTCGATGACGTCGCCGGATACCTGGCAACCGAAGCAGTAGTAGACGCCCTTCTCGGCGTTTACGGAGAACGATGGAGACTTCTCGCCGTGAAACGGACACAGGCCCAACCACTGGGCGCCGGTCTTCTTCAGTTGGGTGTGCTCGGTGACGATGCGGACGATGTCGGTCTCGTCGCGGACCCGCCTTACGTCCTCGTCCACGATGCCCATGGAGGAAACGTACCGCCGGACGGCGACGGGGTTCTGCCGAAGACGAGACAGCCCTAGTCAGGCACCCGGGCCGGGCTTCTGGGTCAGCGATCCAGTTCGACGAGTGCCTGAGCCACGGCGAGGCGGGCCACCGGCACCCGGTAAGGGGAACACGAGACGTGGTCGACGCCTGCAGCGACCAGGAGACTGATCGACGCCGGATCGCCGCCGTGCTCCCCACACACTGACACCGGAAGGTCTGGTCGGACCAAGCGACCGGCTCGGGTGGCCGCAGCAACCATCGGAGCCACCACGCCCTCGTCGAGGCGGGCGAATGGATCGCCGGCCAGCAGTCCACGCTCCAGGTACTCCCCCATGAGGCGCTGGCCGGCGTCGTCGCGACTCAACCCGAAGACCATCTGGGTGAGATCATTGGTCCCGAAGGAGAAGAACTCGGCGTGACGGGCCATGTCGCCGGCCAGCAGGGCAGCCCGGGGAGTCTCGACCATCATCCCCACAGGCAGCACTCCCAGCGACGCCCCGTCGGGAGTGGCCGACGCGATCTCGTCGCGGATCCAACCGCCGACGAGGGCCATCTCCTCAGCGGTAGACACCAACGGCACCATGACCCGCGCATGGGGGTTCGCTCCGGCGTCCGCTGCGTCCGCCAGGGCCGCCGCCAGGGCACGGACCTGCATCCGGTAGAGGCCCTCGCGCAGGACGGCGAGGCGCACCCCGCGGGTGCCCAGCATCGGGTTGTGCTCGCGCCATTCCGACGGGGCATCATCGCCGAGGAACTCGTGGAGCGGGGCGTCGAGCAGACGCACGGTGACCGGCAGGGGCGCCATGGTGGCCAATACGGCGGCCAGGTCCTGCCGCTGGACCTCGGCCAGTGCGTTGAGTGCCGCTGTCTCGGCTTCCAGGTCCTCGGCCAGCAGGAACTGGCGCACTAGGGGTAGGCGATCGCCGAGGAACAGGTGCTCGGTGCGGCACAAACCCACACCCTCGGCACCGAGGCTCCGGGCCAGAGCTGCGTCGTCAGCCCGGTCGACGTTGGCCCACACCCCGACCCGTTCGCCCCGTACCTCGTCGGCCCAGGACAGCAGCTCTTCGAGTGCGGACAGGTCGGCGCCACTGCCCGATGGGCCGGTGGCCAGCGTCCCAGCGAAGACCTCACCGGTGCCCCCGTCCAGACCGACCTCGGCGCCCCGGTCGATCCGGTGGCCCCCCACCACAGCGTGGTCTTCGGCGACCTCGAGGCCGTCCACGCCGACCACCGCCGGGATACCCCACCCGCGGGCCATGACCGCCGCGTGGCTGGCCGTGCCGCCCCGGGCGGTGACGATTCCAGCCGCTAGGCGCATCCCGACTTCGTCGGCAGGGGTGGTCTCGACGCACACCAACACGGCGTCGCGACCCTCGTCGGCCGCGTCAAGGACGTCGTCAACGTCCAGACACAGTGCGCCGGAGGTCGCACCCGGACTGGCGGCGACTCCCGCGGCCACGACTACCGCCCTGCTGGCCGACGCGTCGGCCGACCCGTGCAGCAATCCCTCGACGAGTTCGGGCCGGACGGCGGACACCGCCTGCCAGCGGGCCTCAGCGGTTCCAACTGCCGCCGCCTCGGCGACGAGGGACCGCAGATCCTGGTGGGGTTCGGTCACGCCCCCAGGCGGGTCGACAGGTACCCGACGAGGTCGTCGATGGTCACCCGCTCTTGGGCCATCGAGTCGCGTTCTCGCACGGTTACGGCCCGATCGTCGAGGGTGTCGAAGTCGATGGTGACGCAGAACGGTGTGCCGATCTCGTCCTGACGCCGGTATCGGCGGCCAATGGCCTGCGTCTGGTCGTAGTCGCACATCCAGTGGGGCTGCAACAGGCCCAACACCTCGGTGGACGGCTCGATCAGTTCGGGCTTCTTGGACAACGGCAGGACGGCCACCTTGTAGGGGGCGAGGCGGGGGTCGAGGCGGAGCACCGTCCGCACGTCCTCATTGACCTCCTCCTCGTCGTAGGCGGCCATCAGGAAAGCCATGGCAGTGCGGGTGGCACCGGCCGCCGGCTCGATCACGTGCGGGACGTACCGCTCACCGGAGGACGGGTCGTGGTACTCCAGCCGGGCACCCGAGTGCTCGGCGTGGCGGTTCAGGTCGAAGTCGGTGCGGTTGCAAATGCCCTCGAGTTCGTCCCAGCCCCAGGGGAACAGGAACTCGACATCCGCTGTGGCCGACGCGTAATGGCTGAGCTCGTCGGCTTCGTGCTCGCGCAACCGCAACCGGTCCTCGGGCATACCGAGGTCCCGGTACCAGGCCATGCGGGCGTCACACCAGTGCCGGTACCACTCATCGGATTCGTCGGGCGGGACGAAGAACTCCATCTCCATCTGCTCGAACTCGCGGGTCCGGAACACGAAGTTGCCGGGCGTGATCTCGTTGCGGAACGACTTGCCGATCTGGGCGATGCCGAACGGTGGCTTCTTGCGCGACGTGTTCAGCACGTTGGCGAAGTTGATGAACATGCCCTGGGCCGTCTCGGGCCGCAGGTAGACCTCGGCCGCAGACTCGACCATCGGGCCAGCGTGGGTCTTGAACATCAGGTTGAACTGTCTGGCCTCGGTCAGCGTGCCGGACTTTCCGCACGACGGACAGGCGTCGGGGTCGTCGAGCTTGTCCTGGCGGTGGCGGGCGCCGCACTCGCGGCAGTCGACCAGAGGGTCGGTGAAGTTCGCCAGGTGTCCGGAGGCCTGCCACACCGAGGGCGGCGAAAGGATCGAGGCGTCGAGACCGACGACATCGTGGCGCAGTTGGACCATGGTGCGCCACCACTGCTCCTTGACGTTGCGGAGTAGCAGGACGCCGATCGGCCCATAGTCGTAGGTGGAACGGAAGCCGCCGTAGATGTCGGCCGACTGGAAGACGAACCCCCGGCGTTTCGAGAGGTTCACCACCTTGTCGAAGAGGTCGGAGTCGGTGGACGACTCGTCGCCGCGGGGAGGACTAGGCGCCATCCGAGCAGGGTACCGATGTGGTCGCTCGTTGGAGGCGCCAGACTGCCCTGATGGGACTTGCCGAACGATTCCGTGGCTCCCGCGTGAGTCAGGACCCCACCGCCGTGGTGGGCCGACGGATCATCGCCTGGCTGCTGGACAACCTGTTCACCGCCGTCCTCGTCCTGCTCGTCCACCGCGGCGACGCGGCGTTCACCACCGACGACGGTGGCCTGGCCATCAACCCGGACGTGATCTGGACTGTCACCATCCTCATGGTCCTGAACCAGGTGGCCCTGACCATGGCCACTGGCTTCAGCCTCGGCAAGGCGGTCACCGGACTGCGGGTGGTCCGCCGGGTCGACGGGGGCCTACCCGGCTTTCGGGGCGCGGCGGGTCGGACCCTGCCATGGGTGATCCCCGTTCCGTTCGTCCCCATCGTGGAGACCGGCCTCATGTTGGCCAGCAAGGGTCACCGCCGCATCGGTGACCGCCTCGGGGGAACGCTGGTCGTCGACCGCGGCTGGATCGGCGAGCCGATCCACGTGCCCGGACTCGATCCCGAACCAGAAACCACCTAGCCGAGGACGCGTCTCGACCGCAGGCGCCGTTCCAGGTGATATTCGACGGCGGCGTTGGCCACTGCGTCGACCTCGCTACACACCCCCGGATCGGTCACGGCTAGGGCATCGGTCAGGCCGCCCCCGAGGATGGCCCGCATGACGGCGATGGCCGAGGGTGACACGGCCCGGCCCCGTCGGCACGCCTCGCACAGCACCCCCCCTTCGCCGGGGTCGACGGCTACCAGCGGCCCGTCAGACCCGCAGCGCACGCAGTCATCCAATTGCGGGGCCAAGCCCTCATGGGCCAGCAACTTCAACAGGAAGGCCGGCACCACCAGCGCGGCAGGTCGCTCGTCCAGAGTCCGAAGCGCCCCGAGCAGCATCCGGTAACGCTGCTCGTCGGGTTCGCGGTCCGGAGCCACCACGTCGACTGCCTCCAACAAGGCCGAGGCCTCGGCAAAACGCTCGGCGTCTAGACGGAGGTTCTCGAACCGGTCCAGCGTCTCGGCCTGGGTGACGACGTCGAGATCGCCGCGACCCCGGTGCAGTTGGACGGCCACGTGGCTGGTCGGCTCGAGTCGTCCCCCGAACTTCGATCGGGTCTTGCGAACCCCCTTGGCTACCCCCCGGACCTTGCCGTGCCCGACGGTCAGCAGGACCACGATGCGGTCGGCCTCGCCTAGACGCCAAGTGCGCAGGACGATCCCGTCGTCCCGGTAGAGGCTCACCTCGTCTCGGGCGCGTCCATCCCGGGCTTGTCCTTCCCGGACGGGTCGTCGGCGTCGCCCACCCCGCCGTAGCGACGGTTCCGGTCCTGGTACTCCTTGATGGCGTCGTACAGGTCCTCGCTGCCGAAGTCCGGCCACAGCACGTCACTGAACACGAGTTCGCTGTAGGCCAACTCCCAGAGCAGGAAGTTGGAGACCCGGTACTCGCCGGAGGTACGTATCACCAGGTCCGGGTCGGGCATCTCGGGGTCGTAGAGGTGGCGGCCGATGGTCCGCTCGGTGACCCGCTTCACCCCACCGTCGACAATGCGCTGTACGGCGTCGACCAGTTCGGCCCGTCCGCCGTAGTTGAAGGCGATGGTGAACGTGAGGCCGGTGTTGTTCCGGGTCAGACCGGTGGCCTCGTCCATTCGGCGCACTAGGCGCCGGGGCACCCGCCGGTCACGACGCCCGATGAAACGGATCCGGACGTTTCGTTCGTGGAGTTCCTGCTGGCGCCCCAGGAGGATCTCCTCGTTGAACCGCAGAAGGAACTGGACCTCATCAACGGGGCGCCGCCAGTTCTCGGTCGAGAAGGCATAGACGGTGAACCAGCCGACGCCGAGGCGCACCGCAGCGTCGAGCACCTCGAACAGCGACCGTTCGCCGGCGGTGTGGCCCTCGGTCCGAGGTAGGCCCCGTTGCTCGGCCCAGCGTCCGTTGCCGTCCATGACACACGCAATGTGGTCAGGGATCCGACGAGGATCTAGGTCGCTGGGGAGCACCCCGACAACGTACCCGGCGGCCCCGTTCCGTCGGGTGGCAGGCCCTAGCCTCGTTGGGTGGACGAGACACGTTCGAGTACCGGAAGGGATCCCGGGACGGACCTCGTGGAGGCATCGGCCATTGCCCTCGAGGAGGCGTGTGGTTCGCTCCCTGGTGGTGGCGAGCGGCGGCCCGGCCAGGAGGCCATGACCCGTCGAGTGGCCGAGGCCATCGAGGCCGGCGCCCATCTGGTGGTCCGAGCCGGCACGGGGACCGGCAAGTCGATGGCCTACCTGATACCGGCCATCACCTCGGGGCGGACCACGGTCGTAGCCACCGCCACCAAGGCCCTCCAGGACCAGTTGGCCACCAAGGACCTCCCCTTTCTCCAGGAACACCTGGCCCCACATCTCGGCCGATCGTTCACATTCTCAATCCTGAAGGGGCGATCCAACTACGTGTGTGTCCAGCGTCTGGCCGAGGTGGCGGCCGCCGAGTCCGGCCAGCAGCAGTTCGACGGGCTGGCCGAGTCGGCCGACGCCGAGCAGTTGGCTGCCATCGCCGAATGGGCCGGCGAAACCGACACCGGCGACCGGTCCGACCTGCCTCTAGAGCCATCGGCTTCCACCTGGGCGGCGGTCAGCGTCTCGTCCCAGGAGTGCCCGGGGGCGGCCCGCTGCCCAAGTGGCGAGGCGTGCTTCGCTGAGGCGGCCCGGGTCCGTGCCGAGGCCTCTGACGTGGTCGTCACCAACCTCCATCTGTACGGCATCGATCTGGCCACCGAGGGGTCGATCCTCCCCGAGCACGACCTGGCCGTCCTCGACGAAGCCCACCAAACCGAGGACGTGGTGGCTCGGGCCGTGGGTTGCGAGCTCCGCTCCGGACGGTTCCAAGCCCTCGTTCACCGGGCCCGGTCCATCCTCGTGGAGTCCTCTGCAGTGGAGGACGTGGCAGAGGTGGCCGGGCGCGTCGACGACGCGCTGGTCCAGCACCTCGGCGACCGGGTCGTCCCAGCCGACCTCGGCGACCTCCGGTCGGCGCTCGAACTGGCCTCCACCCGACTGTCCGCACTCCACGCCGAGTTGATTGCCGTTCCCCAGGACGGGCCGGGAGACGTCACCGCCCGACGGGCCCGGGCGCTGCGCAACTGCGAGGTGCTATCCGACGACGTGTCCGCCGCCCTCGACCTTGACGGCGGCCCGATACCCGGCCAGAAGGTGGCGTGGACCGAGGGCTCGGCGCACCGACCCTGCCTCCAAGTGGCGCCCGTCGACGTGGCAAGCGTCCTCGACCAGCGACTCTGGCCTCTCCGGACCGTGGTACTGACAAGCGCCACCATCCCGGCCAACCTCCCCGACCGCCTCGGCCTTGTCGACCACGACCATCGTTACGAGGACGTGGGTAGCCCGTTCGACTTCGAGAACCAGTCGCTCCTCTACTGCGCCACGGCCATGCCCGACCCTCGAGACGACGCGTTCCTCGACGCATGCCACGACGAGATCGAACGCCTGGCCACGGCGACGGGAGGTCGGATGCTGGCCCTGTTCACCAGTCGTCGAGCTCTCGACGCTGCCGTCGATGCGCTGCGGGACCGGCTCCCCTGGCGAGTCCTCCACCAGGACGACCTGCCCAAGCCGCTTCTCATCTCCGAGTTCGCCGACGACGAGAGCTCCTGCCTGTTTGGAACCCGGGGCCTGTGGCACGGGATCGACGTCCCCGGGCCGAGCCTGTCGCTGGTCGTCATAGACCGGATCCCGTTCCCCCGCCCCGACGACCCGCTCTTGTCCGCCCGCCGGGACCTGGTGGGCAGCGAACGGTCGTTCCGGGAGATCGACCTGCCGCTGGCTGCCACGGAGTTGGCCCAGGGTGCGGGGCGGCTGGTCCGCCGCGCCACCGACCGGGGGTTGGTGGCCGTCTTGGATCGGCGTCTGGCCACAAGCAGGGCCTACCGCTGGGACCTCATCTCGGCC
>JAZADN010000110.1:0-37894 GCA_036123585.1 Actinomycetota bacterium | reverse complement strand
GACGGCCGTCGGCCAGCTCCAGCAGGTCGCTGGCCGGGTTCTCCACCAGGGCCACCACCTCGCCGTGCTCGGTGCCATGCTGGTCGACCACCACGGCACCCACGAGGTGGTGGACCCACAGGGTGTCGTCGTCGGCGTCGTCGATAGGCGGTGCCGACAGCACGACGCCCCGCCACCCCTCCGCGGCGTCGCGGTCCTTGATGGCGTCGAAGCGGACCAGGTGGCGGTGCTGGTGCGGACGGCTCGTCTCGACGACTAGCTCGCCCCTGTCGGTCTGCAGGACAGAACCGGGCACCAGGCGCTCCAGGCGGTGGGTGATAAGGCTGACCACGACCTCCCCACGGACGCCGTGGGGCTTGTCGATCCGCCCGACCTCGAGAAGGGCCGGCGCGTCAGGGGCCGGCCGACCGTCCATGGGACGGTCAGTCGACGAAGTCGACGTCGATCTCGGTCTCATCGCGGACCGCGGCGGCCCGGACGATGGTGCGGATGGCGTTGGCGACTCGGCCACGTCGGCCGATGACCCGGCCCATGTCGCCGTCGGCCACGGTGACCGAGAATGTGCAGCGTTCGTCGCCCGAAGCCTCGATCCGGACCTGATCAGGTTGCTCAACGATCGACTTGATCAGGTACTCGAGGACACCCTCGGCGGTGGGGGCCTCGGCGCTCACGACTCGTCCTCCCCGTCCTCTTCGGTGGGAGCCTCCTCGACCGGAGCCTCCTCAGCAGAAGCCTCGGCCTCATCCTTGGCAGGGCTAGGGGCCGGGGTCTCAGCCTTCGCCTTCGGGGCGGGCGGCGGCGTAGCGCTCGTTCCGGCCGGCTGGCCCTTGAAGTCGTCCCAGGCGCCAGTGATCTTCAGGAGCTTCTCAACACGCTCGGTCGGTTGGGCGCCATTGCGCAGCCAACCCACCGCCTTCTCGTTGTCGATCTCGATCACGGACGGGTCACGGCGGGGGTCGTAGAAACCGACTGCTTCGATGATCCGGCCGTTGCGCGCTTTGCGCGAGTCGGCGGCGACCACCCGGTAGGTCGGCTGCTTCTTCTTGCCCATCCGCATCAGGCGGAGCTTCACGGCCACGTCAGTACCACTCTCTGTCTCTTCAGGCTGTATTGCCCGGCTGTCTCGTCAGATCTCCCCGTCCGGCCAATTCGCCGGTCAGGGCCCCACACCCTCTGGCGGGGCGGATGCCTCGAAGGATGCATCCGTTCGGTCGCCCAGTCTGCCGGGATCTGGTCCGATTTCCAGCCTCCTGTAGTTATCGACCCCGGTCCGATGGCACAGCCAAGGATCCGGCCTAGTCCCCAAACCGCGGATCTCGGTCCAAAGACAAGCCGCCTCTGGGCCCATCGAGCCCGGACGACAGGTCGCCTAGGCCCGGCAACGACAGGCCCTTCTTCCTGTCCACGATGACCGGTCCGCGATCGGTCGTGCGGCCGCCCCGACCCTTCCGTCCCTTCTTGCTGCCCCGACCCTTGGCGCCCTTATGGCCGGGGCTCTTCCCCATCTGCTTCATCATCTTGCGCATTTCGCGGAACTGGCGGACCAGTTGGTTGATCTCGCCAGGCTGGGTCCCACTGCCCGCCGCGATCCGAGAGCGCCGAGATCCGTCGATTACGTCCGGATCCGCCCGCTCGGCCGGAGTCATGGAGTTGATGATCCCCTCGATGCGGTCGATACGGCGCTCGTCGACCTCGGTGTCGACATCCTTCATCTGCTGGGCCATGCCTGGCACCATGCCCATCAGGTTGCTGATTGGCCCCATTGTCCGCAGCGCCTTGAGCTGCTCGAGGAAGTCGTCGAGGGTGAAGGTGCCCTCAAGCAGACGCGCAGCGGCCGCCTCGGCCTTCTCCTGCTCGAAAGTCTCCTCGGCCTTCTCGATCAGGGTCTCCACGTCGCCCATGCCGAGGATCCGGCTGGCTAGCCGGTCCGGGTGGAACGCGTCGAAGTCCTCGAGGCCCTCGCCGGTCGAGGCGTATGCGATGGGGCGACCAACCACCTCGCGCAAGCTGAGCGCCGCTCCGCCGCGGGCGTCGCCGTCCAGCTTGGTGAGGACCACCGCATCGAGTTCGAGACGCTCGTGGAAAGCCTCGGCCACGTTCACCGCGTCCTGGCCCGTCATCGCATCCACCACCAGAAAGGTGTGGTCGGGCTTGAGTACGGCAGAGACCTCGGCTACCTCCGCCATCAGGTCATGGTCGATAGCCAGGCGGCCCGCGGTATCGCACACCAGCACGTCACGGCCTAGACGGCGAGCCTCGGCCAAGCCCGCCCGAGCGACGTCCACCGGGTCGGTGGGCACGCTAAACACCGGGACATCGATGCGACCACCGAGGGTGCGCAACTGCTCCACAGCGGCCGGACGCTGCAGGTCGGCACCAATTAGCAGCGGATTGCGGCCCTGAGCCTTGAGCAGGCGGGCGAGCTTGGCCGCCGCCGTGGTCTTGCCCGAGCCCTGCAAGCCGGCCAGCAGGATGACGGTAGGTGGCTTGGACGCGAAGGTCAGCCGGTGGGTCTCCCCGCCGAGGATGCCGGTCAACTCCTCGAGAACGATTTTCACTACCTGCTGACCGGGGTTCAACGCCCCGCTGACCTCGGCCCCGACGGCCCGGTCCCGCACCCGGTCGCGGAACGACCGGACGACCGAGAGGTGGACATCGGCCTCCAGCAGGGCCACCCGCAGCTCAGCGAGGAACTCTTCGACATCCTGCTCACTGAGCCGGCCCTTGCCCCGAACCCGCTTCAGGATCCCTTCAAACCGACTGCTCAGACCCTCGAACACTGTCCCGATCCTCTCGGACTCAGACCGCCACGTCAGCGGCGAACAGGGCTTCCACGAACTCGACGGGATCGAACTCGACGAGATCGTCCACGCCCTCCCCGACGCCCACCAGTTTGACGGGGATGCCCAAGTCCTCCTGGACGGCGACCACGATGCCGCCCTTGGCCGAACCGTCCAACTTGGTCAACACAACACCGGTGACCTCGGCAAACTCTGAGAACTGCCGGGCCTGAACCAGCCCGTTCTGGCCGGTTGTGGCGTCGACAACCAACAGGGTCTCGGTGACCGTCCCGGCGCCCTTCTCGGCCACCCGGCGAACCTTGGCCAACTCGTCCATCAGGTTGCTCCGGGTATGAACCCGGCCGGCGGTGTCGGCCAACACCAGGTCAGCGCCGCGTGCCGCAGCGTGCTCGACCGCGTCGAAGACCACCGAACTGGGGTCGGCCCCCTCGGCGCCCCGCACGACCGGCACGGCAGACCGGTCGGCCCACATCACCAACTGGTCGGCGGCTGCTGCACGAAAGGTGTCTCCGGCCCCCAGTACAAGGCTCCGGCCGGCTTCGGTTTCTCGGTGCGCCAACTTGCCGATTGTGGTTGTCTTGCCGACCCCGGTCACGCCCACGAATATCCAGACCGATGGCGAACCACCTAGGGCCAGGGAGCGGTCGACGCCGCCGAGTCGCTCAACCAGCACCCGCTTGAGCAACTCAAGGACCCCGTCTCCGGCTGTCCCCCCGGTGGGGAGACCGTCGCGACCCACCCGGCGACGCACCTCAGCCACCAACTCGTCGGTGGTGGCCACCCCCACGTCAGCCAACAGGAGGGCATCCGACAGGTCCTCCCATGCGGCGTCGTCAATCACCTCGGCGGCCCGGACGACGGCCATTCGGTCCGTCCAAGCGTCGCGGGCGCGACCGAGTCGTGAACGGAGTCCCATGGCGCCGGCAGCCTACCGGTGGGGTCTTGACGCCGATCGAGCGCCGAGGGTCACTCCCCGTCGCCGGTATCGTCGTCCAGTGGGTCGTCGGAGTCCTCATCGTCCGCGCTGGGTGGTTCGACGAACTGGTCATCGAAAGCGCCGAGGTTGACCTCGAGGCGGAGGATCTCGCCACCACGATCCACCTCTAGGGTCACCGAGGAGCCGGGCAGGCGGATCTGGATATCAGCCCGCAGAGCCGGCATGTCGCGGATCGGACGTCCATCGGAACGGAAGATCCGGTCGTCCAACTGGAGTCCGGCCGCGTCGGCAGGTGAACCCTCAACTACCTCGACGACAAGCGCACCCAGACTTCCGTCGGTCGGCGACTGGCCGCGGATCCCCAGCCAGGCGGTCCCCACCGGCTCCCCTTCGATGAGGCGCTGGGCGACCAACACCACGGTGTCGCTCGGAATGGCGAAGCCCAAGCCTATGTTCCCGCCCGCGAAGACTCCGCCGCTGCGGATCGAGGTGTTCATGCCGATGACCCGACCTTGGCGGTCAGCCAGTGGACCACCCGAGTTGCCCGGATTGATTGGGGCATCGGTCTGGATCATGGCCACACCGGCGCAGTCGGCACCGGGTCCGTTCTCGCATCCGTAGGAGTCAATGACCCGACCCAAGGCGCTGACGATCCCGCTGGTGACCGTTCGGTCCAAATCGAAAGGGCTGCCTAGGGCTACGGCCAGTTGGCCCACCCGTAGGTCCTCGGAAAAGGCGAACACGGCGGGCACCAGACCATTGACCTCCTCGGCCAGGTCCAGGACGGCGACATCCCGCCGGACATCCACCCCGACGATCTCTGCCAACACCTCGCGACCGTTGGGGAGGCTGACTACCACCTCGTCCGCACCATCCACCACGTGGGCATTGGTCACGATCCGGCCCCGGTCCAAGACGATCCCCGACCCATGCCCCTGATCGGGCACCGAGACAAGGACGACAGTGTCACGGAGAGCCTCGGCGACGGCCACCACCGGCTCGTCGCCTGAGTCGGAGACCGGAGCGTCAGCGAACAGCCGGGCCACCAGGGCCTCCACCTCGGTCGCGTCCAGACCGGATGCCTCCTCGACAAGTCGGCCGACCAGGGCCTCCACCTCGGAAGTTCCCAAACCGGATACCTCATCGACCACCGAAGACACGATGGCCGTGACCTCCTCCGCACTGAGGCCGACCTCACCCGGATCTGGGAGGTCGTCGATCCCGGAGGCAACCAGGGCCTCGACCTCGGAGCGTGAGAGTCCAGCCTCCGAGCCGGATAGCGCGTCGGCCACCGCCGCGTCGACCAGAGCGCGAATCTGGTCGGCGGCGACAGACGACGAGCCTTCATTCAGTTCGTCCATGAGGCTGAGCACCTCGGCCTGTGAGAGACCCTCCGCTGAATCGACACCGCCGTCGCCACGGAGCAGCCACCCACCGAGCAGCCCGACCACCAGGGCAACCACCACCGCGGCTAGTCCGGCCACCCCGGCCACTAGGCGACCGCTAATCGCCACCGGCGGATCGATCGGCCTGACGGGAGCCGGGAGCAGGCCCGGGAACGAGGTGGACTCGGACGGTTCTTCCAGCGGTCCGGACGCGGAACGCGGAGTCGAGTCGGGCCGGGGACGGGTGGAACCGACCTCGATGCTGCTGCGCTCCACCGAACGGGGCGCACCTCCGTCAGTTCCGGGCACGTCGACCATGGCCGCAAAAGTAGGCCGATCCCGTTCGTTTCACGACGCCGGCCAGCTCAGGAGACGAGTCGGGGCAACCACACCGTGAATGTCGATCCCTCTCCCAGCTCGGACCGGACGGTGGCCCGTCCACCGTGGCCCTCGGCTATCTGCCGGACGATGGCCAGGCCGAGTCCCGATCGGCCGGCCTCACGAGCCGATGACCGGTCCCCACGCCAGAAACGCCGGAAGACATCGTCAAGGTGGTCAACGGCGATCCCCGGCCCCTGGTCGACCACCGAAGCCCAGACCCGGTTATCGTCCCCGCCGGTGTCGACCCGCACCGTCTGGCCCGCTTCGGACACCCGGATGGCGTTGCTGAGCAGATTGGCCACGGCTCGCCGGAGGGCCGCCGCGTCACCCACCACGGTCAACCCCATCCCACGACGGTGCTCAAGGGTCACCCCGCCACCGGCCGCCGCGGCACCAAAGTCCTCCACGGTCTCGGCCACCACCACCGCCAGGTCCAAGGGATGACGATCGGCGTGGGGACGCTCGTGGTGGGCGTAGAGCAACAGGTCGTCTACCAGCACTGACATCCGCTCGGCGGCCCGTAGGGCCACCGACCCGGAAGCCCGAAAATCATTGGGAGAGGCTGCGTCGTCGGCCATGACCACTTCGAGATTGGTCCGCAGGACAGCCAGCGGATTGCGCAACTCGTGGGAAGCCTCGGCCACGAACCGCCGCTGACCCTCGAAGGCCTCGTCGAGTCGGCCCAGCATGTCGTCGAAGGTGTCGGCCAGATCCTGAAGTTCGTCAGACGGTCCGCCAAGGTCGATACGACGAGAGAGGTCGGTGGCGGTGATCTCCCTGGCCACAGCGGTGATCCGACCGATGGGTCTCAGCACCAGCCCAGCCACATACCAACCCACCAGAAGGCTGCCCAGGAACAGAGCAGCCAAAGCGGTGAACGAGTAGGCCCGCAGACGCTCGAGCGCCCGTCGGTTGACCTCCTCTTCGAAGACCACCAGCCAGGGTCTGTCCGGCCGCCGCTCGGGAACGAATGCGGCCTCGCCGTCAGCGGACGTGACGGCCGGCTCAACAGCCAGTTGCTCGAAGCGGGCCAGACGGGAGGTGGGTTCGTCGGACAGGGCCCGCGACAAGCCCAGATAGATCCCGCCGACCATGACCGCGGCGAGCAAGAACAGGACGGTTGAGTACAGAAGGGCTAGTCGGGTCCGAAGACTGCCGAACCGGTCGGGCATCCGATCCGCTAGACGGAGGCTGGTGCGCTTCACGTCCCGCTCCCGACGGTCCCGGCGTCGCCGTCCGCCCTCTCGACGAGCCGGTAGCCGGAGCCGACGACTGTCTCCAGCAGGGGGACCTCGTCGTTGACGCTGAGTTTGCGCCGGAGAGTCCCCACGGTCACCCGCACCGTGTTGGTGAACGGGTCAGCGTGCTCGTCCCACACGTGGTCCAGCAGTCGTTCCTGGGAGACCACCTCGCCCGGATGGCTCATGAAGTACCGCAGTAGAGCGAACTCCTTGGCCGTAAGGTCCAACACCCGCTCGCCCCGTACCGCCCAGTGGCGGGCCGTATCGAGTTCCACGTCACCGACGTGAAGCACCGCTCCGGACCGCCCGGGGTCGCGACGCAGTAGCGAGCGAATGCGGGCCGAGAGTTCGTCGAAGGCGAACGGCTTGACCAGATAGTCGTCGGCACCGACGTCGAGGCCCCGTATCCGGTCCTCGAGGGTGTCGCGGGCAGTGAGCATCAGGACCCGGGGAGCCACGCCCTCGGGTGGATCGGCGCGGAGTCGCTCGCACACCTCGAGCCCATCGATGCCGGGCATGGTCAGGTCGAGGCAAATGAGGTCGTAGGGCGTCCAGGATGCCTTGGCCAGAGCCTCCTCGCCGTCGGAGGCCGTGTCCACGGCGTAGCCCTCCCGCCGGAGTCCCCGGGCCAGGGCTTCGATTAGGGCGGCCTCGTCGTCGACCACGAGGATGCGCACGCCCGCGACGGTACCCGTACATCCGCTCACAGGGGCCGCGGCAACTCACCGACGGGGTGGCTGGAGACCGCCAGGTCAGCCGTTGGTGAGTACCCCAAGGCGATCGGCTACCCGTTCGGCTCCCACCCGCTCGCTGACCACCCTCGATGATCCACCCGGCGCCATCGACACCCCATAGAGGCAGTCAGCCGCCTCCATGGTTCGCTTCTGGTGGCTGACGATCATCAACTGCGCGTCGTCGCGGAACTGGTCGACCAGAGCAAGGAACCGGTGGAGGTTGACGTCGTCTAGGGCGGCCTCGACCTCGTCCATCACGTAGAAGGGCGACGGTCGACTGCGGAAGACGGCGAACAGAAAGGCCAGCGCAGTGAGGGAACGCTCGCCGCCCGACAGCAGCGACAACTTCTTGACGTTCTTGCCCGACGGGCGGGCCTCGACCTCGAGGCCTGTCTCCAGTAGATCGTCCGGGGTGGTCAGGCGGAGCCGTCCCTGCCCGCCGGGGAACAGCGAACCGAACAGGTCCTCGAAGTGGGTGGACACCTCAGCGAAGGCCGAGGCGAAGACCGAGACGATCTCCTCGTCGACCGACCGGATGACTTTCCGGAGGTCCTTGCGGGTAGAGCGGACGTCGTCTAACTGCTCCTGGAGGAACTCGTGGCGCTCCCGGAGCGAGTCGAACTCGGTCAAGGCCAGCGGGTTGATGGGCCCCATCAGTTTCAACTCGCGCTCCAACTCGGCGATGCGGCCAGCCGGAGTCACGCCCTCGGCCAGCTCCGGGCACGGAGCGTCGAGCGCCGACTCGGGTTCCCGGTCGAACTCAGCGCGGATGGTCTCGGTGACGCTCTCGATCCGCATGCGGGTCTCAGCCCGCTCGACCTCGAGTCGCGACGAGCGCTCCCGGGCCTCGCGCAGAGCTGTCTCGGCCGCGGTGCGGTCGCGGCGGAGCCCGTCTAGGCGGGCCGCCACAGCCCGCACCCGCTCGGACTGGCGGCGACGGTGCTCGCGCAGGGCTTCGAGCCTGGCGTCGACTACCAACATCCGCACGTCGACGGCAGCGACCAGCGACCGGGTGGCGGCCTCGCGTCCCGCTAGGTCGTCCCTCTGGGCCGCCGCAGCGACCCGCTCGTCAGCCAACTGCTCCAGGCGGGCCCGTACCTCGGTGACGCGGGTCCGCACGACGGCTAGACGGCCCGTCACGTCGGCCGCTCGGACGTCGTGGCCGGTGCGGCGAGCACCGATACCAGCTGCCCGCTCCTCTAGGGCGTTGCGGGCAGCGTTCATAAGGCGGCCGGCCTCCAGCGAGGCCTCCTCGTCGGCCTCCAACGTCGGAAGGCGTTCCTCGAGTTCGGCCACCCGACGACCATCATCGGCCATCCTCTGGTCCAGTTCTCCGAGGCGGCTCCGCAGGCCCTCGGCCTCGGTACTCAGGTTACGGCGCTCCACCTGGAGACGTTGTAGTGCCTCGGTGGCCGCGGTGAACCGCCCGTCGTGCTCGTCGAGGGAACGGTTGCCGCGGGCCACCTGGTCGTCAGCCGCCGACATGGTCGCTTCGGCGACATTGAACGCCCCTCCGGCCTCCATCCGCTCGAGCTCCGCAGCGGCGAGGCGTCGTTCGGCCTCAGCCAGCGCGGCGCCGGTCGCGCCCCGACCGTCCCCACCAACGCGCCAACCGGTCGGACCGAAGCGGTCACCCCCAGGGGTCACCAGGACCGACTCAGGATGGCCGACAGCGAGGTCGACCAGGTCGGCAAGGGGGGCGTCCACGACCACCGCGCTGCCGAGCAGGCGGTCCAGCAGGCGATCGACCCCAACGCCGGACCCACTCCGCGGTCGGACGTGTGACCGGACCGGCTCCCCCATCGGTCCAGGACGTGCCACCGTGGTCCCAGAGCCCAGGGCCAGGACGGCCGCCGACAACCGGCCTTCTTCGAGGGCGCCCAGGGCCTGACAGGCCGCGTCCACCCCATCAACCACCACGGCGTCAAGCGCCGAGCCGGCCGCCGCCTCGAAGGCTGCCTCGAAGCCCTCGTCAACCTCGACCAGATCGAGCAGCGTGCCCAGCACTCCGTCCACTCCGGCCAGGTGCTCGGCACCAGCGCGTGACCGGGCCTCGTCGAGGGCCAGGGCGAGGGCGTCGACACGCGCCGCCGCCGTGCGGACCTCCGCCTCGGCGGCCACCACCCGCTCCCAGGCCGCGTTGCGGGCCACAGCGGCATCATGTGCCCGAGCCTCGGCTGCCGCCACCTCGGCAACCAGCGGCTCCTCGGCGGACTCGCCAGTAGACAGGTCGGACCGCAGCCGTCCAGCCTCCACCTCCATCCGGTCAGCCGCCTCCTCCAGACCGCCGAGGCGCTCGGCCGTCCGCCGACGCTCCGCATCGGCCTGGGCCACAGCCATCCGCAACGCCCCAAGCTCGCCCCGAGCCTCGGCAGCATGTCCACCCAGAGCGGGAACCCCGTTCGACCAGTCGACCTCGAAGGCCGCCCGGTCAGCAGCCAACTCGGTCTCGTCAAGGGCGAGGCGCTCAGCCTCTGGCGCCAGCTCCTCGGACTCGGCCTCCAAGCGGGCCATCTCGGCCTCGGACCGCTCCAGTTCGGCCTCTAGCCCGACCACCACCTGCTGAGACACGAGCACCGAGCGGTCGCGTTCGATGCCCCGCAGGCGTTCCACTAACACGCCGCGTGCCCCGCGGCCCCTCTCCCGCAGGGCCTCGAGGCGAACCAGTCGGTCGCCCAGGTCGTCCCCACCGCGCGAGGCCAGCTCAGCCTCGGCAGCCAACACCTCTGCGTCGAGACGGGCGAGTGCTGTGTTATGGGTCGACTCGGCGGCCACCAACCGGGCCCGGGTCTCGGCCTCCTCGCGGGCCCGAGTCCGTAATGTGGCGAGTTCCCGGCCCGACCGGTGAAGACGCAGGGCAGTCAGTTCCTCGAGTAAGTCTCCGTGGCGGCGGGCAGCGTCGGCCTGTCGCTCTAGCGGGCGGAGCTGACGGCGGACCTCGCGTAACAGGTCCGACAGCCTGTCCAGGTTGGCCTCGGTGGCCTGGAGGCGGCGCTGGGCCTTCTCCTTACGACGCCGGTACTTCAGGATCCCGGCAGCATCTTCGATGATGGCTCGCCGGTCCTCGGGTCGGGCGTTCAGCACGGCATCGATCTGCCCCTGCGAAATGATCACGTGTTGCTGTCGACCTACACCAACGTCGGACAGCAGTTCCTGGATGTCGAGCAGCCGACAGGGCGCGCCGTTCATGGCGTATTCGCTCTCCCCGCTGCGGAAGAGTGTGCGGGTGATGGTGACCTCGCTGAACTCCACCGGGAGTTGCCCCGAGTCATTGTCGACGGTGATCGACACCTCGGCCCGACCGAGAGCGGCCCGGGTGGCCGTGCCGGCGAAGATGACGTCGTCCATCTTCTGCGACCGCACCGCACTCGGGGCCTGGGCGCCGAGCACCCACGCCAGCGCGTCGACAACGTTGGACTTGCCACTGCCGTTGGGGCCGACCACCACGGTCACCCCGGGCTCCATGTCCAGCACAGCCGTATCGGCGAACGACTTGAACCCCTTGATGGAGAGGCGCTTCAGGAACACCGCGGTTCGACCTCCCCGCACCGGGCCCAGCCACCCGGAATCACACCCGTGTCATTCACCATCGCGCCACCCTAGGCGCGCGACCACACGCTTTCGTGCGCTCCACCCTCCCCTTGGGGAGGGCCGCTCAGACCTGAGTGTCGCAGTAGTAGGTCCAGCGACCCTTGTACTTGGTGCGCTGAATGGGGGTCCGGTTCCGCTCGCTGAGCGCGCCGACCCTCCCGTACACGGCGAGATGATCGCTGTACACGCCCGGCTCGCCGAACACGTCCACGAAGGGACGTTCCTCGAGGTCGGTGCCCCGGTACTTGATGGCGTCATTAACCACCTGGATTAGCGCCTGGTGCAACCGGCGCACCTCTTGGTGGGAGAGGTCGTCTGACAGGCGGTCGTGCCGGAGGCCAGCGTGAAAGAGGATCTCGTCGGAGTACACGTCACCCACACCGACCACGATCGAGTCGTCGCACAACAGGTCCTTGAGCGGCATCGACCGGCCGAGAACCTGTCCGCCGAAGGTGGTCCATGGGATCATTTCGCCCGCCGGGTCCATACCGAGGGTCGCCACCTCAGGAAACTCGGCCAGGAGTTCGCCTCCGGCGATCACGCACACCTCCGAGGCGCCCTGTGGGTCGACCAAGCGGATTTGCCCTCCCACGGTGAACGTGATGTTCAGTTCAGTGCCCGGAGCGACGGCCTCGCGCGCGGCGTGGCGGCGGATCGTCGCCCCGGCGCCGGGCCGGACCACCAGCAGGTCCTCTCCATCCAGTTCAGTCACCAGCAGCAAGCCGACGCGGCGCACGGCGCCGAACTTGCGACCCTCGATGGCCGAAGTGAACTGCTTGCGGTTCCGATAGCGGCCGAGGACGGCCATCGATGCCGCCTCCGCCTTCTTCACCTTCCGGCCGGCCACCACGCGGTCGAGGGCGTAGCGGATGGTCTCCACCTCGGGGAGTTCGAGTTCGAGCGTCACGGGGACTCCTGGGGGCTCTGGGTACGTGGGAATGAACGGGGAGACCAGCCGGCACCAACCGGCACGGTGGCGCGCTCCAGCGAAAGACAGGCCAACCGGGCCGCGGCCTGTTCGGCGCGCTTCTTGGAGGTCCCGACGGCAGGGCCATGGGTACGGCCGGCCACCTCGACCAGGGCGTGGAACCGCTTGTCGTGGTCCGGCCCGTCCTCGGTCAGGATGTAGCGGGGCGGTGCCGTGGATTTCCGGGCCACGATCTCCTGCAGACGGGTCTTTTAATCGTGTTCTCCGGGGTCGGCCGCGGAACGGTCCAGCGACTCGGCAAACAGTTGGGCCACCAATTCCCGGGCCGCGGCGAGGCCGGCATCTAGGTAGACGGCGCCGATCACAGCCTCGAGGGCGTCGGCCAGGATCGACTCCTTGTCCTCGCCTCCATCGGAGACCTCGCCTCGGCCGAGGCGCAGGGAGGCCCCTAGGCCGATGGTCCGGGCGGCGTCGGCCAGTGCCGGCGAGCTCACCACCGACGCCCGCATCTTGGCCAACTGTCCCTCGGGTAGGTCGGGTCGCTCCATGTATGTGCGCTCGGCGACCAGCATGCCCAGCACGGCATCACCGAGGAACTCCAGCCGCTCGTTGGATGAACCGTCGTGCTCGGCGGACCACGACCGGTGGGTCAGGGCGAGGTGAAGGAGCGTCGGGTCGGCGAACTCGTGGCCCAGGCCCAACGGAGCTTCGGGCGGGTCGGGGTTCGGGTGCTCAGCCGAGTCGGGCGACGACATAGTCGACGGCGTCGCGGACCGTGCGCAGGTCCTCGAGGTCGTCGTCCTCGATCCGGAAGCCGGCTGAGCGCTCGCTGAGCTCCTCCTCAAGGGCCTCTACTAGCTCGATGAGGGCCAACGAGTCAGCGTCGAGGTCGTCGGCGAAGGATGCGCCCTCGGCGATTTCTGACGGCTCGATCTCAAGGATGTCGGCGAGGCGGTCCCGGATGAGCTCCAAGACCTCGTCGCGTCCGATCGGCGTGCCTTCGACGTGGGTTTCTGCTGGCACCTCATGCCTCCTGAGCGTGGGCCGGCCGGTGGGAAAACGAACCCGCGGAGACGGCCCCGGGTGGTCGCCCAGCCTATCGGCGGACTCGCCGGATCGGCCTGTCGCCAACCGGCACGAGAGTTATAGACGAGCCAAAGGACGTTCGACGGACGGTTCGGACTTTTGGGTCAGGCACCTACGGCCTCGGCGAGGTGGCCAACCACGTCGCCACGCACCATCTCAGCCGCCACACCAATGGCGTTGCGCATGGCTAGGGCGTTGGTCGAACCGTGACTGATGATGCAGACGCCCTTCACCCCGAGGAGCATCGCCCCACCGTAGGTGTCGGGGTGGAACTCCCGGTACAAGGCGTCCAACTCTGGGGCCAGCACATCAGCGGCCTCTACCGCCTCCGGCCGCCCTGCCATGCCTGTGAGCAGTGCAGTGAGCAGTGCCTTGAGCGCCCCCTCGGCGGTCTTGAGGGCAACATTGCCAGTGAACCCGTCGGTCACGATGACGTCGGCGGCGTCCGTCATCAGATCGCGACCCTCAACGTTGCCGATGAAGCCGGCGCCACCCACCTCGGCAGCCTCCAGCGCGGTGAACGCCTCCTTGGCGAATGGGCTGCCCTTGCCGGGCTCCTCGCCGATGGACAGCAAAGCCACCCGAGGTTCGGAGATGCCCAACCGGTGCCGGGCGAAGACGGCACCCATCTGGGCGAACTGGATCAGCCAGTCAGGCTGGCACTCGGCGTTGGCGCCAGAGTCCAGCAGGACGGTCGGCGTACCCCCTGGTGTGGGGATCAGTGTGGCAATAGCCGGACGGGCGACCCCGGTGATGCGGCCCATCCGGAGCAGGGCGCTGGCCATCGTGGCCCCGGTGTTGCCGGCACTGACCATGGCCGAAGCCCGGCCGTCGCGCACCGCCTCGGCGGCACGAACCAGCGACGAGTCCTTCATGCGGCGGACGCTGGAGCCGGGCTCGGCATCCATGGCTATGACCTCGGAGGCCTCCAAGACCTCCAGGTCGCCAATGTCGCCCAACTCGTCTGGGCGGCCGACGAGCAAGACCGGAATGCCGTCCTCGTCGCGGGCCCTCAGCGCACCGGCGACGATCTCGGACGGTGCGTGGTCACCGCCCATGGCGTCGACGGCGACGGGGAGCATGGTGGGGTCAGTCGACCTCGATGGCCTGACGGCCCGCATACCATCCGCAGTTGCCACACACCCGGTGCGGGCGCTTGGTGGCGCCGCAACGTGCGCAGGCGCTACGCGAGGCGCGGCCGAGGGTCCAGTTGGCAGCCCGGCGGCTGCGGCCCTTGGCCTTGGAGGTCTTCTTCTTCGGGACGGCCATGGTTGGTTCCTCGGCGGCGTGCGAACGGTCTAGGTGTGTAGCCCACGGCGGTCATCCGCCCGAGGGGACCAGTTGAGGCTAGCGGGAGGACCGTCGAACTGGCACCGGGCCGGGCGCCGGCGACAACGCCTGCCTCACGGCCCGTCATCCCTCTCCGCTCCGCGCAGCGCGTCAAGCACCGCCCATCGGGGATCGCCCCCGGTAGCGACCTCGTCGCCACCGCCCATTCCAGTCGGAAAACGGTCGGGGTCCGGCCCGTCGCACGCCTCGCCGCACAGGGGCGACAACGGCAGCGCCAGAAGCACTGCGTCGCGAACCACCGGCTCCAGGTCTGCCTCATCGTCGCCCAGGGCATAGGCGTCACCGTCCCCGGACGACTCGTCTCCGGATGTACCACCATCGGAGGAACGATCGGGGTCATGAGTGAGCACTTCGCGGACAGCAAGGTCGAGCTCTCCGGCCACCTCCTCGAGGCAGCGGCGGCACTTCCCCGACCACGAAGCCCGGACGGAGCCGGAGACCAGGACGTCGAACCCTCGGGCCTCGGCCTCGAGATCCAGGCCGACCCGACTATCCACCACGACCACGTCACCGATCCTGAGGTCGTCAAACAAGACCTCGCCAACGACGGTCCGCGGTTCGGCCCGCCGTCGGAGAACGGCCAGCGGAAGCCGCAGTCCGTCGACCACGGGTGCGCTCAATCCCCGACGGCGTCCTGGTCGAAGAACGCCGTACCGGTTCCCTCGGCGGTCGCCGGGTCGGCGTCGGCGGCCCGAGCCGCCTCCACCGCATCGGAGGCCCGCTGCTCTCGGTCCCGGTCCAACGCCGTCTCCTGGAGGCGGCGCCGGCCCTGGGTGATGGCGTCTCGGGTACTTCCAAGGAGGCCCTCGAAACTGGCCAGCTTCTGGTCGCAGTAGTCCTCGGTCTCGCGTCGCATCCGTCGCGTCTCCTCGCGGGCGGTCTCCACGAGGTGCCGGGCTCGCTGCTCGGCGGTCCGCACCACTTCGGTGCGCTGGACCAGTCGCTCGGCCCGCGACCGGGCCAACTCGAGGATCTCGTCGCCCTCACGGCGGACCTTGTCGAGGAACTCCTCCCGCTGCTTTAGCAGCCAGCGGGCCGACCGCAGTTCATCGGGCAGCCGGGCGACGGCCTCGTCGACCAGCGCCAACAGCTCCTCCTTGTTGACCATCGACGACGCCGACAGCGGCATCGGCCGGGCATTGCCGACCACCTCGTGCAACTGGCGCAGGATGGCCTCGATCTGAGGCGGCCGGTAGGGGTCGGGCGGTAGCGGCGCGGGCGAGTCCTCAGCCGTCCGGTCCCCTCCACTCGCCGAGGGCGGCTCGGCGAACACGGATTCCCCCAAGCCGGGATCGTGAACTTCGCTCACCCGTCTGACCGATCCGCGAGCCGCCGGAGGACCGGCGGCGGAACCATGTCGCTGACGTCACCACCGAGCCTGGCCACCTCCCGGATGAGCCGAGAGGCCAGGAATGAGCGGCGCGAGGCGGTGGGCAGGAAGAGGGTCTGCACCCCGGACATGGCGGCGTTCATCTGTGCCATCTGGAGCTCGCTCTCGAAGTCGGAGACGGCGCGGAGCCCCTTGACAATGAAATCGGCCTCCACCTCGGTGGCTAGGTCGACCACCAGGCCGTCGAACTTCGTGGTGCGCACGTTGTCGAGATGGGCGAAACACTCGTCGAGCAGGGCCATCCGTTCCTCGAGGTCGAGGAGGCCTCCGCCCTTGGACGGGTTCATGAGAGCGGCCACCACCACCTCGTCGAACAGGCCGGATGCCGTCTCGACCATCTCGACGTGACCATTGTGGACCGGGTCGAAGGAGCCGGGGTAAAGGACTCGAGTCATGCTTTCGGCACCTCTCCCGGTCGCTCTCAATCGCTCCGTCCGACCGCCGCTTAGCCCGGTCCGGAGTCCGGACGCAGCAACGTCACCACGGTACCCGCGGCGCGTCGTCGCGAATCGACATGCCACCGAACATCGGCGCCGTCCTCGCCAAGCACCTCACGGTCGGACTCGACAACCACCAACGCTGTCGCCGGGTCTGCCAGATGGGCGGCCACGACCGCCAGCAGATCGTCCCAGGCGTCGAAGTCGTAGGGCGGGTCGAGGAGGACCAGGTCCCAGACGTCGGACGTGGACCGCAGCCAGTCCGGGCCGTCGGCCCGCACCACCTTGGCCCGTTCGGCCAGGTCGCAGGTGGCCAGGTTCTCGGTCACCAGCCGGAGCGCGTCCGGCGACCGGTCCACGAAGGTGGCGCACTCAGCGCCTCGCGACAGCGCCTCGATACCAAGCGCCCCAGTCCCGGCAAACAGGTCGAGGACCCGAGACCCGACTACGGCCTGCCGGCTGTGGAGAGCGTTGAAGGTCGACTCACGGACCCGGTCGGTGGTGGGTCGCACCACGGCGTCGTCGCCGGACGATCGGCCCCTACCGGCTCTCCTCCGACCTCGGCGGGGCTCCGGGGTGGCGAGGCGACGCCCCCGAGCGGTTCCGGCTACGACGCGCATGCCCGCATCATGGCCTGCGCCGGAGCCCAGTTGAGGGCGGGTCCACGCGAGGACGAGAGAGACTCGAGAGCGGGGGCTACCGTCAGAGCTATGCGGGCGCCGGAGACGATCGTGTGCGTGGACTGTGGAGGTACCTGCCACCTGCTGCCCCATCCGGAGACCGAGTTCGGCCCCGGCGACCCGGTGGCCTACCGGTGCGCGGACTGCATGGACCGCTGGGACCTCGTCATGCCTGACGACTTGTCCGGGGAATGGGGCGACGACGGGCGAAGGGACGGACCGGCCAGCGCCTGATCCGCCGATCGAGGAGCGAGGCCGGCCGATGGGATCAACTGACAGGATCCCGCCACATGACGGGCACTGTCGGACCGCCTTCGATGGCGATCTCAGCGGTGACCACGAAGCCGTGCCGCTCGTACAGTGGGACATTGGCCGGATCGGAGGACTCCAGGTAGGCGCCCACCCCTTCGGCATCACACCGCCGGGTGACCGCCGAAATCACCGCCGAGGCAAGGCCCCGCCCCCGAGCCGAGGGCCGGGTGCCCACAAACGGCAGGTACCAGTGCGGCGTAGTTGGATGAACGGCAAACACCGGGATCAGCGCAGTGATACGGGCCTCCATGGTGTCTGCACCGAAGGTCAGATCATTCACCGCTCGAAGCATCGAGAAGTCGGGCTCGGCGTCCTCCGGACTTCTTGGCGATATCCACACCGCCGCCGCCTCACGGGCGTCCACCGGATCGGCGGGCACCACGATCTCATCAATCCCCCGGCCCCCCAGTAGGCGATTGGCGAAGAACGCCGCCAGCAACGCGCGGCGGCGGTCGGGTTCGGAGGCGGGACCGTCGTCGAGGACGAACCCCAGAACCGGATCGTTGGCAAAAGCTTCGGCCATGATGGCCACCACTGCCGGAACGTCGGCATCGGTGCCGGGCCGGGTCGCGATCGAGACGGGGTTCTGGTCGGTGGGCATACCCGATCATGCCCCCGGTGGGACGTCGGCCAGCAGTTCGGCAATCAGGACTTCAGCAGGTAATCCGACTCGTCATCGCCCAGGAACAGGTCCACCTCGTCGACCAACTCCGGGTGGTCAGCCAGGCCGGAACCGTCGCCCACGATGGCCACCGCCTCGTTCCGAGCCGCCTCCACCCACTCGCGGTCTCGACGCAGCGACGCCAGACGGAGGTCGTTGCGGCCCTTTTGGCGCTCGCCCATGATCGTCCCTTCGCCCCGCAAGTCAAGGTCCACCTCAGCCAGCTCGAAACCGTCAGTGGTGCGGACCAGCGCCCGCAGGCGTTCTTCAGCGTCCGGCGAGGGCGCCTCCCCGGCCAGCAGGCACAGGCTGGCGTGTGAGCCACGCCCCACCCGGCCCCGGAGTTGGTGGAGCTGGGCGATCCCGAACCTGGCCGCGTCGAGGACGACCATCACCGTGGCGTTTGGAACATCCACGCCCACCTCGATGACCGTGGTGGCCACCAGGACGTCGAGCGCGCCCGACCGGAAGAGGCGCATGGTCTCATCCTTCTCTGCCCGACTGACCCGACCGTGCAGCAGCCCGACCCGCAGCCCGGCCAGCGGCCCGGCCGACAACTCAGCGAAGGTGGCCTCGGCGGAACGGACATCCAACGCATCGGACTCGTCGATCAACGGGCACACCACGTAGGCCTGTCGCCCCTCCTCCACCTCGGCCCTCACCACCGGCCAGGCTTCGTTCTCATCGGCGTGCCACACCGTCTCGATCGGGATACGGCCCGGGGGAAGTTCGTCGAGGATCGAGACGTCGAGGTCGCCGTAGACGGTCATGGCCGCCGTGCGCGGGATCGGCGTGGCCGTCATTACCAGTACGTCGGGCACCGTGCCGTCACGGTTCCGGTCCCGCAGGGCAGCACGCTGCTCGACGCCGAACCGGTGCTGCTCATCGATCACCACCGCGCCCAGCGAACCGAACTCGACCCCCTCCTGGATGAGGGCATGGGTTCCGATGAGTACATCGACTCCGCCGGCCACCAACTCGGCGGCGATACGCCGGCGCTCGGCGGCCGTAGTCCGGTTGGTTAGCAGGTCGACTTTCAATGGCCGGTGGCCGAGGAGGGTGGTCGGGTCATCGACGTCCATGCCCTCGACCAGGTCAGCCACGCCCCGGTGGTGCTGCTCGGCCAGCACTTCGGTGGGGGCCATCAGGGCACCCTGGTGGCCGCCGCGCACCGCGGCGAGCAAGGCGGCCACCGCCACCACAGTCTTGCCCGAGCCCACGTCGCCCTGCAGCAGGCGGTGCATGGGCGCCGGCCGTGCCATGTCGTCTGTAATTTCACCGAGGACGCGCCGCTGGGCACCGGTCAGGTCGAACGGCAGACGGTTGAGGAACGCTGCCACCGGGTCGCCCTCGCCACCGGCCGGCGCGTGGACGATCCCCGTCGAGGTCTGCTCCAGTTCCACCTTGCGGCGAACAAGCGCCATCTGGATGCGCAGCAGTTCATCGAACACCAAGCGCCGTCGGGCCTCCATCATCTCGTGCATACCCTCGGGCCGGTGGATACTCCGGTAGGCCTCGGAACGGTCGACGAGCCGGTGCCGGTCGCGAACCTCGACGGGCACGGGGTCGGACAGGCCCCGAACCTTCATGGTGCGGCGTAGGGCCTCGCCGACAAGGGCGTCGACATCCCAACTGTGCAGGCCAGCCGTCTCGCTCTGCGGGTACACGGCGACGATCCGGCCCGTTCGGTCCCCCACCAGGTCGACCACCGGACTTGTCATCTGGAGGGTGCCTCTGTACTCGTCGGCCTTACCGAAAACCACGGCCTGCATACCTTCACGCAGTTGCTTCTCTCGCCACGGCTGGTTGAAGAAAGTGAGGCGCAAGCGACCGGTGTCGTCACCGCACCGCACCTCGACCAGCGATCGGCCGTTGCGGGTCCTGCGGGCCGACACCCGATCGATCCGAACCAACACCATGCCCTCCGACCCCGAGTCCAGTTCGGCGACGGTGGCCTCCCGACTGCGGTCGAGGTAGCGACGAGGGTAGAAGCCAAGGAGGTCGAGAATTGATGCGATCCCGACGGCGCCCAGGGCCTTCTGGCGCGCGGGCCCGACGCCGTTCAGGTCGACGACGGGGCGGGCGTCCAGTTCCCGCAGGGTGATGCCGGTCTCGGCCACGGATCGACGGTAGTCCCGGCAGTCGAGCCGGGACGGGCGCTACTCGACGCCGACGTAGTACGGGTAGAGCGGTTGGCCGCCCTCGTGGACCTCCACCTCGACGCCCGAACGTTCAGTCTGTAGCCAGGCCACCGCGGCGGCTGTAGTGGCCTCCTCGGCACCCTCACCGGCGATCAGGGTGACGATCTCGTGGTCCTCTTCGACGAGGGCATCCAGCAGGCCGGTCAGGGCGTCGAACGCGGAGCCGGCAACCACCCGGACCCTCCCGTCGGACAGGCCGAGGTAGTCGCCCTCGTGGATGTCGCCGACGTCGCTTCCCGAGTCACGCACGGCGACGGTCACCTCGCCAGCCACCACGGACGCCACGGCATCTGCCATGGCGTCCCGGTTGTCGTTGGCCGTGCCCTGTGGGTCGTAGGAAAGTAGCGAGGCGAAGCCTTCGGTGATCCCCCTGGTCGGCACCACCCGGACCGCCTTGTCGGTCTGGGCGTCCACCTGCTCGGCCACGGCAATGATGTTGGAGTTGTTGGGCAGGACAACCACCTCGTCGGCCGGCACGGCCTCCACGGCAGCTAGCAGGTCGGCCGTCGACGGGTTCATCGACTGCCCCCCGACCACCACCCGGCGCACGCCGAGCGACCGGAAGATGTCGCTGATCCCAGGGCCGTTGGCCACCGCCACCACCGCGCAGGGCACCGGCTCGCCGACGTCGCCCATCTGTTCCCGGACCCAGGCCTGCTCTTCCACCTCATCGAACAGGTCAGTGACCCGGATGCGGTGTGGACGCCCCACCGCAATCCCGGCCTCGATGGCCGCGCCGATGTCGTCGGTGTGTACGTGGCAGTTCCAGACCCCGTCGCCGCCCACCACCACAATGGAGTCGCCGAGGGCCGCCCAGGCCTCCTTGAACCCGTCAACCGAGGCGTCCGGGGCGTCCAGAAAGTACATGACCTCGTACCGGACGCCCTCCGGACCCGGCTCGTGGTCGTCGGGCCGATCTTCGGCGTCGGCCGATCCCGCACCGGGCAGCAGGGCGCCCACGTCGGGCGGATCGGGCAGTGGACGACCGTCGACGGTGAAGAGCAGGGCGTCAAGCAGGAGGAGGTAGCCGCTACCGCCGGCGTCGACCACCCCGGCGTCGGCCAGCACGGGCAGGAGTTCCGGCGTACGGGCCAAGCTCTCGCCGCCCGCCGTGCGGGCCGCCTCGCCAACGGCTAACAGGTCACCTCCGGCGTCGGCGGTGACCACGGCGGCCTCGGCGGACTCGCGCACAACGGTCAGGATGGTCCCCTCGACGGGGGTCATAACCGCCTCGTAGGCGGCGGTTGCCGCGGCGGCCAGGCCGTCTGCCATCAGCCGGCCGTCAACCGAACCGGCGGCAGCGAAGGCCGATGCGAGACCGCGCAACACCTGGGACAGGATGACCCCCGAGTTGCCCCGGGCACCCATCAGCGAGCCGTGGGCAATGGCCCCGGTCGCCGCTTCCATATCCAAGTCCTCGTTCAGGCCGTCCAACTCGGCTACTACCGATTCGACGGTCATCGTCATGTTGGACCCGGTGTCACCGTCGGGCACCGGATAGACGTTCAGGAGGTTCAGGGCCGGCCGGTGTGCCACCAGGGCGTCCCGGAAGGAGCTCATCAGGGCGCGGAGGTCCGAGGCGTCGAGGTGGGCGACCGTCACGGGCAACGAGCGTAGTCAGCGACGCCGCAGGCCCCGGCGCCGACGGGGACGGCGGCGGACGGCGGCCTCGAGTCCCCTAGCGGGAGTGGTGGTTGGCGAGCCGCCGCCACCGCTCGTAGCCTGTGGGCCGTTCCGACCGGTTCTCCCCGTCCGACCGGTCCCCCCCTATCGAGGTGAAGTCATGGCGTCCGTCTGCGAGATCTGCGGCAAGAAGCCCTGGTTCGGCAAGTCCCTGAGCCACTCCCACCGGCGGACCAACCGTCGCTGGAACCCGAACATCCAGCGGGTGCGGGCCGTGGTCGGCAAGACCACCCGGCGCATGAACGTCTGCACCGGCTGCATCAAGGCCGGCAAGGTCGTCAAGGCGGGGCGCTGAGTCGCTCCGAACTGAGGACAGAGGAAGTCCGAGGGGCACCGTGCAGGGCGTGATCAAGTCCTACGATCCGGGAACCGGCGACGGCGTCGTCGTCCGGGAGACCGACCTGGCTGAATTCGACCTCGCCGACGGCGCCCTCGAGGGCTCCGTGTTCCGCATGCTTCGCCAGGGGCAGCGGGTCCTATTCGTCCTGGATGACGACCAGCGGGCCACCTCGCTTTCGCTGGGCTCCGAAGTCGACATGGGCACCCCCGACATCGGCTGAGTCGAACCAGTCACCGCCCGCCCTCCGGTCGGGTCCCGACCGGACTGTCGTCCGTGTCGATTGACCACAGTCACACCCCAGCATGTGGCATCGTCAGTCTGCGACGACCACGATGGGGATCAATGGCGGCACCAACTGAGACCGGCGTCTCGACGACCGACCGCACTCTCCTCGACTGGGTCGAGGAATGGGCCCGGATCATGGCCCCCGACGCGGTCCACTGGTGCGACGGCAGCACTGACGAGGCCGAGCGTCTGTCCGAGGAGTTGGTTGAGGCCGGCACCTTCCGTCGCCTGAACGACGACCTGCGCCCAAATTCCTACCTAGCGCTGTCGGACCCCGGGGATGTGGCGCGGGTCGAGGATCGCACCTACATCGCCACCACCAGCCCCGCCGACGCCGGTCCCACCAACAACTGGCGCGACCCGTCCACGCTCAAAGCGGAGATGCTCGCGCTCTACCGGGGCTGCATGCGGGGTCGCACCATGTACGTAGTGCCCTTCTCGATGGGCCCGGTCGGATCGCCCATCGCCCATATCGGAGTCCAACTCACCGACTCGCCCTACGTGGTGGTGGGCATGCGGACGATGACACGGATGGGCGGACGGGTGCTCGAGGTCCTCGGAGACCGCGAGTTCGTCCCCTGCGTGCACTCCGTCGGCGCCCCCCTCGACGTGGGCCAGGCCGACGTCCCGTGGCCGTGCGACCCCGACAACAAGTACATCGCCCACTTCCCGGAGACCCGCGAGATCTGGTCCTACGGATCCGGCTACGGCGGTAATGCCCTCCTGGGAAAGAAGTGCTTCGCACTGCGGATCGCCTCGACCATGGCCCGCGATGGCGGCTGGCTGGCCGAGCACATGCTGATCCTCGGCCTGACGTCGCCAGAGGGCGAGAAGACCTACGTGGCTGCCGCCTTCCCATCGGCCTGTGGGAAGACCAACATGGCCATGCTGGTGCCCACGCTGCCAGGCTGGAAGGTGGAGACCATCGGAGACGACATCGCCTGGATGAAATTCGGCGATGACGGTCGCCTGCGGGCCATCAACCCGGAGGCCGGGTTCTTCGGCGTGGCCCCCGGCACGTCAGCCGCCACCAACGCCAACGCCATGGCCACCCTGTGGGGCAACTCGGTGTTCACCAACGTGGCCCTCACCCCTGAGGGCGACGTCTGGTGGGAGGAGATGACCGACGAGCCGCCGGCCGAACTCACCGATTGGCAGGGCAATCCGTGGACGCCGGAGTCGGAGGCGCCGGCCGCCCACCCGAACGCCCGGTTCACCACCCCGGCCTCACAGTGCCCGTCTATCGCCCCAGAGTGGGAGGACCCGGCCGGCGTCCCCATCTCGGCCATCCTGTTCGGCGGCCGCCGGGCCACCAACGTCCCTCTGGTGACCGAGGCCCGCGACTGGGACCACGGTGTGTTCCTTGGCTCGATCATGAGTTCCGAGAAAACGGCCGCGGCCGCCGGCGCCATCGGCCAGGTCCGCTTCGACCCATTCGCCATGCTGCCGTTCACCGGCTACAACGTCGGCGACTACTTCGCCCACTGGCTCTCCATCGGTGACCACGGCAACCCGACCCACTTGCCGAAGATGTTCTGGGTGAACTGGTTCCGCAAGGACGCCGACGGTGGCTTCATGTGGCCGGGCTTCGGCGAGAACTGCAGGGTCCTCAAGTGGGTCGTGGAACGAGTGGCCGGCGCGACCGACGCCGCCGATACCCCGATCGGCTTGGTGCCCACCCTGGACGGCATCGACCGGACCGGGCTGGACCTGGACGACGCCACCATGGAAAGGCTGCTAGCCGTTGACCCGTCGTCGTGGGGTCACGAGGTGGCACTGATAGACGAGCACTACACGATGATCGGCGACCGCCTACCCAAGCGGCTGGACGCCGAACTCGACGATCTGCGCCGTCGCCTCGACGCCGCCAGGTAGTCCCTCCACCGGACTGGGAGCGTCGCCGTCAGGCGGCGGACAGTTGCGACATCGCCGAGCAGGGACGAGCCCCACTGCGGTCAGGCAGCAACCAGCATGGCGCGGATACCCAGGCCCATGAGGAACAGGCCGGCATACCCGTAGAGCAGGTGACGGTGAGGCCGCATGCTCTGGCGGTAGCTGTAGACGATGCCCACCACTACCAGGGCCACGAAGCCATAGAAGAGGTGGAACTGGGGCGGGTCGATGTCCTGGCCGGCCACCATCCCGACGCCCATGGTGACCTGCACGGCGATAGCGATCTGGGCCAGCCCGGTGAACCACCACAGCGCCCGACCCCGGAGGGCGTGGACCCGGTGGGCGGTCAAGGCCCAGGCGCCAGCTAGGCCGTTGCCGACCACCATCACCCATGCGAAACCCTCGTGGAGTTCACCCAGCGTTCCGAGGACGGCGATCACCCGGCCATCATGCCAGCGGCGGTCGCCGTCGCGTCCTCACGGAAGGAGCGGGTCGTCGACCTGGGGGCGGCCGTCCCGGAGCCGGTCGGGGTCGACATACCACTCGCGACCGAAGGCGAGGGCGAAAGCCTCGTCGGGCATGGCGAGGAAGAACGAGTCCTCCGGGATCTGGCTGGCGTGGGCCCGCATTGCCGCTCGCTTTCGGTCGAGCACCGACCGCACGTCCACCCCGTGGGTTATGTCGGCGTCGGGCATCCCGTAGGTACCGGACTCGAGTCGCTCGCGACGGGCCTGGAGCATTGCGTCGTCAGACCAAATGGGCTCGCCGTTCACCTCGGCCTCTTCGGCGGCGACCAGAGCAGCGTCCATCGTGGCCTGGATGACGTCGCGGTTCAGCGTCACCCAGCGGAGCCGGACCGGACTGTCGCATGACCGGCGCTGCCCAGCCCAACGGGTCCCCACCCGGTGGACCTGGATGTGGTCTGGGTGGCCGTAACCACCGTTCGGGTCGTAGGCGACCAACAGGTCGGGGTCGTCGTCGGCTAGCGCCTCGTCGAGTCGGGCCACGGCCTCGTCGACATCAGCCTGCCAGAAGCAGTCAGGGTGGGCGTTGGCGGGGTCGTCGGCCATGCCGCTGTCCCGGTACCCGAGGAAGGCCACACGGGCAACGCCGATGATGCGGGCCGCCTCTTGCACCTCATCTGTCCGCCGGTCCTCTAGGGCCTCGCCGGGGGCCAGCACGCCGGGCACCGGCTCACCCTCCTCGCCCCGGGTGGCCACCACCAGGACCACCCGGTGTCCGGCATCGGACAGCAGGGCCATCGTCCCGCCCGAGGCCAGCGACTCGTCGTCTGGGTGGGCATGGAGGAAGACGATGGTGGCCACGGGCGGTTTCCCGATCGACGGGCTATTCCAGCGACCGATCAGGCCACGACGCCTGCGGCGCGCAGTGCGGCAATGCGGTCGGCGGCGAGGCCCAGCTCGGATAAGAGCTCGTCGGTGTGTTGGCCGGCGTGCGCCGGTGGGCGGCGGATCTGTCCTGGGGTGCGGCTGAGGCGCGGCGCCGGTCCGGGCTGGACGATGCCGCCGGACTCCACGAAGGTCCCCCGGGCCACATGGTGGGGGTGCTCTTTCGCCTCGGACACGGTGAGCACCGGGGCGTAGCAGACGTCGCTGCCCTCGAGGACGGCGTCCCACTCGTCGCGGGTCTTCGTGGCCACCATGGCGGCCACCTTCTCCTTGAGCTCGGGCCACCGAGACCGTTCGTGCTGGTCAGCGAAGTCGTCCGGGTCGAGCCCCAACTTCTCGACCAACTCAGCGTAGAACTGGGGCTCGATCGAGCCGATGGAGATCCAGCCGCCGTCGGCACACTCGTAGACGTCGTAGAAGTGGGCCCCGGTATCGAGCATGTTCTCGCCCCGGCCCTCGGTGGCGAAGCCGGTGTGGAGCATCCCGTAGAAGAAGCTCATGAGGCTGGCCGCCCCGTCGACCATCGCCGCGTCGACCACTTGGCCTTCGCCGGTGCTCCGGGCCGACAGCAGGGCGCAGACGATGCCGTAGGCCAGGTACATGCCTCCACCTCCGAAGTCGCCGACCAGGTTGAGCGGTGGCACCGGGCCGGAATCGTGGCGTCCCATATGGGCTAGCGCCCCGGCCAAGGAGATGTAGTTGATGTCGTGGCCGGCCGACGTGGCGTAAGGACCGTCCTGGCCCCAGCCGGTCATCCGGCCGTAGACGATGGCCGGGTTGCGCGCCAGGCAGTCCTCGGGGCCGAGCCCGAGGCGTTCTGCCACCCCGGGCCGGTAGCCCTCGAAGACCACATCGGCATCCGCGACCATGTCGAGCACTAGGTCGCGTCCCTCGTCGGACTTGAGGTCGACGCCGATGCTGCGTCGGCCACGGGCGTTCACGTCGGCTGGGGGACGGTCCGGGTCGCCACCGCGAACCGAGCCGGCCCGGTCGATGCGGACCACGTCAGCCCCCATGTCAGCCAGCATCATCCCGCAGAACGGGCCGGGGCCGATCCCCGCCAGCTCGATCACCCGGACTCCGTCCAGTGCACCCATGGTCGCTCCCGTCAGGTCGTGGCCTGTCGGCCTCGTCGACGATCTTCCCCCGTGGCCGGCCCGTGGCCGCCATCCGGCTCCAGTCGGTGGCCTCAGCGTGTCGCTTCGACGGCGTGGCAGTGGTCGACGATGGTCGACACGAGGATCTCGAAGCCGCCCGGTGATACGTCGTGACCCCAGCCTTCGATCAGGACCAGGTCCGCTCCCGGGATGACTTCGGCCGTCCGTTCTCCTGCCGAGGGCAGGATCAACGTGTCGCGGGTGCCGTGGATGACCCGGGTGGGCACCCGGATGGTGGTCAGGGCCGCCTCCCTGTTGCCAGCGGCCTGGGCGGCTCCCCATTGGCGCACATAGGCGTGGCGAGGCTGGACCGAGCGTCGGCGGTAGGCCTGGTACTTGGCCCGGGCGTGGTCCTCGTCGTGCCAGTCGCTGGCCCACAGGCGGAGGTTGGACAGATCCTTGGAGAGGGCTCCTTCAGCGTCGGGAGGAGGTTCGGCGAGCATGGCGGCCGAGGTCTCCGGGGCGGGACGTCCCACGTCCCGGCTCCCGGTGGCCGAACCCATGGACACGAGGCTGCGACACCGGCCGGGGTGCTCGACAGCGATCGTCTGGGCGACCATCCCCCCGAGCGAGAAGCCCACCACGTGGACGTCGGCCAGGTCGAGGGCGTCGAGCAGGCCGACCGCGTCGGCGGCCATATCGGACAACGAGTAAGGGGGAGCGCCCTCGTCGAGGATGGTGGACAGGCCGCTGTCGCGGTGGTCGGAGCGGACGACCCGGAACCCCTCGTCAGCTAGGAGGCAGCAGAACGCCTCGTCCCAGACCAGCATCTGGCTGCCCAGGCCGTGGAGGAGGAGCACCGTCGGGTCGGCCGGGTCTCCGAACGTCTCGTGGCAGATCCGGATTCCGGACGGGAGGTCGACGAACGGCACGGCGTCATCCTCCGTTCCCGAGACACGGCGCGCCAACCCTGCGCCCGCTGAGCGGCCGCTACGGTCCGGCTCGTGCACCCTGAGTCACCGACCATCCATGACCGACGCTTTGCCGAACTCGACGCGGCGATGCTCCACGACCTGTTGCGACTACGGGTCGACGTGTTCGTAGTCGAGCAGGAGTGCGCCTACCCAGAACTCGATGGTAGGGACCCCGAACCGGAGACCCGGCACGTGTGGCTGGACGGACCCGACGGCCGGCCAGCGGCCGCTCTGCGGGTCCTGGCCGAGACCGGCGGTTCGCATCGGGTGGGGCGGGTAGCGACCCGCGCCGACGCCCGGGGCAACGGGCTGGCTGGCGTGCTGCTGGCCCACGTGCACGGCACCACCCCGGGGCGAATCGTGCTGGACGCCCAGACGTACCTGGCCCCCTGGTACGCCTCGCTTGGCTACGAGCCAACCGGTGAGGAATTCCTCGAGGATGGCATCCCCCACGTGCCCATGGCCAGGGAGGGCTGACGCAGGTCCAGCGGGTTCGAGTCCCGGTAAGGGACTAGTCCGAAGCTCAGTCCCAGCCCAGCTCGTGGAGGCGGTCATCGTCGATGCCGAAGTGGTGGGCCACCTCGTGGACCACGGTGACCGCGACCTCGTGGCGAAGCTCGTTGATGTCGGCGCACATCTCGCAGAGGGCCAGGCGGTACAGGTGGATGCGGTCGGGCATCGTCCAGTCCGTCGCACCGCCGTAGTCGCCCCGTTCGGTCAGCGGCACGCCGTCGTAGAGCCCAAGCAAGTCGGGCTGGTCACCCCGGTCGGCGGTGAGGACGGCCACGTTGTCCATGAGCACAGCCAGCTCGGGCGGCAGCAAGTCGAGGGCCTCGGCCACCAGGTGGTCAAAGGCCTCGGGGGAGACCGGCTCCATAGGCCGATCGTAGGTCCGGCGCCTCGGAGGGCCGTCCCGGACCCGAGCTGGGTCGGTGCCGGGTCGGGGAAGGCCGCCACGGGCCATCGCTAGGGTGCGGCCGATGGCCGCTGCGGACGATCGGACAGGCTCCCGAGTGGGGGCGGACACTTCTCCCGGAAGCCTGTTCGGCGACGAGGGAGCGTCCGCGGCCGCGGACGCCGAGGCGTTGCTGGTCGGACTGAACGACGAGCAGCGCGAGGCGGTCGCTGCCGACGGCCTACCCCTGGCCGTCCACGCTGGCGCCGGCTCGGGCAAAACCCGGGTGCTGACCCACCGCATTGCTTGGCGGTCGCTGACCGGCCGTGACGACCCTCGTCGGGTGCTGGCCCTGACCTTCACCCGCAAGGCCGCCGCCGAGTTGCGCTCTCGCCTGCGGCGCCTCGGGATGCGTGACCAGGTGGCCGCCGGGACCTTCCATGCCGTCGCGCTGGCCCAACTGCGTACCTGGTGGCACGAGACCGGCCAGCCGGAACCCGAACTACTGGACCGCAAGATGGGCGTCATCGGACCGTTGGTCCCCCGCGACCAAAGGTCCACGGTCGCCCTGGACGTAGTTTCTGAAATCGAGTGGGCCAAGGCCCGCCGTATCCGCCCCGAGGCCTACGCGGCGATGGCTGAGGACTCCGGGCGGACGCCTCCGTTTCCGGCTCCCACGGTGGCCCGCATCTACGCCGACTACGAGGAGGCCAAGTCGGCCCGCAACCTGGTCGACTTCGACGACCTGCTCGACCTGTGCCGCCACGCCCTGGCCACCGACAAGCGGTTCGCTGCGGCGCAGCGGTGGCGGTTCCGGCACCTCTACGTGGACGAATTCCAGGACGTAAACCCCCTCCAGTTCGACCTGCTGGCCGGCTGGTTGGACGGTCGAGGCGACCTGTGTGCGGTTGGCGACCCAGATCAGGCCATCTACGGGTGGAACGGGGCGGACGCTGACTACCTGATGCGGTTCGCCACTCACTTCCCCGGGGCCACGGTGCTGGAACTCCGCCAGAACTACCGCAGCACCCCGCAGGTCTTGCGGGCCGCTGCGTGCCTGCTGGTGGGTCGGGATCCGATGGAGGCCAACCGCGACCGAGGACCCGATCCGGTGGTCGAGGGTTACGCGGACGAACACGCCGAGGCGAAGGCCATCGCCAGTCGGGCCCGCACTGTCCGTGGGCCGGACGGCCGGTGGCGCGATCAGGCGGTCCTTGTCAGGACCAACGCCCAGACCGAACCTCTCGTCGAGGCCTTCCAGGCCGCTGGCATCCCCATTCGCACCCGCACCGGAAGCGGACTGCTGGACCGCTCCGACGTCAGGGCCCAGCTTGCCCAGTTGGGACGAACCAACCTGGCGCTCTCCAAATTGCTCGGTGACCTGCGCGGCGCGACCACCGAGGACACCGATGGGTCGACAGCGTCGGGCCCGGACGACGAAGCCACCCAGGTGGACGCCGGACGGACGGCGGCTTTCGCCGAACTGTCCCGCTTAGCCGACGAGTACCTGGCCCTCGAGCCGTCCGGCAGCGGCAAGGCGTTCGCCTCGTGGGTCCGGTCCCAGGCCCGTTCGACCAACGATGACCATGCCGACGCCGTCGAGATGGCCACCTTCCACGCCGCCAAGGGCCTCGAGTGGCCGACGGTTCACCTGGCTGGCCTCGAACAGGGCTTCGTTCCCATCGCCCATGCGAAGGACTTCGACGCCCGCGACGAGGAGCGCCGCCTGCTGTACGTGGCCCTCACCCGGGCCGAGGACCGCCTGTTTTGCACCTGGGCCGGCCAGCGGACCTTCGGCCAACGCTCGGCTGCCCGGCGGCCTTCGCCTTGGCTGGCCGACCTCGAGGCGGCCATTGCCGGCCTCGAACGACCGGTCGGTCGATCCGAGGGGGCCCGACGCGCCCGGGAGATGGCCGACCGGACCCGGCGGACACCGTTGCCCGACCACCCGGTGGTAGTCGCGCTGCGCGAGTTCAGGAGCGCGGCGGCACGGGCAGCGAACGTTCCTCCCTACGTCGTGTTCACCGACGCCACGCTGGCCGACCTGGTGGCACGGTGGCCCACCGACCACGAGGAACTGCAGGCCGTCCACGGCATTGGACCCACCAGGGTCGACCTCCATGGTCCGGGCATCCTGGCAGTGCTGTCCCACCACGATCGCCCGGCGCCCTCGGCCACCGAAAACGCTGTGGCCGGGAGCCTCTCCGACGCCGCCGCGTCCCCTGCCCAGGCGAGGGCCCCTAGACCTGTGGGCGACTCACCACTCCACGACCGGCTCCGCGCCTGGCGAACTGAGACGGCCCGGGCGGCCGACGTCTCCGCCTACCGGATCCTCACCAACGCCACCCTCGACGCCTTGGCCGAGGCGCGACCCACGAACGTCGACGAACTGCTGGCCGTATCTGGCATCGGGCCCCGCAAGGTCGAGGACTTCGGAGCGGAGCTCCTAGCGCTCCTGGCCGACGGCTGACCCCCAGAAGGCCGGACCCGGGGTGAGCTCAGGAGCCTGACACCAGGTGGAAATCGGCGACCACCGGTGCGTGGTCGCTGGGCTTCTCTCCCTTGCGTTCGTTGCGATCCACGATCACGAAGTCGAGCGCGGCGGCCGCCGGAGCCGAGGCGTACAAGAGGTCGATTCGCATCCCCATCCGCTTGTAGAAGGCGCCGCCCCGGTAGTCCCACCACGAGTGGAGGCCGGCGTCCTCGAAGCGTTCCCGGAAGACGTCCACGAAGCCCAGGCCGACCAGGCGTTGCAGGGCATCGCGCTCGGGCTCGGTGACGTGGGTGCTGCCCTCGAGCGCCATCGGGTCCCAGACGTCGCGGTCGTCGGGCGCCACGTTGAAGTCCCCGACCACCACCACCGGCTGGTCGGCCGGCTTCGTGTTGGCCACCAGGTCGTCATGGAGACGGCCCAGCCAGTCCAGCTTGTAGCGGTAGTGGTCGTGGTCAACCGCTCGTCCGTTGGGCACGTAGCACGAGGCCACCCGAACCCCGTCGCACGTAGCCCACAGGATCCGGGCATCGGGGTCGGGGTCGTCCCGGCCGTCGGCGAATCCGGACCGGACGTCGTCGAGGCCGACCCGGGAGATGACGGCCACCCCGTTCCACTGGCCCTGGCCGTGGTGGGCCGACTCGTAGCCCAACGCCGCGAACCGGTGATGGGGGAAGGCCTCATCGGCCATTTTGGTCTCCTGGAGGCACAGGACGTCCGGCGACGCGGCAGTCATCCATGCCTCGACGCGGTCGATCCGAGCTTTCAGCGAGTTGACGTTCCAGGTGACGATCCGCACGGTGTCCGAGACTAGGACCCGGGAGGGGCGACAGCGGCCCCGACGGGCGTCAACCCAGGGGGAACCCGAGGAGCGACTCGAGTTCGGCGATCGCCTCGGCGGGGTCGCCGACCTTGATGGTCGTCATGCCCATGGCCCGGGCCGGTTTGAGGTTGATGCCGAGGTCGTCAAGGAACACGCAGGCCGACGGCTGCACGGCGAGCCGCTGACAAGCCGTCTCGTAGAACGCCGGCTCCGGCTTGCGGAAGCCCACCACGCTGGACTCCACCACCACGTCGAAAAGGTCGACCACGGCCAGTACCTCAGGTCGGGCCGATTCCTGCTGGGCCAACGGCGTTACGTTGTTGGTCAGCAGGCCGGTCCGTCGAGCCGCCGAGCAGCGGCGCACGGCCTCGACCATGGTTGGCCGAAGGTCGCCGTGCAGCCCGGCTAGGACGCGCCGGGCGTCAACCACCAGTCCCAGGGCAGCCGCCTCGGCCTCGAAGAGTCGGCAGAATCCGTCTGCGTCGACCTCGCTCCGCTCGAAGAGCGCCCAGGCGTTGGAGTCGGGATTGGCCGAGTTGATCCGGCGGATTGTGTCGGGGGGCAGGCCGGCCTCGGCCTCGTAGGCGGCAAAGGCATCGAACGGGCTGGTCAGGACCACCCCGCCGAAGTCAAACAGCACCGCCTCGATCCCGGGCACTGGGCGAGCGTAGGCACCGGGCCTCTCCCTGACACCACCGGTAGCCTCGGCGCTCATGAGCGCCCAGTTCATCGACACCATGCGGCGCGTCGGTCGCTTCCATCCGCCGGACCGCGACGTCCTCAAGGACATCACCTTGGCCTTCTACCCGGGGGCCAAGATCGGTGTGCTGGGTGCGAACGGGGCCGGCAAGTCGTCGCTGCTTCGGATCATGGCCGGCGTGGACGACGGCTTCACCGGCGAGGCCCGACTGACCGACGGCTTCACCGTGGGACTCCTCGAACAGGAGCCCTCCCTCGATGCCTCCAAGGACGTGCAGGCCAACGTGATGGACGGCGTCGGCCAGGTGGCCGACCTGCTGACCCGCTACGAGGAGGTCCTGGCCGGCTGGGCCGATCCCGACGCCGACTACGAGAAGCTCGGCGCCGACCAGGCCGAGCTGGAGAAGAAGATCGAGACGGCTGGCGCCTGGGACCTGCAACGCACCATCGAGATCGCCATGGACGCCCTCCGCCTCCCGCCCGGCAAAGCCGACGTCACCACCCTGTCCGGCGGCGAGCGACGTCGGGTGGCCCTGTGCCGGCTCCTGCTGTCGCGCCCCGACCTACTACTGCTCGACGAGCCCACCAACCACCTTGACGCCGAGTCGGTGGCGTGGCTGGAGCGGACGCTCCGCGACTACCACGGCACCGTGGTGGCCATCACCCACGACCGATATTTCCTCGACAACGTGGCCGGCTGGATCCTGGAGTTGGATAGGGGCCGGGGCATCCCGTACGAGGGCAACTACTCGGGCTGGCTGGAGCAGAAGCAGGCCCGCCTCGAAGCCGAGGAGAAGGTTGACTCGGCCCGCAAGCGCACGCTGGAACGCGAGCTGGAGTGGGTGCGGATGGCGCCCAAGGCCCGCCAGTCCAAGGGCAAGGCCCGCCTGAGCGCCTACGACCGCCTCGTCGCCGAGGCCGCCGACACGGAGAAGCGGGCCAGGGAACTCCAGATCGATATCCCGGCCAACCAGCGACTCGGCGACCAGGTCATCGAGGTGGAGAACCTGTCCAAGGGCTTCGACGACCGTCTGCTCATCGACGACCTGTCGTTCTCGCTACCCCCAGCTGGCATCGTCGGCGTGATCGGTGGCAACGGCGCTGGCAAGACCACGCTGTTCCGAATGCTTGCCGCGGCGGCCGACGGGACCGCTGAGGGCGCCACGGCTCCCGACTCAGGAACCATCTGCCTCGGTCCGACGGTCGAGATGGGCTACGTCGACCAGTCCAGGGACAGCCTCGCCTCCGAACGCACCGTGTACCAAGAGATCACCGACGACCGGGAGTTCATCGAAGTGGGCCGCCGGGAGGTCAACGGCCGGGCCTACGTGGCCTCGTTCAACTTCAAGGGCTCCGACCAGCAGAAGAAGGTCGGCGACCTCTCAGGTGGCGAGCGCAACCGGGTCCACCTGGCCAAGGTCCTCAGGAGCGGCGCCAACGTCCTCCTGCTCGACGAGCCCACCAACGACCTCGACGTCGACACCCTGCGAGCGCTCGAGGCCGGGCTCGACGCCTACGCCGGCTGCGCGGTGGTCATCAGCCATGACCGCTGGTTCCTTGATCGGGTGGCCACCCACGTCCTCGCCTTTGAGGGCGACTCACAGGTCCGGTGGTTCGAGGGCAACTTCACCGAATACGAGACATACCGCCGGCGGGAGTTGGGCCTCGACGACCAGCCCCACCGCATGAACTACAAGCCGCTGGTCCGATGAGCGCTGCCGACGCCCGGACCCGCCTGCTTTCGCCGAGCGCCGTCCGTGGCGCGGCGCTCGTGCTGTGCGCCTCGTGCATCGCCGGGATGATCGTCACCTCGATCGCCGACAGCATCGACGGCGCCCTCGCCTTCGGCCTCGTGGCTGCCGCCGGCGCTCTGATCCTGCTGTTGGTCGGGGTGCTGGTCCCGGCAGTTGAGGAGGCGGCCAGCGCCGACGAGGCACGTGCCGCCGAGATCGAAGCGGGCGTGCAGCGCCTGGTGGCGGGTGGCGGCGACGAAGACGAGGTACGCGCCACCGTCCGGGCCGCCATCGAGCTGGGCCGCCGCTCGGCAGGCGACTGACAGGGCCGGACGGCACGTGGCCACCGTCGACGACCACCGCCTCGCCGTGGATCTGGCAACCCGGGCCGGGGCTGTCCTGTTGGAGATCCGCCACCGCCTGACCGCCAACGGGGCACCGGCGTCGGTGATGAAACACGAGGGCGACCAGCGGTCCCACGAGTTCCTGATGGACCTCCTGGCCGAGGCTCGGCCCGGCGACGCCGTCCTGTCCGAGGAGGGCAGCGCCCATGTGGATCATCCCCCGCGAGGCACCGGCGGCCGCACCTGGATCGTCGATCCGGTGGACGGCACCCGTGAGTACTCCGAGCCGCCACGGACCGACTGGGCCGTGCACGTGGCCCTGGCCGAGGACGGCGTGCCCACGGCCGGCGCCGTGGCCCTGCCCGGCCTGGGCGTCACCCTGTCGACCTTGGAGCCGCCCGCCGTCGAAGGCCTGCCCCCGGTCAGCGACCACCCCAGGATGGTGGTGAGCCGTTCCCGTCCGCCGGCCGAGGCCCTAGCGGCGTGTGAAGCCCTGGGTGGTGAACTGGTCGAGATGGGGTCGGCCGGGGCCAAGGCCATGGCCGTGGTGCGCGGCGAGGTGGACTGCTACGTGCACTCCGGCGGCCAGTACGAGTGGGACAGCTGCGCGCCGGTGGCCGTTGCGATAGCCGCCGGGTTGCACGCCTCGCGCCTCGACGGCAGCCCCCTGGCCTACGACCGGCCAGACCCGTACCTGCCCGACCTACTCGTCTGCCGCGTCGAGCTGGCCGACGCCGTACTGGCCGCCCTGGCCGGCTGAGAGTCGTTCCACCCGTGCGCGCCGTCGTGGCCCGCTGCACCGTCGACTACGACGGCCGGCTCACCGCCCACCTCCCAGAGGCCATCCGCCTTCTGATGGTCAAGGCGGACGGCTGCGTGGCCGTCCACGCCGACGGCGGCGCCTACAAGCCCTTGAACTGGATGAACGCCCCCAACACGCTCACCGTAGAGGAAGCCGCCGAGGAGGGCGTCGAGGCCTTGTGGACCGTCCGCAACCCCAAGGGCGAGGTGCTGACCATCACCGTCCACGAGGTGCTGGCCGAACTCGACCATGAGATGGGTGTCGACCCAGGCCTCCAGAAGGACGGCGTGGAGGCCCACCTCCAGGAACTCCTGGCCGCCGACCCCACGTCAATCGCCGACGGCCTCCGTCTGGTCCGCCGGGAGTTCCCCACCGACGTCGGCCCGGTCGATCTGCTGTGCCGCGACGCCAACGGCGAGGCGGTCGCCGTCGAGGTCAAGCGACGTGGAGAGATCGACGGCGTCGAGCAACTCACCCGCTATCTGGACTTCCTGAACCGCGACCCCATGCTTCGTCCGGTCCGGGGGATCTTCGTGGCCCAGGAGATCAAGCCTCAGGCCCGGGTGCTGGCCGAGGACCGCGAAATTGGTTGCGTGGTCGTGGACTACGACGAACTCCGTGGCATCGAGTCCGACGAACTCCGGCTCTTCTGAGATGTCCATCGCCGCCTCCCGCCGGGTCGACGCACTGGTGGTCGGCGGAGGGCCCGCCGGCTCCGCTGCGGCCATCACGGCTGCCCGGGCCGGACGGTCGGTGCTGCTGATCGACAAGGCGACGTTTCCCCGCGACAAGTGCTGCGGGGACGGCCTGACCTCACTGGCCCTGCGGCTCGGCGAGCGACTCGGCCTGGATCCCGCGAACGTCGCCGGCTGGCAGGTGGTAGACGGGGCCGTCCTGCACTCGCCGTCGGGACGGACCGTCCGACTACCGCTGCCGACGGGCGCTGGCCAGTATGCGGCAGTGGCTTCCCGGCGCGAGTACGACGCGGCGCTCCTCGACCTGGCCCGATCCGCCGGTGCCGAGGTTGCCGAGGGCCACGCCCTGACCGGGATCGAGACCGACCACGCCGGAGCGACCACCACCGTCAGCGGGCTCGGAGAGGTCCGGGCCACCGTGGTGGTGGCCGCTGACGGCATGTGGTCCCCGACCCGTCGCCTACTGGGTCTCTCCGTGGGTGGGTACCGGGGCGAATGGCACGCCTTCCGCCAGTACGTGTCCGACGTGGGACCCGAGGCTGCAGACCTCCACGTCTGGTTCGAGCCCGACCTACTCCCCGGCTACGTCTGGTCGTTCCCGCTTCCCGGTGGTCGGGCCAATGTGGGCTTCGGAGTGCTCAGGGATGGACCGGTGGACGTAGGCGACACCGGTCGGATCTGGGACGGCCTCATGGACCGGCGGGACGTCCGCCGGGTTTTGGGCGACGCCGCCCGCCCAGTGGGCCGCCGCACCGCATGGCCCATCCCGGCCCGGGTGGACCGGGCGGTGCTGGCTCACGGCCCCGTCTTGTTCGTCGGCGACGCCGCGGCGGCCACCGACGCTCTGACCGGCGAGGGCATTGGCCAGGCCCTCCTCACCGGGATCCTGGCCGCCGAGGCACACCTCTCCGCAGACGAGGTAGCCGGCAACAGAGGTGCCGTGGTCGCCGAGCGCTATCGACGGGACGTCCGTCGGCACCTGGTGGCTGACCACCGCATGTCACTGGCCCTGCAGCGCGTCCTGACCCGCCCTGTGGGCGCTCGGGCATCGGTTCGGCTGGCCGGGTTCACGCCGTGGACCCGCCGCAACTTCGCCCGCTGGATGTTCGAGGACTACCCAAGGGCCCTTTTGGCCACGCCGCGGCGGTGGCGACGGGGCGTGCTGTCCACGGCTGGCGCCCATGCCGACACCTGACCCCACAGGCCGTCCGACTCTCGACGAAGACCCGACCTCAGTCAGCAGTTCGCCCGGAGCCCACTGGCAGATCTTGCGCCGGGGGTGGTTCGCCGCCACCCCCGGTGGTCTCTAGGTCCTTGACCACCGGCGCGTCGGCCACGCACGATCCTGAACCCTGATCGGCGCCCAGATCCGGTCCCCGTAGGCTGGGTCTGTGGATCCCGCCGACGTCGAACCCGTCGGCCCCCCGTCCGAGGACTCCGATAGGCGCCCCGGCGCTGAGGCCGAGCACGCCGACCGCCACCCGCTAGGGCCGCTCGGCGCGTCCCTCGACGAGGCGGTCGACAGGGCCTGGGAACGCCTGCGCGGCCACCCCACCCTGGACCGGGTCTTCTACACAGCCAGCGAACTTGGTGACTTCAGTCTGATCTGGCACCTA
>JAZADN010000109.1:0-24066 GCA_036123585.1 Actinomycetota bacterium | reverse complement strand
CGCTGTCTGGTTGTCGGCATCGATCACATAGTCGTCGCCGACCATTTCGTACATGCCGCCGTGCTCGGACTCGGGGAACCAGTCGGTCTGGATCACCACCGTGGCCGGACACACAGCCGCCAGATCGGTCGATGCTGGGGCGGATGCTTCGGTCGCCGGTGCAGCGGTGGTCGCCGGTGCCGCGGTGGTCGCCGGCGCGGCGGTCGTTGCCACGGTTGCTGCTGGCGCAGCGCCTTGGTCATCCTCGGCGTCAGAGCCACAGGCTCCGGCGATGAGTGCTATGCCGAGAAAGGCACAGAGAACAACGTTTCGCGGTCGGTACATGCTCGCCCCCACTGGTGTCTTGGTTCAAAGCAGTCACGAAATCCTGCATCCAGCGGGTGGATCCTGCGTTCTGCGGGCGAAATCCTGCTTTGAGCGGGAAATCCTGCGTTCAGCTGGCGAACCTGGGTTGGACTGCGAATCGGGACATTACACAGGAATGGATGGATCGGTCCAATAGGCAGAGTAGTCGTCGCGGCCACATGCAAAGCGATGCGGAAAACGCTTCTCGCGGGTGGAGGACTCGTTCAGCTGGGAGGTGGGTTGCCGCTGGGGCCTTCCCAGCGCCCCAACTCCGGCACGGCTACCCCCAGTTGCGCCAGTGCCCGCGCCGTGGTGCCGGTAACCATCTGCTGAAGATCGGTCGGGTGCTCATAGAAGGCAGGTACCGGAGGAAAGATGATGCCACCCATCTCGCTGACGCCGGCCATGAGGCGAAGGTGGCCTAGATGCAGGGGTGTTTCCCGCACCATGAGCACCAGTGGCCTGCGTTCCTTGAGGGTCACGTCGGCTGCCCGAGTGAGCAGATCGGCGCTGTGGGAATGGGCAATGGCCGAAAGGGCGCGAATCGAGCAGGGAGCAACGAGCATCCCGTCGGCCGGGAACGAACCGCTGGCTGGTCCAGCCGAGATGTCGCGAATGGGGTGGACGACGTCGGCCAGGGCCTCGACTTCGTCGGTTGACATACTGGTCTCAAGTCCGACGGTGACGCGTGCTGCGGCAGTGATCACGAGATGCGTTTCGATATCGGGTTCGGCGGCGAGCAACTGGAGTGCGCGGATCCCGTAACCCACGCCGCTCGCTCCGGTGATTCCGATGATCAAGCGACGCAGGTCGGACATGGCCGATTTCCTATCAGGCTCTGGCATCACGGCACCCGTCGGCCGGATATCGGAATCATCGCGCTGCACTAGCCTCACGACGTGTCCAGCCCGCCCTCAGAATCGGCACCCGATCGGGTGCTGGCTGGGGCTCATCTCGGCGACGGGCGTTTGGTCGACGTCCACGTTGTCGAAGGTTCGGTGTCGGCTGTCGTCGACGCGGGGACACCGGTAGCCGCGGGAACCCCCCGGGAAGAGCTCAACGGTTGGCTGTTGTTCGGAGCCATGGCCGAGCCGCACGCCCATCTGGACAAGGCCCTCACCGCTGAACGGGTGCCGAACCCGCGAGGGGATCTGATGGGGGCGATCGAAGCCTGGACGAAGGCAGCATCGGATGGACTCTTCACGCCGGATGAGATTGCCGACCGGGCCACCGATGCCCTCGGGTTGCTCCTGGCGAACGGTGCCACGGCAGTACGCACGCACGTCAACGTCGGTACTGGCGAAGACGCCCTTCAGGCGGTCCGCGAGGCGCGCCACCGGATGGCCGACTTGATGGATGTCCAGATCGTGGCGCTCACCAGCAATCCGATCACCGGCTCGGAAGGAAGGGGAAACCGTCGAGCGTTGGCCGTCGCTCTCGATATCGGCGTCGACCTGATCGGTGGATGCCCGCATCTGGATCCGGACGGGACCGCGCTGATGACGGACGCCTTGGCGGCGGCATCGGACGCTGGGATCGGTCTGGACCTTCATGTGGACGAGATGCTTGATCCTGGGATCCTCTACCTCCCCGAGCTCGCCCAGATGGTTATCGATACCGATTTCGCGCACCCGGTGACTGCCAGTCACTGTGTGACGCTCGGCCTCCAGTCTCCGGACGTCCAGGAGGCGGTCTCCCGGCTAGTGGCCGATGCCGGCATGAGCGTGGTGGCCCTGCCGCAGACCAACTTGTTCCTCCAGGGTCGGGACCATCCGACGGCCACCCCGCGTGGTCTGACGGCGATCGGTGCGTTGCGTAGGGGCGGAGCTCTGGTTTGTGCCGGAGCGGACAATGTCCAAGACCCCTTCAACCTGGTCGGCCGTAGCGACCCGCTGGAGACGGCCGCCCTCCTGGTGATGGCCGGGCACCTTCTCCCCGACGAGGCCTTCCGCATGGTGGGAACCGACGCCCGCGCCTGCATGGGTCTGCCACCTGCTGGACCGGTCGTCGGGGCCGTCGCCGACCTGGTGGCGATCGACGCACCGTCGGTGCGTGGCGCCATAGCCGACGCCCCCATGGCCCGAAAGGTGTTCCACCGTGGAAAACTGGTCGCCTCTACCAGCCAGACCAGGACGATTCACCGATGAACGGCATCCACGACCTGCGCAGTTTCATTGAGGCCTTGGAGGAGGCCGGGCAACTGGCACGGATTTCCCGGCCGGTTTCCATGCGGCACGAACTGGCCGACGTGGGTGCCGCGTTGGAGCGATCAGGTAGCGCGGCCGGCTTCTTCGAACAACCGGAAGAGAGTCCGTGGCCCATTTTCTGCGGAGGAGTGGCTTCCGTTCGCCGCGCCTCCATTGCGTTGGGCTGCCAGCCCAACGAGGTGGTGGACGTGATGGAACATGTCCTGGAACCGGCCCATGGAGTCGGACCGGTCCTGACCGACAACGCCCCCTGGAAGGCCAACTCGGTGGTTGGGAGCGACGTCGACACGTCACTCCTCCCCATCCCGGTTCACTCAAGGGGTGATGGTGGAGCCTTCATCACGGGCGCTGTGACGGTGGCACGGGATCCGGTCTCGGGGAGGGGAAATCTCGGCTACAACCGGATGCTTCGGTTGGACCGGAACCGATTTGGCTTCAATGTCAACGAATGGCGGGACGTGGGCACCTTCTGGAAGTCCCGCGAGGACCCCGATGCACCATTTCCGATCGCCCTAGCGATCGGCCTGGACCCGGCAGTCATGATTGCAGCCGGAGTCAAGACCCCGGTGGACGAACTCTTCATAGCCGGTGCCATACGAGGACGCGGCATCGAGGTGTGTCAGGCCAACACGGTCGACGTCGATGTCCCCGTGGACGCCGAGGTGGTCGTCGAAGGCCTGTTGCATCCAGCGGTTCGGGAACCGGAGGGTCCATTGGCGGAGTTCCACGGATACCACGGCGAGCCGTGGAACAGTCCGACGTTCGAGGTCACCGCCATCTCATGGCGCGACGACCCGATCTACCAGACCATCGTTCCCGGCTCCTTCGAGCACATCTACCTCGGGAACGTCCTTCCCCGTGAGCCCCTCCTGCGCAGATTCGTCCGTCATCTGGACCCGGGCGCTGATGTCCACATCCCTCCCTATGCGAATGGCTTTCTGGCCGTGGTCCAGATCGACAGGGACAACCCAGGAACTCCGAGGAACCTTGCCCTAGCGGCGATGGCTGCCCATCTCAACGTGCGTCACGTGGTGGTGGTGGACCGGGACGTTGATATGTACCAAGCGACCGAAGTCCAGTGGGCGCTCACGAATCGGGTCCACTGGCCGGACGACGTCTTTACGGTGCCCGGTGCACAGGGTCATGAGATGGACCCGGTGGGTGACCTGCGGGGCGTGGGGACCAAGGTCGGTTTCGACGCCACGTACAAGCGTGAGAGGCGCGAGTACGGAGAGCGCGTCAGCTACCCCGGACTCGATCTGGGTGACTACCTGTCCTAGCGAGCGGCCTCCGAGTGGAATATGCCGGCAGCGCGGCGGATGTTCGCCGCTGCAGCCTCGGCCCCGGCGTCAGCTGACAGTGCGGGGAGTTGGAACTCGTCGATACCGCAGCGGGCCATGGTCTCGAGGAGTTCGCTGGCGACGCCATCTGGTGAACCCATGAGCACGAAGTGCGGAACCCACTCCTCACGCACGAGGTGGGCGGCGGCGGGTGGTCCACCCTGCCGGAGTGCCTCGCGGAGGGCGACCGTGTCACGTTCGGTCATGCCGATCATGGCCTTCACGGAGTCGGGGGAGTCAGGGAGCCTGAACGACAGGGATTCACGGGCCGTCTGGAGGTCGACGTCTGAGGTGACCAGCATCGTGGACCAGACGATCGTGAAATGGCGATCGTGTGTCTCGGCCGCAGAGCGCAATGAAGCCACGTGTCCGTCGAGTAGTTCGCGGTGCACCCAGCTCAGGAGGAACCCGTCGGCCAGGCGGCCTCCCAGGTCGGTCATCCGGGGACCTCGGCCCGCCAGGAAGATCTCTATGCCGGGGCGCCCGTAGTCGAGTCGAGCGCGCCGGAATCCGAAGGTCTCGGCATCGGCGTCCACGGTTTCGCCGGCGAAGAGGCCGCGCATTGCCTGCACCATGGACTCCACCTCGGCGACTGGTCGCCGACGCTCGATTCCCATGGGCCCCAGTGTCATTCCGCCACCGGCTCCGAGCCCGATGAATGCCCGATTTCCACTGAGTTCGTCGATCGTGGCGATGGCGGAGGCGGTGGTACCCGGGTGCCGGGAATAGGGGTTCGTGATCCCGGTACCCACCCGGATGGTGCTTGTTGCCAGGACGACGGCCGCCATGGTGACGTAGACATCCCTCGTGGCCAGGCCCTCGTCGTAAACCCAACAGCGCCGGCAGTCGAGCTCCTCGGCGAGTGCTGCCAGGTCTACGAGGTCAGCCACCGGGCCATGGGGCATGAGGCCGACGCCCAGCGGAATGGTCATCAGCCGCCGCCATTCCGACTTGTAAGGGCGGCTAGCACCACCCGGGCGGTGTTGCGACCAGACGCTCCGACTATTCCTGCACCCGGGTACGTACCCGCCCCGGTGAGAAAGAGGCCGGCTATCGGCGTCCGGTAGCGCGTCAACTCCGGAGAGCGGCCCAGAAAGGCATCCAGCGGAGAACCCGCCCATGCCGGTGAGTAGCCCTGGTGCATCGAGAACTCAGCTTCGTAGCGGTCCGGAGTCATTACCCGCCAGTCTTCTATCAGGCTGCGTGCTTCTGGGAGCATCTGGCTCGCCCAGAGGTCCAGCCAACGGTCGGGTTCGCTGGAGGTGGCCCACCCCCCAGGATGGTCGTAGGGGGTGAACAACACCTCCAGGCTGAGCACATGCCTGCCTACACCTGGCGACATCGATGGGTCCACCAGGGACGGAACGTCGATGAGCAGCGTCGGGCGTTCGGCAACCTGTCCGTCGGCCCGGCGATGGTGGGCCTGGCGCAAATCGTCCGGTGAGGGCGAGACCACAGTGGTGTGTCCGACCGCATCGAAGCCCGGTATGTGCCCCGCGAGCGTTCCGGCTGCGGCCGGGATCGGGATTCCGGCAAGGACTGCGTCCACCTTGGACTCGTAGCCCTTCGGTCGCGGGACTTGTCGCCATCGGTTGGCAAGTCGACGAGCCGATGGAGGCAGGTCGCTTCCCAGCCAGCGGACGAACACATCGGAGGGGTCACACGCCGCGACGACGGTGCGGGCTCGCAGGTGAGTGCCGTCGGAGAGTACGACTCCGTCCAGCAGGCCCTTTCGTAAAGGCAGCGACTCCACTCTCGCTCCACACATGACCCGCCCTCCGGCTGCCTCGAAGGAACTGCGGATGGCCTCCACCAGTGCCCCACTGCCACCCGCCGGTCGGCCACTCTGGACGCGGTGTCGGATCGCGTAGGCCAGTGCGGCCAATCCGGTGCCGGGAGCCTCCGGTGTCACGCCCCAGACGGTGGGTCCGATGGCGGCCGCCGGTATGGCGAGCCGCCAGTCCTCGAAGTAGTTGTCGAGGACCTCGGCGGCGCTGGCCCGGGACCATCTCAGGAGTCGACCCAGCCCGCGGTTCCCTCGACGCATTGCGCCAGCCGCCAGCCGCGGTGCGGTGGGCTGGGTGCGCAGTGTGTCAAGGACGAGTTCGGCGACGGGGAGGGTGTCGGCGCGGTAGCGGCGGTAGCCGTCGACGGAGCCCGGATGGGTGGCGGACAGGCCCTCGAGGGTGCGTTCGGCGTCGTGGAAGAGGACCCATGGGTCGTGGCCGTCGTGGAAGGAGAAGATGCAGTCGGCATCGGTCGAGAGGTAGGAGAGGCCGTGGTCGCTCAGTCCCAGTTCTTCGTCAAGTGGAAGTGCCCGGATGAGCGAATGTGTGCAGTGGCACACGTTGAATCGCGCTCCGAGGTCCTCGACGGTGGAGGCACTGCCACCCACAGTCGGCCGGGCTTCCAGGACGAGGGTGTCGACCCCCGCTCTGGCCAGATAGGCCGCGCACAGCAGCCCGTTGTGGCCGCCTCCGACCACGATCACCTCGGCATCGGCGGTCAAGGAGAGTCCAATCTCTGAGGGCTTCAGGTCTCTGAGGGCTTCAGGCCAGGAGTGGCAGGACCTCGTTGGCGAGCCGCTCCATCTGTGCCTCAACGACGTCATAGGGATCGCCGGGCATACCAGGGAAGAGCAGGAGGTCCTCGACTCCAACCAGTTCCTGATACCAGGCGATCGATTCGGCCAGTCCTTCGGGAGAGCCGGCTAGGAAGATGCGCTGGTCGAGCGACTCCTCCAGAGTCGGAACCAGACCTGCCGCTGCGGGTTTACCGTCCTGGCCCATGTACCCCTTGCTCCAGCCGTAGGGGCCGAGGAACTTCCAGAACTCGTCGTGCCCGGGTCGCAACTCTTCAACAGCCCGCTCGCGCGTGTCCTCGACTCGGGTGCACAGCACCAGCATTCTCTTTTCACCGCGCGCCAAGGCCCGTCCATGTGATTCCTCGTAGACCTCTGCAAATCGCTCCCAGCGCTCCGCCAGAAAGGACGGGTGGTTGTTCCAGAAGACGCCCCCCCAGCCACGCTTCGGAATCTGCTCGAGGGTGGGCGGCGAGGTGATCGCCTGCCATGTCTCGTACGGATGGCGTGGGCGCGGCACGAGGGTGAGTTCGCGGACCGTGTCCCCGCGGTCGGGGATGCCGGGCGGCGGTAGGTCGTAGACCTCGCCGTGGAACGCGAATGTCTCCTGATTGAGCGCCATCTGGATTACCTGCATGGCCTCGTCGAACTGTTGACGGTTCAAGCGGTCGGCTTCCGCTTGGCTGGGATTGTCGAAGCTCCCGATCTGGGTGCCGAGCGTCTCTGCTTCTCGCGGGACGGTTCCCCGTCCCGCCCCGAGGATGGCGCGTCCGCCCGACAGGTTGTGCAAGGTGGCGAAATCCTCCGCGAATCGCAATGGGTGCCATTGGGGGATGATGTTGAACGCCATGCCCAAGCGGATGCGCTCAGTTCTCTCAGCGATCACCGCGCCCAACATGAGGCCATTGGGGATGACTTCGTACCCTTCGTATTGGAAGTGGTGCTCGGTGAGCCAATAGGAGTCGTAGCCGAGTCGTTCAGCGGTGACTCCTGCATCGATGAGCCGCTCGGTGGCTTGCCATACGGCGTCGTTGTCGTAACGTCTGTCTTTCGGATTAGGCGGCCCGCTGCCGACGTCATCCATCTCCACCCCTCCGAAGAGGAAGATCCCAACTCGCATGGCGGAACAGTACATTTTCCTGTCCCAGCTCGGACGCTTCGCGTGAGGCGTGTGGTTGGTGTCCGACCGGCACTCGGGGCACTCTTCCTCCGGTCTCGCCTTGGACCGCCCTATCCCTTCGTGTGTAGTGTCCGTTCTCGCAGTCCAACCCAGGTTCGCCAGCTGAACGCAGGATCTCCCGCTCAATGCAGGATTTCGCCCGCTGAATGCAGGATCCACCCGCTGGATGCAGGATTTCGCGACTGTTTCGACCAAAGACACCAGTGGGGGCGAGCATGCACGGATTGAGGGACGTTGTTCTCAGTGCCTCTCTCGGCAGAGCGCGCGGACCCGGCCGCCCGACAGGCGCTTCACAGGCTCGCCGGCACGGTCGACCAATCGCAGAGTTGGGACTTGGAATTCAATGAGTTCAATCGGAACTGAAATGCAGGTCGGATCGCTGGCGTTCAACAAGACGGGCATGGTCTTTCCTGACGGAACCGAGGCTCTCCAAGAGGTCTCCTTCACCGTCAACAAGGGCGAATTCGTCACGGTCGTGGGTCCATCGGGCTGTGGGAAGTCCACGCTCTTGAGGATCGCCTCCGGCCTCCTTGAACCCAGTAGCGGCTCCGTGAGCGCGGACACGGACCAACTGGGCTATGTGTTCCAAGACGCCACGCTCCTGAACTGGAGAACAGTTCAGGGAAACGTCGAACTCTTTGCCGAACTACACGGTGTCGGAGGCGAGGAACGCAAGCAGTTGGCGGCCGAGGCCATCGAGTTGGTTGGCCTGGCGGGATTCGAGGATCACTATCCCGCAACCCTCTCCGGCGGCATGAAGATGCGCTGCTCCCTGGCCCGATCGTTGACCCTGAAGCCTCCGGTGTTCCTGTTCGACGAACCCTTCGGGGCCGTCGACGAGATCACCCGAGAGCACCTGAACGAGCAGACGCAGCAGCTCTTCAGAAGCGAAGAATTCGCGGGACTGTTCATCACACACTCGATCAGTGAGGCGGTGTTCCTTTCGACCCGGGTGTTGGTGATGTCGGCGCGACCCGGTCGGATAGTTGCTGAGTTCGACATCGATTTCGAATATCCGCGCCTACCAGAACTTCGGTTCGACCCGCTGTTCGCTGAGCTCTGCGGGCAGGTGTCCCAGAACCTCCGGGGGTCTCACGCATGACCGAGCGAAATGCGGTTCAGGGGCCGGGCACGGTCCGCAGCCTCTCCCAGCGGCTCCTTCCTCCCATGATCCTGGGATCCGGATTCGTGGGAATCTGGTATTTCATCGCATACGGGGTGCTGGAACCCCGTAGGCGGTTCCTCCTCAGGCCACCCCACGAAGTGATCCAGGTGGGATTTCTGGAATGGGACAACTTCTCGCTCATCCTGAACTCTCTCTGGTCCAGCACGAAGGTGGCCATGATCGGACTTTCCATCGCCATCCTCATCGGGTTCGTGCTTGCGATCACGATGAGCCAGGCGAAGTTCGCGGAGCGGGCCATCTTCCCGTTCATGGTCACGCTTCAGGCCATTCCGATCTTGGCCATCACCCCGCTCATCGGCTTCTGGTTCGGGACCGGTCAGACGTCACGGGTAGTGGTGTGCGTGATCATCTCGCTCTTCCCGATCCTCTTGAACACCCTGTTTGGGCTGCAGTCGGCTGACAGCGGCCTCCACGACCTCTTTACGCTCCACCATGCCAACCGGGTCACCCGGATGCGCAAACTCATGTTCCCGGCGGCCCTGCCGGCGGTCTTTGCCGGACTGCGCATCTCGGCCGGACTTTCGGTCATCGGCGCCATCGTCGGAGACTTCTTCTTCGGAAAGGGCGACGCCGGGATCGGCCAGTTGCTGCGCAAGCACGCGAGCCAGCTGGCGGGCGAGGAGTTGCTTGCAGCGGTGATCATGTCCTCTGCGCTGGGAGTGACCGTCTTCCTGTTCTTCGGCTGGCTCCAGGAACGTTCCATCGGCCGTTGGCACAAGACCACGACAGGTGCCGGCTGACGCCCTGTTGCCGATCGGTCAGCTGACGGCTACTACTGCGACCTCGACCTTCCACTCTGGCTGTGCCAGTTCTTGCACCACCACCAGTGTGGATGCGACTAGACGGCCCTCGAGCGCTCGGTCCCGCGCTGCCATGACCCTGCCGAGTTCGTGGCCCGGCGTCGCGTAGGTCGTCACGGAGACGACATGGGCCGGCCCCATGGATGCAGAGCGAAGGATCGCCAGGACGTTGTCCCAGACGGCAGAAGCCTGTTCATCAAGGCTTTCGGGCACGCTGCCATCCGGCAGAGTCGGGACCACGCCTGCTGTGTGGAGGATCTTCTCGGGAGCTTCGGACAACACCGCATGGGCGTAGTTCGCGGCCGGAGGAGCGATCCCATCGGGGTGGATCGGCCTGTTGCCCATGACCGGAGAGTAGGCGGTGCGGGAATCCGGCGTCACCGGGAAGCGCACTAGGGTCCGCGGCGATGGAACAGCGGATCGCCCTCTACTTTCAGGACAAGCATCCTGTGGCCTACGAGTTGGAGATGGCCCGGTACGCAGAAGAGCGGGGGATAGTCGAGATCTGGCAGGCCGACACCAGGCTGGCGCGGGACTGCGTGGTGATGATGAGTGCCCTGCTAGCCCAGACCCGAACCACCCGGGTCGGATCTGGGGTGCTGCCGATATGGACACGCAACCCTGCCGTCATCGCGGCAACCTGGAGCACGATGTGGGAGTTGGCGGGGCCCACTCCCGAGGGAACTGGCCGCGTCATGCTGGGCCTCGGAGCCTGGTGGGAGCCACTCGCTTCTCGAGTGGGTGAAGACCGGCGACGCCCACTAAAGGCTTTGCGGGAGAACATCGAGGCGATCCGGTCTCTGTTCACCATGGAGGAGGTCTCCTACGAGGGTGAGTTCGTGAACCTCGACCGAGTGAGGCTGGATATCGCCTACGGAGACCGGGGGCCGCGCGACATCCCGATCTACCTTGGCGCCACCGGACCGAAGGCCCTAGAGCTGGCTGGCGAGTTGTGCGACGGGGTCGTCCTGAACTACGTGGTCACGCCGGACTACATCCGCCAGGCGGTCGCCCGTGTGGCGGAGGGCGCCAACAGGTCCGGCCGCACCATCGAGGACATCGACCGACCTGAACTCCTGGCCTGCTCCCTCTCCGACGACGATCCGGACGAGGCGGTGCGGACAGGAAAGTCGCTCGTGGCCTACTACCTGGGCACAGAACCGCACATCATGGAGGCCAGTGGCGCAGACCCCGACCTGGTGGCGCGCGTGCAGGAAGTGGTCGGCTGGCCGGCCGACGAAGCCGACTACCGACGGGCGGCCGACCTGATTCCCGACGACCTGGTCCGGTCGCTGATGGCAGTCGGGACGACTTCCCAGTGCGTCGACACGGTCGCGGAGTTCGTGGACGCCGGAGTGACCTGCCCGATCCTCTACCCATTGATGGACGACATGGTTCCGGTGATCGACGCGTTCGCCACATGGGCTCCCTGAGGTCCGATCCCGGGGTGGCGAGCCGAGAGAGGTCAACGCTCCTGGAGGGCGGGGCGGTCGTGACGGTCGATGACCGGGACACCGTCCACGACCCTGGCTGGGTCCTGGTGGACGGCTCCGTGATAGCCGGGGTTGGTGCCGGCGAGCCGCCACTCTCGACTCGTCGCAGCGCTGAGACGGTGGTCGACATCACGGGATGCGCCGTGATGCCCGGCATGGTGAACGGGCACACACACCTCTTCCAGACGCTCTTGAGGGGACTGGCTGACGACAAGTCCCTCCTCGACTGGTTGAGGGACTGCATCTGGCCGGCAGCTGGCGAGATCGACGCTGATGCAGCGCGTGCTGCCGCGACGCTGGGCTTGATCGAGAACCTCCGGTCGGGTGCCACGACCGTGATCGACCACCAGTATGTGCACGCCGACGCCGACATTGACGATGCCGTGTGCGAGGCAGCGGCGGAACTGGGAATACGGTTCGAACTGGCCCGAGGTTGGGCGGACCGGAACTACCACGCGCCCCTTACCGAGTCGGCTGACACGGTCCTGGCGCGCGTCCAGCCGCTGCATGAGACGTGGCATGGATCGTGCGACGGACGCATCAGCATCGGCCTAGCGCCCCTGATCCCCTGGGGGTGTTCGGACGATGCCATGTTGGCCACTGCTGATGCGGCCCGTTCATGGGGCGGCCACATCCACACCCATTGCGCGGAGACGCGGGGAGAGGTCGAGATGAGCCTCGAGGAGCGGGGACTTCGCCATGTGCCGTGGTTGGACTCTCTCGGTGTCCTGGGACCGGATGTGCAGTTGGCCCACTCGGTGTGGTTGGACGAGGCCGAGATCCAGCTCATCGCCGAACGTGGCGCTTCTGTCGTCCACTGTCCGGTCTCCAACATGTACCTGGCATCGGGTATCGCCCCGGTCCGAGAACTCCTGGACCATGGGGTGAACGTTGCCTTGGCCACGGATGGTGCGGGCAGCAACAACCGTCAGGACATGTTCGAGGCTTGCAAGGCCACCGCGTTGTTGCAGAAGGTCGGACGGCTCGACGCCATGGTGCTCCAGCCGGAGGAGGTCTTGGCGATGGCTTGCCGTGGGGGGGCCAGGTTGTTGAATCGAGGGGAGGAACTCGGCGCCATCCAACCCTCTCGGATTGCCGATCTGGTGGTCGTCGACCTCGCCAGTCCCTTCGTGGCTCCTGTCCACAGCGTGCCGTCGGCTCTCGTCTACTGCGCGACGCCACGCGATGTCCTGCACGTCCTGGTGGATGGCCGCTTCGTCGTCCGGGATCGCACGCTGACTACTGGCGATGAGGCGGCTGCCTTGGAGAACGCAACCGCCGCCGCGAGAGCGGTCCTCGGGCGAGCAGGCCTGTCGGCTCGCTGAGGGGTCGAGGAGTGTGGTCGAGCGGTCCATCGACCTGGCATCTCTTGACGGCTCGCTGCAAGCAGACGCGACCGACTGATCCCCACGGGACGACTGCCTACACTCAGCGCCATGCCCAACGCTTCTCCGCATGGCCGGTTCTCCGAGCAGGTCGTCGTCGTCACCGGTTCAGCAACGGGAATCGGTCAAGCAACTGCTGTCCGGTTCGCGTGTGAAGGAGCGGCGGTTGCCTGCATGGACATCGAGCAGGGGGAGAATGAAGCGACGGCCGCAGAAGTATCAGCACTAGGAGTGCGGTCCATGGCGCTGGCTTGTGACGTGCGTTCCCATCCAGAGCAGGAGGCGGCCTTTGCTGCGGTCCTCGAAGAGTGGGGTCGCGTAGACGTACTGGTGGCTTGCGCCGGCGTATATGTCGGAGGTCCCCTGCCCGATATTCCGCCCGAGCGGTGGGAAGACCTGGTCGCAGTGAACCTCACGGGCGTTCTCGTGTCGAACAGCCTCGTCGCACCGATCATGATCGAGCAGGGCCGTGGTGCGATCGTCAACATCTCGTCGATGGCCGGGAAGACCAGTTGGCCCAACTCGGCGGAGTACTCCGCGACGAAGAGTGGCGTGATCGGCTTGACCCGTTCGGCAGCGATGGAGCTGGGACCCCACGGGATCACCGTCAACGCCGTCTGCCCTGGCAACACGCTTACGGCGATGGTCCGACAGGTGGCTGCAGAGATCGGGGCGACGCTCGGCATGACGGCCGATCAATGGTTGGCCTCGCGTGCGGAGGACACCGCCTTGAAGCGTCTCGCCGAACCCGAGGAGATCGCGGGGGTGATCGCCTTCCTCGCGAGCGACGATGCTCGCTATATCACCGGGCAGTCGATCGAGGCCGACGGTGGTCTGATCCTCAGCTGACCGGCACCGAGCGTCGTCGGCGCTCAGGCAATGCGGTCCAGCATGTCTTGACGGATCTCGTAGACCGCCGGCTCACCTGCCATGTGGCGTCGAACTTCCTCGACGGCGAGTTCGCCCATCCGGTTGCAGTTCTCTACGCATCCGGCGATGTGAGGGGTGACGACGACGTTCTCCAGTTGCCTGAGCGGACTGTCGATCGGTGGAGGTTCAGGGTCGGTGACATCGAGGAAAGCGAAAATCCTGCCGGTCTTCAATTCGCCGATGAGTGCAACTTCGTCGACCAATCCACCGCGGGCGGTGTTGATTAGGACTGCTCCGTCCTTCATCGCGCTGAGGACCTCGGCGTCCACTATGTGTCGGGTGTGCTCGTTTTCCGGGCAGTGGAGCGAGACGATGTCGGCCCGCGTTGCCAGTTCGTGTAGTTCGACTCGTTGAACCCCGAGACCTGCCGCTTCCTCATCGGCGAGGTAAGGGTCGGCAACAAGGATGTTGGTTTGGAACGGGGCGAGGAGTTCGATGACATGGCGTCCGACGTTGCTTGCGCCGACGAGGCCAACGGTCGATCGGGCGAGTTCCCGAGCGTCCCACTGGTCCCATACCGGGCTGTCGCGCCAACCGCCGGCTGCCACGTGACGCCCGAGGGGCCAGATCCGCTTGCGGCCGACGATCATCAGACCGAGCGTCGTCTCGGCGACGTCGCGCGCGAGCGTGATTCCGGCGCTCGTCACACGGATCCCGCGATCCCACACCGAGTCCGACACGAAACGCTTGATGCTGCTGCCCATGTGCGACATCAGTTCCAGCGAATCGGCGGCCGCGATCACTTCGGCATCCAGTTGGCCGACCCCCCAACTCGTGATGCAGGCCCTTACTCCAGGAAGAAGGTCGATCAGTTCCTCCCGGCTTGCCGGTTCGTCCCCCTCGTGGTGGACGACGGTGGCCATCTGCTCGAGGTCCTGCCAGGCCCTCGCACTGAACATCCGGTCGTAGTGCGATCGTCCGATAGTCACAGCAACCTTCGGCTTAGTCATCGTTCGTCTCCTGAGGTGAGTCGGCGGTACTCGGCGTAGCGCCTGTCCGTGGTGTCGCCGTATCGGCGAGAAGGGAGGATCGTTTCGGCTGGTGTCGTCGCGGCGTCGAAAGCCAACCATCCTGATGCACGGGCTGCGAGCATTGCTGCTCCCATAGCGGGCTGGCTCGTTTCGCGGCGAACAGTGAGCGGAACACCTGCGACATCTGCGATCTGTTGAGTGAGGTAGCGGCTGTTGGTCCCGCCGCCGACAACCGTCAGCTCGACTACCGGGACCGACGACGAAGCCTGTTCGAGGGCCAGTCGGGCTTCAAAGGCGCACGCCTCCATCACTGCCCTCAGGCGTTCGATACGGGAGGTAGATGCCAGCCCTGAGAACTGCTCCGACTTGGCGCGGTCGACGGCTCGGAACGCCGGGCGGAAGTACGGGTCGTCGATGCTTGGCGTTGGCTGACCTAGCCCGGCTTCCAGTTCGGTTACTTCGCCGACCATCTCCGCGGCCAATGCCGGGCCTAGGCCGCCGAGGTGCTTGGAGACAGCCCACCGGTCTTGCACTACGTGCGGGCTCAGGTTGAAGCCTTTGGGCACGGCAGCAGGGTCAGCGCGGTCGGTGACCATCGTGACCACCCAGGCAGTACCCAGCGAAAGCAGCGCCGAACCCGGGGCAGTCACCCCGAGGCTGAGAGCGGCGCAGGATTGGTCGTGGCCGCCGACCACCACGGGCGTCCCTTGCGCCAGTTGGGTTGCCTTGGCAGCACTGGCAGTGAGTTGGCCCGCTCGTTCTCCGGACGGCAGGAGGGCCGAAAGCGCAGTCGCCTCAATCCCGGCCATCTCGCAGAGTTCGGGGCTCCACTCCAGCGAGGACACGTCCATCAGTTGCATGCCGGCAGCATTCGAAGGGTTCGTGACCCATGAGCCCGTCAACTCGTGGACCAGGAAGTCATCGACCGAGAGCCACCTGCGTGCTTCGACGGCCGCTTCGGCGCGGAGCCAGCAGATGGTCGATAGTCCCAGGCCTGGAGCGGGATTCCAACCACTGAGGGTCCTGATGGCCTTCCGCTTACTGGCATCCCACGAACTAACGAGGTCTCGCGAGCGCTTGTCCATCCATGTGCTGAAACTGCTGTCGAGTTGGCCGTCAAGCCTCTCGACCGGCGCGACCGAGCCGCTCTGTGCCGCGAGAGCGACCGCAGTAACGGGTGTCGAGCGATCCAGGGTGGACAGGCCTCGTCGGCAGGCCGTGGCCAATGCGTCCCAGATGGCGGACGGGTGCTGGATGCTCGCCCCGGGGGATGGCGCCTGCGTTGGGATCGGGTCTGACTCGGCACTGGCCTGGATCGTTCCCTGAACGTCGACCGCGACCATCTTCGCCGATGTCGTGCCGGCGTCTAGGCCGATGACGACAGCAGGGGACGAAGACATGGTGGATCATCCACGAAGTGTCATGAGCGCGTCATCGACTGATGCGTTCTGGTGCACGATGGCCACGATCGAACGGGTCATGGCCTCCGGGTCGTCGCTCTGGAACACGTTGCGACCGATGGCGACTCCCTTGGCTCCTGCAGCGATCGCGGCATGGATGTTGGACAACATCAACCGCTCGTCTCCCTTTGCGCCACCGAGGATGACAACTGGCGCAAACGTCGACGAGGTGACAGTGCCGTAGTCGTCGCAGTAAGGGGCTTTGATGAAGTCGGCACCCAGTTCGGCGCCGAGGCGGGCGGCGAGTGCGATGGCTTCAGTGCCCCGAGACTCGGGGCCGCTGTTGAAGCCTCCTGGCACCATTTCCCCAAGCACGGGAAGACCCCAGCGGTGTGCCTCAGAAGTCACCTTGGCAAGAGTTTCGAGGGTGGATGCTTCCCTGTCAGAGCCGGGCATGGCCGTTACGACGAGCGCGTCGGCACCGATCCGGAGGGCGTCCATCGGCCCGAAGAACTGCGACAGCGACCCCGTGCTCGGTGCACCGAGGTTGGTTTCAGCGCCATCACTGCGCACGATGAGGCCGACGCCTCCCAGTTCGGCAGCGAACCGCTCGGCTATCCCGAACGAAGTCAGGATGGCGTCGGCTCCGCCGGCGACCACGGCGGAGATGGTCGATGCCGGGTCCTCGAAGCCCTCGCAAGGGCCGTCGATGAGGCCGTGGTCGAGGGCGACGATCACCGTCCGGCCGTCGGCAGCGAAGATTCGATTGAGGCGTCGGGTGGTCATGCGGTTGTTCCTTTGATGATGGGTAGCGAATTGGCGATGACGCTCAGGTTCTCGTCGAGCTTCATCGACAGGGCATCGATGAGGACGGCGTGGAGGCCGTGTTCGGCCGCCATTCTCGAGACCTCTGCCGCGCACTCCTTCGGAGTGCCCGAGATCTGATAACGGCGGAGAAGCTCGTCCGTGACCAGCGGGTCCACGCGGCTGGGGTCGTTCACGAGCGCTGCCTGCTCCACGATTGCGATGCTGTCATCGTCGAGACCAAGTGAGCTGAGGACCCGACTCGGCGAGTCCATGAGCACATATGAAAGCGTGCGACGTTGACCCTCGAGGAGCTCTGCCGTGTAGCAGATGCGGCCGAGGTACGTCGTTCTGGGAGCCGGCCTGCTGGCTCGTCGGGCTGATTCCTCGACGATTTCGCGTGCAGCCCCGACGTCCGGCTTCACTGTGCAGATCACCCCGTCAGCGACTTCGCCTGCCAGCCCGAGGACCAGGGGTCCGCGACCGGCGACCCAGATAGGAATGTCCTGGGCCCCCATGCCCAGTTGGGCCCCGTCAAGTGAGCAGTGTTCGCCGCGCCACGAAACGACCTCGCCCGACCAGAGCCTTTCGAGCACGGTGATGGTGTCGGCGACCACCCGAAACGGTCGTCGCCGTTCGATTGCCATGGGACCGAGGACCATGGAGCCGCCAGCCAGGATGGTTGCGACTACGCGGCCGCCCGAGAGGTCGTTGACGGTCGCCAGCGCTGCCGCGGTGACTGCTGGGTGTCGGGTATAGCCGTTTGTCATCACGCCGAGCTTTATGTGCTCGGTCTTACAGGCAGCAGCGCCGAGACACGCATAGATGTCGGGGTGGAACCCCTCATCCGCGACCATGCAGTAGTCGTATCCGAGTCGTTCTGCCTCGACCACCAGGTCAACGACGTCTCGCGACGGCATCAACGGCACGATGTGGACTCCGGCGGCGACCACTGATCAACCGTGTTCGTGCTTGCGGTGGCCGAAACGTTGGCCGCCGTCGACGGTGATCACCTCGCCGGTTACGTAGTCGGCTTCGACGAGGAACAACACCGCGTGCGCCATCTCGTCGGGTGTTCCCCATCGGCCGAGGAGCGTGTCAGCGGCGACCCGCTCAAACTTCTCCTCGTCGTAATCGAGCGGCCGTAGAGCAGGGCCAGGAACCACGGCATTCGCGCGAACTCGAGGGGCGAGCTCCAGGGCAAGCTGGCGGGTGAGGGAGAGGACGGCGCCTTTGCCCACCGCGTGTCCAGCGAATCCGGGCCAAGGTTCAAAGGCTGAGAGGTCGCCGATTCCGATGATGACCCCGCCGTCGTTCTCCAGCATCACGGGAGCCACCCGGTTGGCGCAGTAGAAGGGGCCGTGCACCAGTGTGTCGATGGATCGGCGCCAGATGCTCAAGTCGTCGGTGGGAAGTGGGTCAGCCAAGAACATTGAAGCGTTGTTCACGAGGACGTCGATCGTGCCGAATCGGCGCACCGCCTCGTCCACCATGTTTCCGACGGCGTCGTAGTCGTCCACGCTCGCCTGAATGGGAAGTGCCGAGACGCCGAGAGATTCAGCCTCGGTAGCGGTGCTGTCGGCCTCGCTGGCTGAGCTGTTGTAGTTGATGACGACGTTGGCGCCAGCACGAGCAAGTGCAAGTGTGATGGATCGTCCGACGCGTTTCGCTCCACCCGTGACCAGCGCGGTCTTGCCCTCAATGTTCATTGACCCTCCCGTACGAGGCGACCAGATCAACGGCAACTGGAGGGTGCGTCACCCCTGTGGGCGACCATGCTTCAGCTTCGCCTTCATGATAGTGGCGGGGGCCTAGCGCGTCACCGGCGAGGATGAGGACGGCATGTCTGCCGATGCGGAGGCTGTTGTTCGACAATCCGGGAACCACCGGGGGCGACCGGCGGGGATCGTGGCCTGGAGTACATGATCTGCACCTGCCGCTACGGTCCAAGACATGAGATTCTCGTATTGGGCAAACGCTGGCCAGACCTGGGCGGAGCTGCTCCAAGGTTCCCAACATGCCGAGGAAACCGGTTGGGACGGCATCTGGGTGCCCGACCATTTCATGCCCCCGCCAGGGGGCTATGGCCCAGAGAAGGACTATGGCTCGCCCGAGATGGGCTCCATTCTCGAGGCGTGGACCATGTTGGCAGCCCTTGCAGTTGCCGTACCCAGGGTTCGACTCGGCGCCATGGTCTCGGGCAACACGTACCGGCACCCAGCCCTGTTGGCCAACATGGCGGCCACTGTCGACCACATATCTGGCGGACGCCTCGTGGTCGGGATCGGTACTGGCTGGCAGGAGAACGAGCACCGTCGCTACGGCCTGGAGCTGGGTTCGGTCACTGAGCGCCAAGATCGGTTCGCGGAAGCCTGCGAGATCCTGACTTTGCTGTTCTCACAAGATCGCACCACCTTCCGAGGGCAGTACTACGAACTCGACGAGGCGCCGATGGAGCCCAAACCGCTTCAGAGCCCGCTGCCGCTCCTCATCGGGGGTGGAGGCGAGAAGCGGACGCTGCGAACCGTGGCCCGGTTCGCCACCGAGTGGAACTGTTGGGGGCGTCCTGAGGAAATACGCCACAAGATCAGCGTCCTGGAAAGGCACTGCGCGGAGGTGGGGCGCGATCCTGCCGAGATCCAGAAGTCCGCGGTGGGAGTGCTCATTTTCACCGAGACCGAGGATGCGGCCGCCGAACTCCATGAGACTATGGGCTACCGGTCCGGCCTAGTCGGCACCCCCGCACAACTCCGTCAGGTGGTAGCCGAGTACGAAGCCGCAGGTGTAGACGAACTGCTGGTACCGGACTTCGCCTTCCCAATCGAGGAGCGAAACGACAACCTCGACCGCTTCCAGGAAGAGGTTGTCGGGTAGGGACTTTCCGCTTCGCATCTGTCACCCGGCCCCTGTCCCCATCGGCCTTTGCGGTAGTCCGTGGCACCTGGGACGGTTCGACTTACTGGCCGACACGCTCAGTGTTCATCCTGCTGTGCCATGCGGCCTGGTCCGCATGGGCGTTGACCCTCACTCATCGCCAGTGCAGATCCTGAAGCGGTGGGGCGAGGACTCGCTCTGCTTGGTGCGGCCGGTGCCTGGTGAGTTCAAGGCCTCCCGAGGCCTGTGCAGCCTGCTAGGCGTCTGTCCGGGTGGATCTCAGCGGTCTCCCGGGGTGAGGTAGAACCACATCGGCTGCGGTGCGTCCTGGTCCTGCATCGCCTGGCGGGCGGCCATCATGACCTTGCCGGCCTCAGTCTGGTCGAGGAACCAGCGGGTGCTCGCCCAGGCAGCCGGGGCGTGGTCGACCATCGCGAGGGCTGCGGTCTCGTAGTAGCTGCGGATGTCGTGGCTGACTCGCATCGGCAGGCCGGGGATGCCTGCCTCCGTCCATGGGGTGCCCTCGGTGACTCGGATGAACGCCTCGAGGGCGGAGGGAATGTCGTCGGCCCCCACGACGCGGCCGGCACCGAATCGCCCGTCGCTCATTGCGACCCCGCGGTCGTAGGCGGGGCGAAGACCACGCGCCTCGTCCACGGCGGGATGCGAGTCGGGGTCGTGGCGCGGAGGATTCGGGCAGACAAGGACTTCGTCGCTGCTGTCGTGGATCGCCTCGCCGAACTCGACGACCGTCGGCTTCGGGGAGGCGAGCAGCGCGAACGCCGCCTCGAGGACACGATGCTGGAAATCCGGATCACCCGGCTTGCCCAATGGTCGACCCAGCGGGAAGTCGCACCACAAGCCGCGTGGCGGCGCGGTGGACTCGATCTGCTTGCGAATCGAACCCAGGGCGACGGTGGCCATTCCCTCAGCTTCGAAGACATGGGCGAGCGTACTCACGGTACGCGTGCACAGCGGTCAGACGGGTGTGAGCAGCACGATGTCGACGCCTTGGCCGCGCAGGTACTTGGCTCCGGCGGGCCCTGAATCCATGCGGATGGCCGAGAGGTCGAATTGGTTGCCGGCGTAGGCCAGGTGCTGGTCGGCCACCCGGCCGATCACGCCGCGCTCGGCCAACTCGTCGAGCCGTTCCGCCGGGAACACGGTGTTCATGTCGTAGGCGAATCCCGTCCCGTCGAAGTTGGGGCTCCAGTGGCCGGTCACGTAGTCGCGCCGACTGTCGTCGAGGACGCGGTAGCCGGTGTCCATGACCTCGAAGTCGTCCTGGTCGGGATGGTGCAGCGAGGCGGTCGTCACGATGGCCACCGTCGCATCAGCCAGTGGGGGAGGAGTGGTGAAAGCGGTTGTCTCGAAACTCTCGGCGGGAAGCGCTTCGGTCAGTGCCTTGATGTCTGAGTCAGCCATGTGGTTATACCCATTTCCTTTCAGGCCAGTTGATCATTGGTTCTGGGGAGGGGATATCTCGGATGGTCGGTTCAGGCGGTACTGGCCGTCAACGCAGGCGATCCGCCAACGAGCCCGCTTCGGTGATCGGCTACGCATCGATTCGGAGTATGTCGCCCACGGCAGCGGCCAGGGCCGCCCGCCGACAATCGTCACCCAGATGTTCGAGTTGGTCCCAACTTTCGAAGGACGTCAATACAGCGACCACTGCCACTCGTTGGAGGCGGGTAGCCCGATCAAGGCCGTCGAGCTCCGGCGCGAAGTGCTGGGCGATCTGGGCGGCGAACGTCAACCGCACACGATCGATCGTCTGGGCGAGCTGTCCGACGCGAAGAGCCTGACTACGGGAGAACCGCGTTATCGGGGCGGTGGCTGCGTAGAAGCCGTCGCGGGCGGCAACGAAGCTGCGGAGGCGGTCGGCGGGCGAGCCCTCCCCACAGTCGGCGATGGTCAAGAGGTCGTCGAAGCGTTCGAAGTAGCGGCCAATGGCGGCCTGGCGCATCTCGCCCAGGCTCTCGAAGTAGCGAAACAGCGTGGCCTCCGAGATCCCGGCCCGGTCACAAACCGAAGCGGTCGACACGGTTGATCCCTCGAGCACCAGGTCGAGCAGGGCGTCAATCGTCGCCTGGCGACCGTGCAGACGGCGGAGGCGTCGGCCATCTACCTCAGGCTTCGCTTGGCTCATCGGCGGCCCCGTATGGCCCCAGGATGTCGCCGTGGCTGTCATTGCGGCACCTTACCTACCGCCAGAGATATTGACAGCCATACTCTCATAATACAGTATGGTGGAAACGGCGCAAGGAGCCCGCATGAGAGCACTTCGTACGCCCGACGAGCGCTTCGTCGGTCTGCCTGACTTCCCGTTTGAGCCCCATTATGCGGAGATTCCGGTCACGCCCAGCGACGGACGGGGTGCCGGTGGCGGGTCATTGCGCGTGCACTACCTCGATGAGGGGCCGACCGACGCTGCGCCAGTGCTGCTTCTGCATGGCGAGCCGTCGTGGAGCTACCTCTACCGACACATGATCCCGCCCCTGGTCGCAGAGGGGCTTCGGGTTGTCGTCCCCGACCAGATCGGATTCGGTCGCAGTGACAAGCCTGCGGAGATGAGGGACTACACCTATGCCCGTCACGTCGAGTGGATGTCGAGTCTGGTGTTCGAGCACCTCGATCTCACCGACGTCACCTTCTTCGGGCAGGACTGGGGCGGCTTGATCGGCCTCCGCCTGGTCACTGCCGACCCGGACCGTTTCGCCAGGATCGTTTTGTCCAACACTGGCCTCCCGACAGGTGCCCCCCCGCCGGGAGAGGCGTTCATGGCGTGGCAGAAGTTCTCCCAGGAGTCGCCGGTGTTCCCGATCGGCGAGCTGGTGAACCGAGCCTGCGCGCGCGATCTTTCTCCGGAGGAGGTTGCCGCCTACGACGCACCGTTCCCCGATGACTCCTACAAGGCCGGGGCTCGCATCTGGCCTTCGCTGGTCGTCACGTCACCGGACGGCCCGGAAGCGGCCGAGAACACGGCTGCATGGGAGGTGCTGAAGGCCTGGGAGAAGCCGCTTCTATGTTGCTTCAGCGATCAGGACCCGGTCACCCGCGGAGGCGACAAGCCGTTCCGTGCTCTGGTACCCGGCGCCCAGGACCAGGTTCACCGGACCATCGAGGGCGGCGGGCACTTCCTACAGGAGGACAGCGGCCCGGAACTGGCCCGAGTCATCGCCGACTTCGTCGAGGCACGCAAAACGTGATGCGACGTCAGGATCGTGAACCGCCGGTTGGAGCGCCAGTAGGCACGTGTCGAAGTGACGTCGAGGATGCCGTGACTGGACTGGCTCGGGACAGGGCAACAGAGCCTCCGTTGGCTGCCGGGCAAGTGCGATGAGCCCGCGCTACGGCCAGGTCGACGCCGTGTACGGCCGACGTCTGGCGACCACCCCACCCGAGGATGACGGCCCGGTGTGGATGGTGAACCTGATGGGTTACCGCTCCGTGGCCGACTACGCGGATGGCCGTGACTCGACTATCAGTGGGCGCGAGGCGGACGACCTGTACACCCCGACCGGACCGCTGGCGGCCGTGGGCGCCGAGATTGTCTTCGTGGGTGACGTGGAGGACCAGTTGCTCGGTGAGGAACCGTCGTGGGATCGGATCGGTGTGGTCAAGTATCCGACGCGGCGCAGCTTCGTCGACATGCAGCGCCGCGACGACTTTCAGCGCCTCCACGAACACAAGGACGCCGGGATGGCCCGGACGATCGTCATGGGAACCCAGCCGATGCTGGGAGCCAATTGGGGCATCTTCGATCTTCCGGACTGGAGCGAGGTGCCCCACCCGCCGACCGCCGATGACGGCGAAGTGATGGTGATCCACGTCTTGTCCTTCCACGACGACGTCGGAGCCCAGTCGCCGGCAGACATGGAGTCCTACTCCAATCACGCTGGACAGGTCGCGGCCCCACATGGCGCCCGCGTCACAGGATGGTTCGCTGTCGAGGGCACGATCATCGGCGACGGACGACGCTGGGACCAGGTTCGTTTCAACACTTTCCCGAGCCGGCGGGCCTTTATGGCCGTTGTCATGGACCCAGATCGTCTTGCAGCCCAACGCGATTACCGAGAGCCGGCCATTGCCGATACCTACGCGTTGGTGACTCGGCCACTCGTTAATCGACTGGCGGCCTCCGTTGATCAAAAAGAGGGGCCTTAATGGAACTCGTCCTCACCGGGACGGGTTCGCCCCTGCCCGACGCCAACCGGGCGGGCCCATCGACCCTGGTGAAGGCCGGCGACACCCACATCCTCGTCGACGCCGGCAGGGGAGTGGTGATGCGAATGGCTGGCGCCGGGTCGCTTCCAGGATTGCTCGCCGGAGTACTGATCACCCACCTGCACAGCGACCACATCTGCGCGCTCAACGACGTGATCACCACCCACTGGGTGATGTCGCAAGGCAACGCGACACTTTCGATCTACGGTCCGGCTGGCACGGCTGAGTTCGTTGACCGGCAACTCCATGCGCTCGAGCCGGACATCGGTTACCGGATGGAGCACCACGACGTGCTCACCAGCCCGCCCCAGGTGCACGTTACCGATCTGACGCCTGGCGACTC
>JAZADN010000108.1:0-8073 GCA_036123585.1 Actinomycetota bacterium | reverse complement strand
TCGTGGGGGGGGGGTGTGGGGGGGCGCGGCTTGGATCCGGTCCCAAAACCGGAGACGGCCGCCGGTTTTCCCCGGCGGCCTCGGGGGGTGGATCTGCGCTCAGCTGTTCAGCTGGTCGCTCCCCGGGGCCGCTGGCCGGTCTTGGCGAAACCGGCGGTCCGATAGGTGGTGGCAAACGTCGTCGGCACGTGCCACGAACCGTTCGGCTTTACGGACGAATGGACCACCAACACGTGGTTTGCACACGCCGGATGCACGCGCGACGACGACCCGTGCATGCCGGCCGGATGGCCGTTGCGATGTCCGCGGTGTTCGTACATGTCGTGCGTTCCCGGTGTCGTTTGGTGGTCCTTTTGACGGGAGGTCCCGTCCGGTCCGACGTCCACGATAGGGGCACCAAACCGGTCTTCATCCGAGCCGATCGAACCGGTCCGAGTCAACTGAATAAAAGGGCCAGGGTTCAATTGGTCGAATACAGTGCCTGACCTGCAATTTCGTCCCTCTTGGCCTGCCCCAGGATCCTCAGGTGCTCCAGGTGTGCGTAGGTCTCGCTGGCAGCCATGTCGCCCCACGAGCGCTCCTTGAACAGGCGCTGCATGTAGGCCTCAACCGTTGCACTGCCCAACTCGTCGCCGGCCCGGCGGATGGTTTCGAGCCGTTCGACGTGGTGGTCGATGATGTGGTCGACCCGGTCGGCCACATCGGTGAACGGCTGTCCGTGGGCGGGCAGGACCTGGCGGAGGCCCGGGAGTTCCTTCATCCGCTCAAGCGACCGGAAGAAGGTGGCCAGCGGGTCGTCCATGGGCCCGATACCGCCGATGTGCGGAGTGATGGTCGGTAGTACATGGTCGCCCGCGAGCAGGATCCCGTCAACCGGGTCGTAGAGGCAGAGGTGGTCGTGGGTGTGTCCGGGGGTGTGCAGTGACAGCCACGTGCGTCGACCGAGGACGATCTCCTCACCATCGGTGACCGTCGCCGACGGGAGGGGAACCCGCCACGACCTGGATCCTCCGGTCGTGTCCATCTCCGACCACCGGCGGAGCTCGGTAGCCGGCGGGGCCTCGCGGGTCGCGCCCCACGGGGTGGGACGGGCCATCAGGGCGCGGATCTTCTCCAGGTCCTCGTCGTCGGCCAGGTCCAACTCGACGCCGTCCATCTCGTCGTCGAGTCCGGCGTCCATCCAAACCGAGCGGAAGTCTTCGTGGGTGAGGACGCTGGTGCCGTGGTCGTCGCGGAGCCGGTGGACGCCACCGAAGTGGTCGGGGTGGCTGTGGGTGACCACCGCGGTGTGAACCCGGGAGTGGTTGGCACCGACCTGGGCGAGCCGCTCGCCGAGGGCATTCCACGACTCGACGCTGGGGAGGCCCGGGTCTACAAGGGTGAAGCCGTCGGCGTCCTCAAGGGCGTAGCAGTTGACGTGGCCGAGGCCGGGCATAGAGATGGGGAGCTGGAACCGGTAGAGGCCGTCAGCCAGCTCGAGGACCTCGATCGAGGCGTCCTCCTGCTCCTGGCGGACGGGCCTGACCCCTCCGGAGTCGTGGGCCGCGCCACAGGGATGGGCGTCGGCCGCTGAGGTCATGGGACGACCCTAGGAGGGAGGCCCACCGACCTCCCCAGCGGGATCGCTGCCGGTCAGGAGGAGCCAAACAGGGCGGCCCGGTAATGGCGTAGTTCAGCCACCGACTCTCGGATGTCGTCCATGGCTCGGTGTCCGCCGGCCTTCTCAGGGGCCGACTTCACCACCTCTGGCCTCCAGCGCCGGGCCAGTTCCTTGATGGTCGACACGTCGACCGACCGGTAGTGGAGGAACTCCTCGATATCGGGGAGGTGGCGGGCCAGAAAGCGTCGGTCGGTTCCGATGGAGTTCCCGCACAGGGGCACGGTGGCCGCCTGGTCGATGTGGGCTTGGAGGAACTCGAGCGTGGCGGTTCCGGCCTCGACGAGCGAAGTGGTTGACGAGGCGATGGCGTCCAGCAGACCGCTACGGGAGTGCATGTTGCGGACGAAGTCGTCCATCCGGTCGAGTACCTCGGCGGGTTGGTGGACAACAAGGTCGGGTCCCTCGGCGACGATCTCTAGGTCATCGTCGGTCACCAGCGTGGCAATCTCAACGATGACGTCGGCGCCTGGGTCCAGCCCGGTCATCTCGAGGTCCATCCACGCCAACACGACATCGAGCCTACGGCGCGATCGACGGGTCCTTCGGCGCCCGTCCGGGCGCGGGCCGAGGGCTAGGGTCGCTCCGGTGCTGGAGATCCCGCTGGTCCGCCTCGTCGACGACCTGCCCCTCCCGGCCTACGCCCGCGAGGGCGATGCCGGTGCCGACCTGGTAGCTGCCGAAAACGTCACGCTCGCTCCGGGTGGCGGTCGGGCGTTAGTGCCGACCGGGGCCGCTCTCGCCATACCGGCTGGCTACGCCGGGTTCGTCCAGCCACGCAGCGGTCTGGCCCTCAAGCACGGCGTGACCTGTCTGAACACGCCGGGGCTGATCGACTCTGGTTACCGGGGTGAGCTCAAGGTGCTGCTGGTCAACACGGACCCGTCCGAGCCATTCGAGGTGGTGCGCGGCGAGCGGATAGCGCAGCTGGTCATCCAGCGTGTCGAGGAGTGCCGGTTCGCGCTCGTCGACGAGTTGCCCTCTTCCGAACGTGGCGAGGGCGGCTTCGGCTCTACCGGGCGCTGACCGCCGGTCGACCGGGTGCGACCGTGGGGACGATCACGCACCTCCCCGGTATCGACGGCGCCGATGAGGCGACGCGCGGCACTGCTGTCAATCACCGCATGCGTCAGGTCACCGAGTTGGTTGCCGCCGACGGGACGTGGAACGAGAGCCTGATCGGCGAGGTCCGCGACCTGTTCGACTCGCTGGCACCAGAGTGGACGGCTACCCGGGACCATCCGAACCGCAACGCTCCGGTGCTCGATGCCATAGATCGGGGGGCCGTCGAAGGTAAGACGGTGTTGGAGTTGGGGGCTGGGACGTGCATCTCGGCCCGAGATCTGGTCGGGCGGTTCGACACACTCGTGGCCGCCGACCTGTCATGGGCGATGCTGATGCACTCGGTGGACGGGGCGCCGCCGTTGGTGTGCGCCGACGGTTCGTCCCTGCCGCTCGCCGACGGGGTACTCGACGTGCTTGTCCTGCAGAACATGTTCCTATTCGCTGCCGAAACCGACCGGTGCCTGGCCGCCGACGGGACCCTGGTGTGGGTGAACAGCCGGGGACCGGAGACGCCCATCCACCTGCCGACCAAGGCGGTGGTGGGTGCCCTTGAGGAGGCAACGGGCGTGGACTGGGACGCGGTGGACTCCACGGTGGGCGACGCCACGTGGGCGGTGGTCCGTCGGGCCTGAGGCCCGCCCCCGTTGGTCACGGGGCTTCCCCCGGAGGTCAGCTACGGGGAGCGCTGATCCTCAGGGTGCGGCCGTCGCCTCTGAGTTCCACAGCCACCTCAGACCCGTAGACCCGGTAGTCAACGACCACGTCAGACCCTGACTCGTTCATCTCGACGGCCATGTCCTGGACAGAGACGGCGAGGTCGCCGACGTCGGTGGGGTCGATGCGGTGGATGCGAAGCAGCGAGGCCAGGGCCACCCGGGGGAGGTCGCCGACGGGGAGGGATGCGGGCAGCCGAAGGGTCACCGCCTCGTCTGCCACTCCGGAGTCCGTCGCCACGGCCAGAGTCTCCCACTCCCGGCGGTGGCCACTGGGCCGACTCCGGCCTCTGTTCGCGATCTGCCCCACGGTGGCGGGAGGGCATGTCGGTCGGGCAACATCGTCGTCGTGACCGTGCTGGTCGACGAGGCCGTATGGCCGTGGCGTGGTGCCCGTTGGGCGCATCTGGTGAGCGACGAGAGCGTCGCCGAACTCCACGCGTTCGCCGAACGCCTAGGCCTGCGTCGCATGGCCTTCCAGGGTGACCATTACGACGTGCCGGCCGATGTCCGCGAGCGAGCGTTGGCTCTCGGCGCGGAGGCGGTGCGGGGTCGGGACCTCGTCCGCAGGCTTCGAACTGCAGGGCTCCGCCTGGGGCGTGGGGAACGCCCGGGTCGGTGGGCGGAGGTGTGGCGTGGTGTGCCGAACGGCGCCCGGCCCGAGCCGGGGGCGGCGGTCCCCGAATCGTTGGCCACTGCCCTGACGGAGGTCGAGGCCGACTGGGAGTCGGCCGAGGTGGTGGCCTACCGGCGGAGCTTCGGGGGGGTCGGTGAGGCGATCGTGGTGGTCGAGGACGCCGTGGGGGTGTCGGCGCCGGACCCATTCCCGGCCGGAGATGGATATGTCCAAGCATGGCGGCACGACGACCGGCGGGTGGAACTGCTGGTCCGGACCCCGGCGGTCCTCCAGTGAAGTGGCCACTGGGGTGGCCTCTGAAGTGGCGGACCCCCCTGAAGTTGGCTGGCCTCCTGTTCCTGATACCCGTGGCCTGCGGCAACAACGACGCCGGTCCTGCTCCAGCCGCGACCGCCCCGCCCGCGACGACCACTATCGACTCTCGACCCGAAGTACCGACCAACGGGTGGGTCCAGGTCGGCGACCGGTCGTTCGACCTGTCCTTCACCTGCTATTCGCCGGGAGCGGGCGACGTGGCGGCCCTCGGCGTCGGCGAGCACCCCGAAAGCGGACAGCACGTGGAGGCGCTCATCCAGGGTTTCCTCGGTCAGCCATACGTCGGCCTTACCATCGGCGGGTCGGTGCGCTACGAGGCGTCGCTCGACGGTCCGCTGGAGGTCTTCGCTCACGACGGCACGATCAGTGCCGGGGCCATCGAGTGGGTCCGGGGCCTGGACCTGGATTCGGGGGTGGGTGAGCGGATCGGATACGGCGCCGTGTTCGTGAGTTGCGAGGAGTACGTCCACGACCTGCCCGAGGGGTACTGAGCCGCGTCCCGGGCGACCGTCTTCCCAGGTGTTGGCGTGCTCAGGTCGGGCAGCCGCCCAGTTCCTCCACCCAGGGGAGGCGTCCGGCCCACATCCGGGTGATCTGGACGCCGTTACTCAGGAACATCACCCGGTAGGTGGCGTCCTGGACGTCCTTGGGGACGTAGGCCAGCAGGTTGCCGGAACCGTCGGGCAGGGGCGTGGTGTGGATGCGCTCCCCGAACATCTCCCGGATGCGCTCCTCGGTATTACCGATGCCGGCCCCCGATCGGGTGGTGATGGTTCGGGTGTCGACGTCGACCCGCTCCACGGTGCCGGCCACCACCCAGAAGGTGAGGCCTGCCTGCCCCGCTTCGGGGACGACGAGGAAGCAGTGGCCTACGGGGGTCACCGGGCTGAAGCGGCTGCCGGCAGCGATCTGGGCGTCGTGGACAGTCATGCCGAACATGATCCGGTCGATGCCCACCGTGCTGACCGACGAAGCGGCGTCCAGAGTGGGGTGTCCGAGCCCTTCGATGGGGGCCAGGGTGCCGAGCGGCTGGGCAGGGAGGGTGGTGGCCACGTCGGCCTGAGCAGCCGTGGTTGTCACGGCCACCAGCGTTGGTTCGGCGTCGGGGTCCTTCGACGTGGTGGTCGCGGGCGCCCACGTAGTCGTCGCAGTGCCCCCGCCCTCGCCGGCGGTGTCGGACGTCCCTCCTGACGGGACGAGGGTGGGCGGGGTGACGACGTCGGCGTTATCGCCGATGCCGCCGAGGCCGAAGAAGAGGACGGCAGCCACCGTGGCAGCGGCGAGGACCAGCACGAGGAGGGTGCGCATTTGCGCAGGCTAGGCGGGGTGGTGCCTGTGGACGGGGCGACCGGCGCACGGTTGGCAGGTGTGGTGCACTCTCTCCATGCGGGTCCCGGTGGTCGCTCCAGTTCTGTTCTCGGCACTGGCGTTGTTGGCCGGTGCTTGTGGAGGCGAAGGGGAAGACTTGCCGGCGCCCACGACTGCGTCGACCACCACGGTGCCGGCCACCACGGTCGTCCCGACCACGACGATCGCGCGCATCACCACGACGACAGCTCCCTCGACCACGACGACGCCAACCACGACCACGACGACCACCACGACGACAACGCTCCCCGCGGGCCCGACCGCCAGGGAATGCGTGGCCGACCTACCCGTAGGGCTGCGGGTCGGACAGGTCCTCCTCCCGGTGGTTTCCCAAGCCGAACTGTCCGTGGTGGCAGATCTGGCGGCACGCGGGCTAGTGGCCGGTGCGGTGGTCGTCGGTCCGGTCGGTGACGGATTCGCCCCATCGGTTGCCGCCGTCCAGGAAGTGTCGGCCACCGGGCCAGTCCTCATCGCCGTCGACGAGGAGGGTGGGACGGTGCAACGGTTCGCCTCTCTACTCGGCGACCTGCCGTCCGCCGCTGAGATGGCTGGCTGGCCAGCCGACGAGGTCCGACGGCTGGCGACCGAGCGGGCGGTAGCGCTCTCAGGGCACGGCGTCACGGTCAACCTCGCGCCGGTGCTGGACGTCGGTCCCGCGCCGGGTATCGAGACCCGGTCATTCTCCGATGATCCGGTGCTGGTGGCCGGCCACGGAGCGGCCTTCGCCGAGGGGGTTCTGGCCGGCGGCCTGGTCCCGGTGGCCAAGCACTTCCCTGGGCACGGTCGGGCCAACGCCGACAGCCACGAGGAGCTGGCCACCACGCCGCCCGTTGACGACCTTCGTGAGGTCGACCTCCTCCCCTTCGCTCTGGTCCCCGACGGGACCGCGGTCATGGTCGGGCACCTCGCCGTGCCGGGTCTGACCGAGGGGGTGCCGGCGTCGTTGTCTGCTGCAGCGGTGACCGGGCTGCTCCGTGACGAACTGGGTTTTGACGGGGTGGTTGTCACCGACGACCTGTCGATGCGTGCCGTGGCCCAGTTGGTCGATGTGCCTACGGCGGCCCGTCTGGCGTTGATCGCCGGCGCCGACCTGTTGATGATCGGGGGGTTGGCCAACGTGGTTCCTGCCGCCTGGGGCTTGGTGGCTGCTCTAGACGACGGGACCTTGGACGGGGCCTGGCTGGACGAGGCCGTCGAGCGGGTGCTCGCACTGCGGGGTACGGATCCCTGTTCCCTGGTTGGTTAGGAAGCGGGTCGTGCCGCTGGGGACTGACCGGTGGGTCGCCCGGGGCTCGAACCCGGCACCTTGGGATTAAAAGTCCCCTGCTCTACCCGATGAGCTAGCGACCCGTTGGATGAGGATATTGCTGCGGAGCTGGCACTAGTCATTTCCGGGTAAGCCGACTCGTTGTCGGTGAGGCTGACGGGGATCCCTGGACACTGCAACTAGTGCCCAGGTTCGGCACCCGGAACCGTCTCAGCTAGATAGCCCTCGATGGGGCCAACATCTACACGCCGATGTCCTCATTCCACAGGTCTGGGTGCTCAGAAATGAAGGTCGTCATGATCCCCACGCATTCGGCATCGTCCAAGACCTCAACCTCGACACCCTGATCCTTGAGAAGGCTCTCAGGGCCCTGAAATGTCCGGTTCTCTCCGACCACCACCCGCGGTATGCCGTAGAGCAGGACGGCGCCCGTGCACATGGAACATGGTGAGAGGGTCGAGTAGAGAACGGACTGTCTGTAGTCGGCCGCTGTAAGCCGTCCCGCGTCCTCGAGCGCCGCCATTTCTGCATGGAGTACAACTGAACCTTGTTGTATTCGCTGGTTGTGGCCGCGTCCGACGACTTTCCCGTCAATCACCAGGACCGAGCCGATAGGTACACCGCCTTCGGCCAGACCGGAGCGGGCCTCGTCGACGGCCATCTGGAAGAAGGCATCGATCATTCGCAGAGCCTGTCACCAACCAGTGGCTGCACCCAAGAGCCCGGACGACACGCACTGTTGTTTTGGTGGCGAGGAAGACTGCCGCCGGCACTACCGCTGCAGGGAAGGCGGCTTCGCTGGCTGGTCCCGGTTCCTTAGAATTCCCTGCAGCCATGTGCCCCTGGAGGTCTTTCAAAGTGCGTATGTCATCCGGTTGCGTGAGCGCGGCGCTGCTCTACGTCCTCATGGGTTGCGGGTCTACGTCTCCCGAGCCGGTGGCCGAGCCGGTCGCCACGACTTCCACGGCCGTTCCGACGTCCACGACAGCTTCGACGACGACCTCTCCGACGACTACTACCTCCACTACGACGACGGAGGCAGTTCGCCACC
>JAZADN010000107.1:0-9663 GCA_036123585.1 Actinomycetota bacterium | reverse complement strand
ATCGCCGGTGGTTACGCCATGGCCATGGGCGGCTCAGTCCTCAGCCTGCTGGCCGCCCTTTCTGGCTGGTACCCGCTGCTGCCTGTGGGGATCCTCTGTGTGGGGCTCGGCTACTCGGCCAACATGGCAGCCCGCTTCGCAGCTGCGGACCTTGCCGAGGAGCCGGGCACGGCCATTGGCACAGTGATTTGGGCATCGACTCTCGGTTCCGTCATCGGGCCCACGATCGGTTTCGGACCTGCACGGTCTTTTGCCACCTCTATCGGCCTTGACGAACTGGCCGGTCCGTACCTGATGTCATTTGTCCTTTTCGGAATTGCTGCCGTTGTTGTCGGGACCTACCTCCGCCCGGATCCCCTCGAGGTGGCTGGTGGACTGGGCCGACACGAGAAGCGGGTGCCGTTGCGTTCGTTCATCCGCCCCGTGTTCCGGTCGCGTGATGGGATGCTGGCTGTCGGGTCAATGATGATCGGACACATCGTGATGGTGGGTGTCATGACGATGATGCCGCTACATCTCCGGTCGGGCGGGAACGAACTTCCGGTCGTCGGATACATCATCTCGCTGCACATCATCGGGATGTACGCCCTATCCCCCATCGTGGGACGACTCGTGGACCGTTTCGGTGCACGGATACTGATCGCTGTGGGGGGACTGCTCTTGGCCCTCGGTGCCGAGGTGGCTGCCCACAACGAGGCGCACGAGGCGCTGGGTGCGTTCATCGGGATGTTCCTCATCGGCGTTGGTTGGAGTTGCGGGCTCGTGGCGTCGTCGGCCCTTGTAGTCCGCACGTTTACTGGGGACGACCGGATCGGCATCCAGGGGCTCTCCGACATGTGCATGACGGCCGCGGGGGCGAGCGCAGGCATGGTCGCCGGGTTCACCATGGCCGCCACCGGCTTTCACCACCTCAGTCACGCAGCAATGTTCATCGGACTCCTGCCGCCATTGGTGGTGGTTATGGACTCGATCGGCCGTCGTCGGGCTGCATCAACCACCCGGCGCTGACGCGGCGAGAGGTCCCGACTACCGTCCGACGGTCGGGACTTCGGGACATGGGGGCACGGATGCCGGGACCATTGGACGGCTATCGCATCGTCGATCTCAGCCAGATCGTCAGCGGTCCGTTCGCCACCATGCTGCTGTCCGACCAGGGCGCTGAGGTCGTCAAGGTCGAACCCGTCTCCGGTCGGGACGTGACGCGTCGAGAGCAGTTCGCCCGTGGTGGGATCTCGGCTTTCTTCATGAACGGCAACCGAGGCAAGCGCTGCCTGACCGTAGACCTGACCCGGGAGGAGGGGCGAAAGGTGGTCTTGGACCTGGCTGCCGAAGCCGACGTCTTCGTCCAGAACTTCCGGCCCGGCGCGTGTGACCGCCTCGGGATTGGCTACGAGGACATCCGGGCGGTCAGTCCGGACATCGTGTACGTGTCGATCAGCGGCTTCGGACCCGACGGCCCGGACTCTGACCGACCGGTTCTGGATCCAGTCATCCAGGGTCTCACCGGAATGGTCGCCCATCAAGTCAACCCTGAGATCCCTTTTCCGGACCTCGTGCGCAACATCGTGTGTGACAAGAGCACGGCGTTGACCGTCGCCCAAGCCACCACGGCGGCACTCCTGGCGCGGGAGCGGGGTGCCGGCGGCCAGCACGTCGAGGTCCCGATGCTTGACTCGGCGCTGTCCTTCTTTTGGAACGATGGCATGGTCGACCAGACCTATCCCGGTGACGACGTGACATTCGGTCGGACCCTTGCCGAGGTCTACCGGCTCACGCAGTGCGCCGATGGACAGATCATCTACTTCGCTGCATCCACGGCCCACATCCAGGGAGTGAGCCTGGCGTGTGGCCACCAGGACTGGGCTGAGGATCCGCGTTACACCCTCGAGGGCTTCCTCCAAGATCCACAGAACCAGTCGGACTTCGGTGCCATGACCGCCGACGCTTTCGCCGGGATCACGGTCGCCGAAGCCCTGAGGGGCCTCCGGGAGGCGGACGTGCCTAGCGGACCGATCCTAGAGAAGGCCGACGTCCTGGGTCACCCGCAGGTGGTGCACAACGAGTCAGTGGTGACCTGGGAGCACCCTGATGCGGGGACGGTCCGCAGCGCTCGGCCGGGAGCGCGCTTCTCGGTCACCCCAGTGGAAATGAAGCTCACTGCTTCGCACCAAGGGGCCGATAACGATGCGGTCCTCGCCGAGATCGGCCGCACCCCCGAGCAGGTGGCTCGTCTCAGGGCGGACGGAGTCATCGGCTGAGGGGTCGGCCTGTCCGGGGCTAGCGTCCAGACATGGACGTCATCCCCGCTTCCCACCGCGACCTCTTCGACCTGCCCGCTGTCTGGCACGTTGCCACCGTCGGACCCGACGGAGCCCCACACGTGAGCCCCGTATGGGCCACCTACGACGGGACCTACGTCCGCTTCCCCCACGCCGAGGGCCGCCAGAAGTGGAGCAACCTGTGCGCTGACGACCGGATTGCCCTGTCGGCCGTCGACCCATCGAACAACGAGCGATACCTGGAGGTCCGCGGTCGGGTCGTGGCCTGGGAGAGAGATGGAGCGCTGGACCTCCTGGATGCCATGGCGCAGAAGTATCGCGGCGAGGCCGAGTTTCCCCGGGAGAACGCCGAGCCGCTCGACAGAAGGTGTACCGCTGTGATCGAACCATTGCACTTCTCTTCGATGGGGTGACGACATGACCGACCACGCTCTGACTGGTCCACGGAACCCCCTGCAGTGGTACGTCGATGCCTTCCGGCGCTACGCGGAATTCGGAGGCCGGAGTCGCCGATCGGCGTTCTGGTGGTTCGTCCTGGTCAATTGGGTGGTTTTGCTGGCCGTGAGCGTCGTCGTGCCGACAGTGGGGTTCCTGTACTGGGCGGTCTCGCTGCTTCCCAGCGTCGCCGTCGGTGTCCGTCGCCTCCACGACACTGGTCGTGCTGGTTGGTGGTGGTTGATCAACCTGGTTCCGTTCGGTGTCATCGCGTTTGTGGTGTTCATGGTCCTAGATGGCACCCGGGAGGCGAATCGGTACGGACCAGATCCGAAGATCGGCGAGGCTGAGGTTGCGAACGGCAGCGTCTGCTCCGCGTGTGGAACTGCACTCCACCACGAGACAGTCTTCTGCGGCACCTGCGGTGCTTACCGCTGAAAGCACACTGCTCCTGAGGGCAGCCTCTAGGCCGACTGAACGCAGTCGGTCGGGCTTGTGCACGCCTCGTTGCCGTGGGAGAGCCGCAGGACGTCACACGAGGACACCCCAACAGCCGTGGTCCTGGGGCTGTCCCAGTACTGCACGGTGTCATCATCGTTGAGGACGATCTCGGAGTCCATCCGTTCCAGGATCGTCCCGTGTCCGTCACGCAGGGCGTACTCGACCAGGTAGGTACCGCCCCCGAGCACGGCGGAGATCTGCAGGATCACCTCCCAGCCGCCATCCGACGGGCCCATCACCTTGCACGTCCCCAACTCTTCTCGGGGTAAAGGCTCAGTGGTGGGCGTAGCCGTGGTTGGGGTCTCGGAGACTGGCGTGGAGGTGGCCGGCGACTGTGCGGCCGCCGTTTCGACAGTGGACGTCGGATGGTGGGTGGTGGTCGGAGGCGAGCTGTCCACCGAGGCGGCTTCGGGCGGTTCCGCTGGTCCGCCGCATGCCGTCGCGATGAGCACGACGGCCCCGACGACAGCTTTGGCCGACATAAGCCGCCTCTGAGCGCGTCGTGCCATCTCTGAAGTCTCCCAGAGGCCTTCGTCGGTGGTCACTAGCGTGCCCGAATGGCACATCGCCGGCCCCCTGCCAGTTTCCTCGGTTGGCGGATCGTTCTGCTGGCCGGCCTGGCAGGGACCATGACCGGACCCGGCCAATCAATCGGCGTCTCGGCCTTCCGATCGGCCATGGTCGACGACCTGGCTACCACCGATACCGCTCTGTCGACCGCCTACATGGTCGGAACCCTCGTCGCATCGACGTTCCTGCCCGGCATCGGTCGATGGGTCGACCGGGTTGGGGCCCGACGGGCCATGACAGTGGTCGCGATCGCCTTCGCCGCCGTCCTCGCCCACATGTCGGCCATCACCCACGTGGCGTGGCTGGCCGTGGGCTTCCTGGGAATCCGAGTTATGGGTCAGGGGGCCTTGTCGCTGGTTTCGACGGTGGTTGTGACCCACTGGTTCCGTCGCCGACGGGGCCTGGCGCTCGGCGTGAAGATGACCCTCATGGCCGGTGGGATGTCCATGATGCCGCTCCTGCTATCGGTCGGGGTGCGGGAGTTGGGCTGGCGGTGGACCTGGCTCGCCGCAGCGGCCGCAGTGCTCGCGGTCGTGGTGCCGGTGGCCCGACTCGGCATCGTGGACCGGCCCGAGGAAGTGGGCCAGCACCCGGATGGCGGCTCAGTGCTCTTGTCCGAGCCGACCCCCGTGGTGGAAGGGTCCGTGGAAGGCGTCGACCGCCGGAAGGTCGTCCGCTCCCCTGCCTTTCTTGTCTTGGCCGCAGTGGCTGCGGCCAACTCGGTACTGATTACCGGCATGGTCTTCCACCAGACCAACGTTCTGGGCGAGGTCGGCTATTCCAACACCCGGGCGGCCGCCATGTTCCTGCCACAAGCCATAGGGGCCGTTGGTGGCGGCCTGGCTTTCGGCTGGCTGAGCGACCGTCGATTTCGGGCAATCATGCCTGGCGTGGTAGCCGTTCTCCTTGCGGCTACCTGCCTGCTCGGAGGCATGGGCTCGACGGGGCTCGAAGTCTTCGCCTATTCGGTCCTGGTGGGGACCTGCACTGGTGGCGGGGCGGCTGTGAACGCCACGCTGCTCCCACACCTGTTCGGCGTGCAGTCCATCGGCGCGGTTTCCGGAATGATGCACGTCGTGTCGGTGGTCAGTTCGTCGTTGGGCGCGGTGGCCTTCTCGGTGGGCGCTGACCTCTTCGGGGACTATCGCTCGGCAATGGTCGCCTTCGCGATCTGGCCCGGAATCACCGCTGTCGTAGCGCTCGCTCTTCGCCCAACGCAGCGATTGCCGGACGGTGGAGGAGGTTCGTTCAGGCGTTCGCCTCAGCTCGGGCCTTGAGCATGGCCGCGAAGTCGCCGACAGGTCGGACCTGCGCAGTGCCGGCGTCGATGATCGGAAACATGCCCTGAAAGACCTGAGCGGCGTTGTCGGCGTCGACCACGAAGAAGAAGTCGTGGCCCGGCGGATCGACCCAGGCACCCACCACCTCGTTGACGTGTTCCATAAGGGTGTCCATCACGGCGCCGAAGGTGACCGCCATGGTGGCATCGTCTTTCGCTGGACACGTGTGCTCGTCGTGGTGGTGGGTGATGTGGAAGAGCATGATGACGTCTGCTTTCTCTCATGACGGTGCTGGATCCTCGGACGAGGGCGATTCCAGCAGGATCCGGGATAGGGCAGCAACCCGTCGTCGAGCCTCTCCTCAGAAGGCGAAGTACAGGAACGGGGCGACGCCGTCGGGGCCGAGGGCGTCGAGCGTGACGAACGCCGCCGCCAGACCAGCGGCCTGGACTATCAATGGGAGCCGGGCCGCCAAGTCCCACCAGGCGTCGAACCGGCCGGACGGCCACAGTTGCGAGATCACGCCCACGGCCAGTAGAGCCAGGATGCCACGGTCCACCGATGGCGCCGAGGTCCACGAGCCCCCAAGCGCGGCGAACACGTCGAGGGCGCGGGACAGGTCCACGGCTCGGAAGAAGACCCATGCGGTGCACACCACGTGAAAGACCAGAAGGCCGCGAGCGAGCCGGCCGGCCCGCGAACCATTCGACTCGGGTCCGAGGCCCGGGACGAACCGTTCGGCGACCAGGCCGACTCCGTGGATGGCCCCCCAAAGTACGAACGTCCAGCCAGCCCCGTGCCACAGACCGCCCAGCAGCATGGTGGCCATCAGGTTTCTCGCCGTACGCGCTCGGCCACCCCGGTTCCCGCCGAGGCCGATGTACAGGTAGTCCCGCAACCACGAACTGAGGCTGATGTGCCATCGACGCCAGAAGTCCTGAAGGCTGAGGGCTCGGTACGGCTGGTCGAAATTCGCCGGAAATCGGAAGCCGAGTAGCAGGGCGACGCCGATGGCGATGTCGCTGTAGCCACTGAAGTCACCGTAGATCTGCAGTGCGTAGCCATAGACGGCAAGCAGCGTCTCGAGGCCGGTGGCACCCCCCGGATTGGCGAAGACCCCATCGACGAGCTCTGCGCCCAGGGTGTCGGCAAGGACGATCTTCTTGAAAAGGCCACCGAGGATGAGACGGCCAGCCCGTCCGGTCTCAAGCGGGGCCCTGTCGTCGGTGGCCAACTGACCGAGAAAGTCCCGGGCCCGCACGATCGGGCCGGCCACTAGTTGGGGGAAGAAGCCGACGAACAAGGCGAAGTCGAGCAGCCGGTCGGTCGGCTCCAGGACCCGACGGTGGATGTCGATGGTGTACGACATGGTCTGAAACGTGTAGAAGCTGATTCCCACCGGGAGGATGATCCGCAGTGGTCCAGCGGACACGTCCATTCCGAGGCCGTCGAGGAGGTCCACGAACGAGTCGACGAAGAAGCCCGCGTATTTGAAGACCGCCAGCATCCCCAGGTTGGTGCCCAGGCTGGCCACCAGCCACCACCGACGCCGGCCGGGATCTTCAGAGGCGTGTATGGCACGTCCGGCGGTGAAGTCGACGAGAGTGGATATCCAGATCAGCGACAGGAACCGCCAGTCCCACCAGCCGTAGAAGACTGCGCTGGCTATCACCATGGCGGCCTTCCAGGCCGTTGGACGGTCCAGAAGGACGGTGTGGACGGCGAGGACCAAGACCAGGAACACGGCAAAGGTGATCGTCGGGAACAGCATGGGCCCGTGGAGTCTGCCACCCCTCTCCTCCTGGGCCGGTCGAGCGGTCCGACTCTCGCTAGGCGCGGTCAGGCCGCGGGTGGGTCCCCGGTACGATCCCGAATGCATGAGCCCCGAGCTGCCCAAGGGCGACCTGGAGATCCTTGTCGCCCATTCAGGACTGCGTCGGGTGCACGTCCTGGCCTGGCGGGACCTCGACGACCTCGAGGCTGGGGGTTCAGAAGTCCACCTCCACGAGGTGGTGCGCCGCTGGGCAGCGGTGGGACTGGACGTCCGGGTGCGAACCTCGGCCGTTGCGACCGGAGCCCAAACAGTGGTGCGAGACGGCTACCGGGTTGTCCGTCGAGCAGGCCGTTACCTGGTGTTCCCCCGGGCCGTCCTCGCCGAGTTAGCTCGCCTCGACGGCCGCAGGGACGCCCTTGTTGAGGTCTGGAACGGTGTTCCATTTCTCTCGCCTTTGTGGGCTCGGGGTCCTCGGATGGTCTTCCAGCACCACGACCACGCCGCGATGTGGCCGCTAGTAATCGCATCGCCCCTTCTCGCCGGTGTGGGCTCTGTGATCGAACACCGCCTGGCCCCGCCCCTGTACCGGGGCACGCCCATTGTCACCCTGTCGGAGTCGTCGAAAGCCGAGTTGGCGAGCGGTCTGGGCCACCGCCCGGAGAGCCTCCATGTCGTGCCACCCGGTGTCCACCGCAGGTACCGGCCCGGCGGCCGTCGCGATCTGGATCCGCTCGTCTTGTCGGTGGGCCGGCTCACGCCCTCCAAGCGGGTCGACGTCCTCCTGAGGGCCCTTGCCGCGGCGCGCGAGGTGAGGCCGGAGCTCCGACTGGAGGTAGTCGGCGAGGGCCCGGAGGAGATGCGACTCCGAGCCCTGATCGACGAGTTGGAATTGACCGACGCCGTCGTCCTACGGGGACGCGTCAGCGACGATGATCTGGTCGACGCATACCAGCGAGCCCGGGTTGTGGCCAGCGCCTCTGTCAGCGAGGGATGGGGCATGACCCTGACCGAGGCGGCGGCCTGTGGAACCCCGACGGTGGCTACCGACGTAGTCGGACACCGCGACGCCGTCGATCACGGACGATCTGGGCTTCTGGCCGCTGACGACACTGCGCTATCCGGCCTGCTGCTGGAGGCCACCGGCCCCCGCTGGGACGGCCTGTCGGCCGGGGCCCTCGCCCACGCGGGGCGCTTCGACTGGGATCGCACCGCAACCGAGGCCTTCCGGATTCTGGCCTCGACGGTTTCCCGGTGACCACGTGACCGCGACGGGTCCAGCGCCGATACGACTCCGTGTCCTTCGCGCTGGCTTGAGATCACGCCTCCAGGTTCTGGTGATCGCGGCGTTGGCCTATGTGCCCCTGCTGGCGAACGACCCAGGTCGGGTCGTTGCAGACACCAAGGCGTACCTCTACCTCGATCCCACTCGGCTCATGGCCCGGGCCCCGTCGATGTGGCATCCAGAGGTGGGGCTGGGCACCGTCACCCACCAGAACATCGGCTTCCTGTGGCCGATCGGACCGTTCTACTGGCTGGGAGAGGCCCTCGGTCTACCCGACTGGCTCACCCAGCGGCTCTGGCTGGGCTCCATCCTGCTGGCCGCCGGCATCGGTGTCCGCTGGTTCTTGCGAACCATTGGCTGGGAAGGTCCGGCGTTGCTCGTTTCGGCGCTGGCCTACATGCTCAGCCCTTACCTCCTGAACTTCGTGTCATGGGTGTCGCCGATCCTTCTGCCATGGGCGGCCCTGCCGTGGCTGATGGGTTTGACGGTCCGTGCCTTGCGGACGTCTGGATGGCGACATGCCGGGATCTTCGGTCTGGTTGCCATGACGGCCGGCGGGGTGAACGCCACGTCCCTGTTGCTGGTCGGGCTGGGTCCGGTGGCCTGGCTGGCGTGGAGTGGTCTGGAGCGGTCGGTGCCGTGGCGGCGGGTGGCGGGTACGACGCTGCGTATCGGTGTGGCGGTCGCGATGACCGGTCTCTGGTGGATAGTGGGACTGGTTGTCCAAGGTCTCTATGGACTACCCACCCTCCACCTCACTGAGAACTACCGGGTGGTGTCAGACGCGGCCACCGCCCCAGAGTTGTTCAGGGGACTGGGCTATTGGTACTTCTACGGGCAGGGCCATCTTGGACCGTGGGTTGAGTCGGCCACCTCGTATACCCGGTGGGCTCTGCCTCTGTCCTTCGGGCTACCGCTGCTCGGGTTGCTCATCGCTGCCCTGGTGAGGTTCCGGTACCGGGGCCATGCCCTCTGCCTGTTGGTGGTAGGGCTCCTGATCGGGATCGGAGCCCATCCCTACGATTCGCCGTCTTTGCTGGGAAGCCTCTTCCGGGACCTGACACTCACCGATGCCGGGTTGGCGCTCCGGAGTACTGCCCGGGTGCTGCCCTTGGTGGTCCTCGCCACGGCGATCTTCCTTGGTGCGGGAGTGGCGGCGCTAGGGCGTTGGCGGCCCAGCCTCGAGATGCCGTCGGCCGCCTTGGCGTGCCTCCTTGTGGTGGCCAACCTGTCGCCGGCCTGGCAGGGAACGATCCTGAGCACCCTGTACCAACGGCCCGAGAAGCTTCCGTCCTCATGGAGCAGCGCGGCGGCACACCTGGACGCCCGGAGCCATGACACGCGTGTCCTCGTGGTACCCGGTAGTGACTTTGCCGCCTACCGGTGGGGCCACTCCGGCGATCCGGTGCTTCCCGGTCTGATGGACCGAGCACACGTTTCCCGAGAGCTGATACCTCAGGGCTCACCGGCCTCTGCCGAGATGCTGGTCGCCTTGGATCGAGAAATCCAGGAGGGCCGCTTCGACCCCGACGGCTTCGCTCC
>JAZADN010000106.1:0-10437 GCA_036123585.1 Actinomycetota bacterium | reverse complement strand
ACGTGAAGCGGTTGTTGAACGCGCGACCCGACATCGCGTAGGTGCCGGCGCCGTAGGACGCGCCGACGATGACGGTCAGGTGCGGCACCTCGGAGTTGGTGACGGCGTTGATGAGCTGGGAGCCCTTCTTGATGATTCCGGCCTCCTCAAAGTCGGAGCCCACCATGAAGCCCGTGATGTTCTGAAGGAAGACGAGGGGCGTGTCCTGACGGTTGCAGAGCTGGATGAAGTGAGCTGCCTTCTCGGCCGACTCCGGGTAGATCACGCCGTTGTTGCCGAGGATGCCGACTGGGTAGCCGTGGATGGATGCAAATCCGCACACCATGGACGGGCCGTAGCGAGGCTTGAAATCCTCGAATCGAGAGCCGTCGGCGATCCGGCCGATGACCTCCCGGACGTCGACCGGCTGCTTGAGGTCTTTGGACACCAGACCCATGAGGCCTTCGGGATCGTGGAGGGGTTCGTCGACGACGTATGACGGCTCGGGTCCGGCCTTGCGCCAGTCGAGGTGGGAGACGACTTCCCGACACATGCGCAGGGCGTCCATCTCGTCCTCCGCGAGGTAGTCAGCGAGGCCCGACCGGTCGGCGTGCAACTCACCACCGCCCAAGGTCTCGTCGTCGGCATCCTCGCCTGTCGCCATCTTCACAAGCGGAGGTCCGGCCAAGAAGACCTTTGACTGCTCCTTGATGAAAATGTTGTAGTCCGACATGCCCGGTTGGTAGGCACCGCCAGCCGTCGACGAGCCGAACACCACGCACACGGTGGGGATGGCCAACTTGGACAACTCAATCATCTCGTAGAAGAAGCGACCGGTCTCGGCGAAGTGGTCGGTCTTGGCCCGGCGCCGGCTCTGGCCGTCATCGCTGGTCTGGACCCTCAGGTCAGCGCCGGCCGATTCCACGAAACTGACGTATGGGATGCGGTTGTGGCGGGCGATCTCAATCGCCCGCATCCACTTCTTCGCCATGTAGGGCGTCATGGCCCCACCCAGCACAGTGGGGTCGTTGCCGCAGATGACGCACTCCACGCCGGCGATCACACCGATGCCGACCACGAAGCCACCGCCCACGGCGTAAGAGGAGTCATAGCCGGCCAGTGGGCTGATCTCGAGGAACGGACTGTCCGGGTCGAGGACGTGGGCGATGCGCTCCCGAATGGGCATCTTGTCCCGAGACCGGAGGCGGGCCATCGACTCTGGGCCGCCTCCCGCGTCGGCCTCGTCGAGGAGGTCCTCGATGACGGCGAGGTGCTCGAGCATGTCGGCCCGGTTCTGGAGGAAGGCCTCGGAGCCCTGGTCCACGCGGGTGGGCAAGGGTGGAGCCAGCAGGGTGTTGACCATGGGCCAATCCTAGATAGGTAAGGAAGAGTCGTTCAAGTTACCGATTATCTTACCTGTGTGGCCCGTGGGAGGATTCCGACATGACGACCCAACTTCCACCCATCGTCGGACCCGGTGATCTGGCGGGCGCGGACGGAGTCCTGTTCTGCGACGTGCGTTGGTACCTGGACGGACGGTCGGGACATGACGCCTACGCCGACGGCCACCTGCCAGGAGCGGTGTTCGTGAGCCTCGACGAACACCTGTCCGCGGAGGCCTCGCCCGCCCTCGGCCGTCACCCCCTGCCCTCTGCCGAGGACTTCGCGGCCTCGATGGGTGCTCTCGGAATCGGGACTGATGATCCCGTCGTCGCCTATGACGACGCTGGCGGCATGGCCGCAGGGCGACTGGTGTGGATGCTGCGGGTCCTCGGCCGGCCGGCTGCCCTGCTCGATGGGGGAATCGTCGCGTGGGACGGACCACTCGAGGTCGAGTCTTCGATCCGACCACCGGTTGAGGTGCCCGCCGTGCCGTGGCCCGAAGGCGTCTTGGCAACCATCGATGAGACGGCCACGCTCGCCGCCCACGGTGTTGTCCTCGACGCCCGAGGCGGGGACCGGTATCGCGGCGAGGTCGAACCGGTCGACGTCCGGGCTGGCCATGTCCCCGGAGCGGTCAATGCCCCGTTTGCCGACAACCTCGTGGCCGATGGACCTGGTGCCGGCCGGTTCCTCCCGCCGGAGCAGCTGGCCGACCGCTATCGGAGGCTCGGGGTCGAGGAGGCGGGTTCGGCGGTGGCGTACTGCGGCTCTGGGGTCAGCGCCTGCCATGACCTTCTGGCCATGGAACACGCTGGACTGGGTAGGGGACGGCTGTTCGTGGGGTCGTGGTCGCAGTGGAGTCACACTGATCGGCCGGCGGTAACTGGGCCGGAACCGGGTTGAAGTCTTTGGCTGGGAAGTTGCCACAACGAGCCGTTTATCGGACCAACTGGTACCGGAATCAGGCCGATTTACCATTGGCGGGCGAGTCCTCCAACGGATCATCGTCACCAAACAAGGCTCTGGGGCTCCGACGACCAGAGCCTCACCCCTAGATTGCCGACATGGTCGATCGATCGTGGGGCTTTCGCACCCGGGCACTGCATGCCGGTGGGCAGCCTGACCCCACTACCGGTGCCCGGGCCGTTCCCATCTACCAGTCGACCAGTTTCGTCTTTGACGACGTGGCCGAAGCCGCCGACCTCTTCTCTCTCCAGAAGTACGGGACCATCTACTCCCGGATCTCCAATCCCACCACCGCCGCCTTCGAGGAGCGGATGGCCAGCCTCGAGGGCGGCATTGGGGCGGTGGCCACCGCGTCGGGCCAGGCTGCGGAGTTCCTAACCGCCGCGGCGCTCGCCGAGGCGGGTACCAATTTCGTCTCGTCGTCGGCTCTATACGGCGGCACCTACACCATGTTCGACTCGACCCTGGGCCGGTTCGGCATCGAAGCGCGGTTCGTGGATGGCGACGACCCCGACGCCTTCGCCGCGGCCATCGATGACGACACCCGCTTCCTGTACACCGAGGTCATCGGCAACCCCTCCGGGTCGGTGGCCGACCTGTCGGCGCTGGCCAGCGTGGCCCACGCCCACGACTTGCCGCTAGTCGTCGACTCGACCTTTGCCACGCCGTACCTGTGTCGACCCATCGAGCACGGGGCTGACATCGTGCTCCACTCGGCCACCAAGTTCATCGGCGGCCACGGCACGTCTATTGGCGGGGTGGTCGTCGAATCGGGACGGTTCAACTGGGGAAATGGCCGCTTCCCACAGATGACCGAGCCGAACGCCGGGTACAACGGGCTCCGTTTCTGGGAGAACTTCGGTGAGTTCGCCTTCTGCACGAAGTTGCGAGCGGAACAACTCAGGGACGTGGGGGCCAGCCTTTCGCCGTTCAATGCCTTTCTGTTGCTTCAGGGCCTGGAGACGCTGCCACAGCGGATGGCCGAGCACGTGGCCAACGCACAGGCAGTGGCCCGGTTTCTTGATGACCACCCAGCCGTGTCGTGGGTGGCATATGCCGGTCTCGACGACTCGCCGTACCGGACCCTGGCCGACCGGTACCTGCCGGAGGGTCCTGGCGCCGTGTTCACTTTCGGGGTGGTGCCCGACGGGGCAACCGATGACGGCCGACGAGCTGGGGCAGCGATCATCGAGCGGCTCCGGCTGGTCAGCCACCTTGCCAACGTGGGTGATGCCCGCACCCTGATCATTCACCCGGCATCCACTACCCACCAGCAGCTCTCCGCTGAGGCGATGTCTGCCGGAGGTGTTTCGCCCGACATGGTGCGGTTGTCGATCGGTCTCGAAGACCTTGAGGACATCCTTTGGGACCTCGATCAGGCTCTGACCGGAGCGACGGGGGCAACGTGAGCGACCCTTCGCCTATCGAGGACCAGCTGTTGGTCGAGGGCTGGACGCCACCGACGGCCGAAGAACGCCGACGGTTGCTGGCCGAAATCCGGACCGTGGCCATGGTCGGGGTGTCGGCGAACCCAGCTCGGCCCAGCAACTTCGTGGCCACCTACCTGCTGGGTACTGACTACGACCTGTACTTCGTCAACCCGATGACCGACGAGATCCTCGGGCGACCGTGCGTGCCGACGCTGGCCGACCTGCCCGCGGTGCCCGACTGCGTGGATGTTTTCCGTCGCCTCGATGATGTACCCGAGGTGGCCGATGAGGCCGTGGCTGTTGGGGCACGGGTCTTTTGGACGCAGTTCGGCCTGTGGTGCCCTGAGGCGGCCCGCACGGTGCTGGACGCCGGAATGGACCTGGTGATGGACCGGTGCCTCAAGGTAGAACATGCTCGCTTCCACGGAGGTCTCCACCTAGCAGGCTTCGACACCGGAGTCATCGACGCCCGCCGCCCCGCGAGGGGGATGTCACGATGAGCAGCGTTCGAGCTATCGTCCTGGCCCCTCTTGCCCTGGTCGCCGCATCTTGCGGAATCGGTTCGGCAGATGTGTCCGCAAGCTTTGAGGTGGATCGGTCGGGCTACCGGTACGCGAACCTCGCCGGACAGGATCTCAGACCGTTGGAGTTCACGGGTCGAGACTTAACTGGTGCCGTCCTTGACGGCGCCGACCTCCGCGGCGCCGACTTGACCGGTGCCGTCCTAGACCTTGCATCCCTCGCCGGGGTCGAGCTGGATGGAGCTTCTCTCGTGGGAGTCCAGGCCTTCGGTGCTGACCTGCGCGACGTTTCGGCCGTAGGAGTCGACCTATCTGGTGCGAACCTTCGCGATGCCGTTCTCTCTGATGCCAACCTGCGAGCGGCGGTGCTGTCCGGTACAAATCTGGATGGGGCCATCTTCCATCGCTCTGATCTGCGTGACGCCGATCTGTTTGGAGCCTCGGCGATCGCTGCCGACTTCTCGGACTCAGATCTCCGCGGCGTCGATCTGTCCGGTCTCGTCCTTCGAGGCGATTACATGGCCGTAACCGGTGACTCCGGGGGCTTCTTCGTTCCGGTGGAGAGAGTCGCGAGCTTCGATGGTGCGGACCTCGGTGGAGCGAGGCTCGATGGAGTGGACCTTCGCGGGTCCTCGCTGATTCGGTCTTCGTTGGCTGGAGCGTCCCTCGTCGGGGTGCTGCTCGACGAGGCTGATCTGTCCGAGGCGGACTTGACCGGAGCCCAGCTTTCGTCGATCTCGCTCGCCGGTGCGGACCTCACAGGCGTCGGCCTCGACGGTGTCCGCTTCGTGGGGGCGGATCTGGCAGGTGTGCGCTCTTTGGGGGCGGTCCTTTCCGGCGTCGGCTACGCGGGGCTCGACCTCCGAGGAAGAGACTTCTCTGGCCAGGATCTCTCGGGTGAGGTTTTCTTCAAAGCCGATCTGAGGGGAGCAGACCTCTCGGGCGCCGACCTCTCCGGCGCCCTCCTCGATGATGCTCTCTTGAGCGGAGCGGACCTGTCGGGAGCATTCCTCAAGGCGGCGTCCCTTCGGGGGGCTGACCTGTTCCGGGCCGACCTGACGGAATCCAGCCTCGACGGAGCCGACCTCTCGGGGGCCTTTCTCGAGGGCGCGGACCTGAGTCGAGCGGGGATGGCTGGAGCATCCTTCGCAGGTGCTCATATCGACGGGGCGGACCTTCGTGGATCTTCGCTGGTTCGGTCTTCGTTGGTTGGAGCGTCCCTCGTCTGGGTGCTGCTTGACGAGGCCGATCTGTCCGAGGCGGACCTGACCGGAGCCCTACTCTCGTCGATCTCACTCGCCGGTGCGAACCTCACAGGCGCGAACCTTGACGGTGTCCGCTTCGTGGGGGCTGACCTGTCCGACGGAAGCGACTCAGGAGCAGCCCTTTCCGGCGTCGGCTACGCGGGGCTTGACCTCCGAGGAAGGGACTTCTCTGGTCAGGATCTCACGGGTGCGGTGTTCTCCAAAGCCGATCTGAGGGGAGCCGACTTCTCGGGAGCGATCCTCCGGCGGACTGACTTCCGTGAGGCTGACCTACGAGGTGCAGTTCTCGATGGCGGCGACTTCGAGGATGCCCTCCTCCAACGTGCTGATTTGAGTGACACTCGGGTCGAGGTTGTGTCGTTCTTTCGGGGTGATCTCAGTGGCGCTGATCTGTCCGGCGCCTTTATCTTCCAAGTGGACTTCCGGATGGCTGATCTCATTGGATCGAACTTCGATGGCACCACCCTGAACGGGGTGGATTTCCGAGGAGCCGTCCTCGACGGCCTCGATCTGTCCTCCGCTGACTTCGACGGCGACCCCAGCCTTTATGGCACAGCGCTGAGGGGGGTGGACCTGTCCGGTCGCCACCTCGGGAGGATGGACCTTCGAGGTGCCAACCTAGCGACGGCAGTGCTGGAAGGAACTGACCTATCACAGGCCCTTGTAGACGACAACACCCGGTGGCCGGAGGGTTTTGACCCGGCGAAAGCTGGCGTCACCGGCTGACCTCTGCTCAGCGCGGTTCACAGACCACCAGGGGGATGTCGCGGTCGGTCTTCGCCTGATACTCGGCGTAGGCGGGCCAGGCGGCGAGGGCGGCTGGCCATCGTCGAGCCTTTTCCTCGGGCGAAGCGGTTCGGGCCATCAACTCGTGGACTTCGGCCCGGTCCTGGATGGTGACTTCGGGGTTGGCTAGGAGGTTCAGGTACCAGACGGGGTTCTTTCGGGCGCCGCCCTGGGAGGCTACGACCAGATAGTTCTCGCCGTCGTGGACCCGTATAAGCGGCGTGCGTCGCACCTTGCCGGACTTCCGGCCGATGGTGGTCAGGATGATGCACTCCGCACCGTTGAACTCGAAGCCGTCGTCGCCGTCGGTGGCCAGGTAGCGCTCGACGTGGTCGGCACTCGGCGAGTAGGGGCTGGGGGCGTACTCCGGTTCGTTCATGGCGTGGACCCTACGGCCCGGGCACGAGGTCGAGGGCACGTCCGAGGGTGTCCAGCCGTTCGTCGAGTGAGTCACCGGCCGGGTACAGGCGCACGTGGGTAATGCCGACGTCTCGCCAGGTACGGAGCCGTTCAGCTACCCGCTCCTCGGTGCCGATCAGGGTGGTGGCCAGCACCATCTCGTCGGGGATGACGGCTGCCGCACCAGCCCGGTCGCCGGACAGCCAAAGGCGTTGTGACTCGGCGGCCACCCCGGCGAAGCCCTGACGGGCGTATGCATCGTTGTAGAAGTTGGTGTCGGCAGAACCCATGCCGCCGAGGCTGAAGGCGAGGCCCGGGCGTCGGGCGTCGACCATCTCGGCCAAGTGGGCCTCGTCCCGGGCGAAGGCCACCTCCGCCCCCTGACACAGGTCGAGGTCGGCCAGGGTCCGCCCCGACCGCTCAGCGCCGGACGCCAGCGCGTCCAACGACGATGCCGCCCCCTCGGGGACGAAGCTGGTTCCCAGCCAGCCGTCGGCAACCTCGCCGGTCAGGGCAAGCATTCTCGGCGACAGCGACGCGAGGTAGATCGGGAGCGATTGACCATCGGAGCGCAGCGACAGGCGAAGGGCCTTGCCCTCACCACCCGGCAGCGGCAACTGCACCTGGTCGCCTTCGAGTTCCAGCCTCTGCCCGGCCTCGGCCATTCGGATCACCTCGATCGTCTCCCGCATCCGGGTCAACGGCCTATCGAACGGCACGCCGTGGAGACCCTCGACCACCTGTGGGCCGGATGCTCCAAGGCCGAGGCTGAACCGGTCTTCGGTGATTCGCTGAAGGGTCAGTGCGGTCATGGCCGTGTTGGCCGCCGACCGGGCGCCCACCTGGAACACGCCCGATCCGAAGTTCATCCGAGTGGCGTGCTGCGACAGTGCAGCAATGGGGGTCGCTGCGTCGCTGCCCCAGGCCTCGGCAACCCAGCAGTGGTCGACTCCGAGCCGTTCGGCCTCAACGACGAACTTGACGAGTTCCGGCCAGGGTCCGGCTTCGGCGGCCAACTGGATGGCGGTCCGCATACGAGGACGCTGGGAAAATGTTCCAGCTCCCGTCATGGCACGAGCACCGCATGGACGGGTGGGGGCGCCCCGCCCTCGTCAGCCATGATGGCCAGCAGCTCGATGGGAGCGACGGCTTGGGAGGCAACCGGACAAGATCCTTGTCCGTTCGGGTTCCCGGTCATGACCACCTCCTGACGGCTGCGTAGCGTATGCATCAACCGCCGACCGGTCCGGATTGGGCCGGCGGGCGCGATAGGAGAATGCCCATGGCAGAAGCGTCCGGAGGCTCCGGTGGACGTCGCCTCCCACTGCTTGACGTTGAAGAAGCGCGCCTACGCGCCTCTGAGGTCGGCATCCCCCAGCACATGGCTGACCTGAACGTTTTTCGTACCCTTCTTCACCAGCCCGGTGCGGCGGCCGCCGTCAACCGTATGCTCCACGCCCTCCTGTGGAAGGGCTCCCTCGACGCCCGACTGCGTGAACTGCTCATCCTGCGAATCGGTTGGACCTGTGGCGCGGTCTACGAGTGGACCCATCATTGGGCCATCGCCCTGGCCGCCGGTGTGCCCGAGGATGACGTTCTTGGCGTTCGCGACTGGTTGACCCATGAGGGGTTCGACGACCTCGACCGGGCGGTGCTGGCCGCCACCGACGAGAGCCTTGCCGACGGTTCCATCTCGGATCTCACATGGAAGGCCTGCGCCACCCACCTCGATGAGGCTCAACTTGTGGAAATGGTGGTGGCCATCGGCAACTGGACCCTGTTCGCCCGCCTGCTACCCAGCCTCGACGTGCCACTCGAGGACGGGGTAGTGCCCTGGCCACCCGATGGTTTGAACCCGTCAGCGATGGCGAAGTTCGATTCGAAGGAGGACGCATCGTGACCGCACCCGACTTGGAGGTCCGGCACCCTAAGTTCATCGAGCACCTGACCGGTCATGTGTCTGACTCGGGAATCGATGGCTTCCTCGGTATCAGACACCTCGAGATGGGCGCCGGGCGCCTCGTCGTCGAGTTCGACGTGACCGACGAGCACCTGACACCGATCGGGAACATGCACGGCGGGTGCCTAGCCGCTCTGTGCGACCACTGCCTCGGCATGGTGCTGTACCCGGTCATGCCGCCTGGCTCGTGGGGGGCCACCACCGAGTTCAAGGTCAACTACCTGAATCCGGTGTCCGGTGGAAAGTGCCGAGCCACGGCCACTATCGAGGCCATGACGAAGCGTTCGGCGGTAGTGGCCATCCGGGTCGAGAACGAAACCGACGAAGGGATCCGGCTCGTGGCCCTCGCCCAGGGCACGTGCACAGTGAAGTTGGCCGAGGAGAGGGCCGGTTGACCCTTCGGGACCACGGATACCATTGGCTCCGCTCTGGCCAAGGTCGGGGTGACGCACCGGTGCCCGAGCGGACCAAGGGAACGGCCTGCAAAGCCGTAAAGCCGCGGGTTCAAATCCCGCCCGGTGCTCGACGAATGGGGCGGCCCGCATCCGCGGGCCGGTGCGGCCGATGAGTATCGGGGGAACCCATGGATGACCACGTCCCGGCAGACGAGGCCGAAGGCACCGGGGCCGACGCCCGCGGAGATGGGGAAGCCATCGATCCGACCCTTCCCCACACCCCACCGTTCGGCATCAAGGCCGTCCACCCTGGTGACGAGCCGCCAGTGGCCCCGCCGGGACCCGAGCCCGAGACGCAGCGGCGGGAACGCCCCGCCGGCAACGGGTTGGCCGCCATGGCGGCCACCATCGGCGTGGTGCTGGCCATTATGGGCACGTTTCTCCCGTGGACCGTCTCCGACCGGGCTGACGGTGAGGTCGACCACCTCATCGGCTGGGATCTCGCTGGCGATGCCGTCCTCGTGCTGTTGACCGGGCTGGTCGCCGCCGGGGTCGCCGGAGCCCTCTGGGTCGGCCAGAGAGGCCTCGTCCACAAGGTTGTTTTGCTGGCCACCGGCGGGATGCTGCTAGCGGTGGCCGGCGTCGAGATCTCCGATGTCCGTGCCGTTGACGCGGTCACGTCGCTCGATCGCTCGGTGGGCAGCGGCCTGCCGGTCGTGGCCTTCGGTGGCGTGCTGATGGTTGGCGCCGCGCTACTCGACCGGGGCTCCTGGTCGCCGCGTTCCCGCTGACCGCCGCGATTTCGGCAGGTGCGCCGTTAGGGGGCGACCGTTACCCTGTGGCGTTCCGGGGCCGTTAGCTCAGTTGGCTAGAGCACCTGCATGACGCGCAGGGGGTCGGGGGTTCGAATCCCTCACGGCCCACCAGAAACGTTGAGAAACCAGGACATTTCGCCGCGCTGGAAGCCGTGGGGGAGTGTTGATGCCGGGCTTTGAGCCTCTCCTTTCGGCTACAGCCAGTCCTCTTCGTAAGAGGTAAGGCCGAGCGGGACCGCGCCGGTTTCGGTGATCAGCACCATCTCTTCGAGCTTGACGCCGTCAGGGCCACCAGTCTCGCCTGCATAGCTCTCGATGCACAGGGTCATGCCAACCTCGAGTACGCCGTCGTAACCGCCACCGTACGCACCGGGGATGTGGAGCTTGTCGGGCGACATGATGATCGGCCACTCGTTCTCGAGGCCGAGGCCGTGGAAGATCGTGGTGAAGTTCTGCTCGGCGAGTTCCGCCGAGTAGCAGAAGCCCTTTTCCATGAGCTCGAGAAACGACAGGCCGGGCTTCAGCAGCTCCATGTTGC
>JAZADN010000105.1:0-9365 GCA_036123585.1 Actinomycetota bacterium | reverse complement strand
GACGGTGACCGCCGCGAGTCCCGACGAGGCTCCAGACGTGAAGACGACCGTCGCGGCCGTTCCCGCCCAGGTGGCGACGAGCAAGGCGGTCGCCGAGATCGCCGTCCGCGCCGTGAGCCCGCCAACCAGGGGCCACGTGTCCCCCGCCTCAAGCCGCGACGCACCCACCGCAAGGCCGCTCTGGCTGCGCTACCCGAGGAGCAGAAGTTCCTCGCCCAGCTCCTCCTTCGCGATGGTGTTCCCGGTGTCCGCAAGGCCATCGAAGCCCAGAACAAGGTCGCCGAGGCGGCCGGGGAGCCACCGATTCCCGCACCCCTGCTGATGAAGCTGGCGGAGCGGATCCATCCCAACCTCCGAACCGCAGACTGGAGAGACCGCGCCGAGGCCGCTCTGACGGGCATCGACGATGTCGATCTGCGGGACCTGCGTTCCGTGGTAGTGGCCGCCGAGCAGTCGGCGCGGAGTGAGGAGAACAAGGAACTGGCTGAGAAGATTCGTGAGGGTCTCGCGCTACGGGTCGAACGCGAGCACCAGGCATGGCTGACCGACGTCGGCACGGCCATCGACGAGGACCGCGTCGTTCGCGCCCTCCGCCTCAGCTCGCGTCCGCCGAAGGCGGGCGCTCCCCTACCCTCACCGGTTCTAGACCGCCTCACTTCTATGGCCGAAGCCGGCCTCACGTCGGATACTGGACAGGACCGGTGGGCAACGGTCCTTGAGGCTGTGGCCCTATCGCCAGTCCACCAGCGGGTCACCCCTCAGGGCCTTCCGGCCGAGCCCAGTGAACAACTCCTCGAGGTTGTCAAACGGGTGTCAATGAGCGTGCCCGACATTGCAAAGTTGTTTGGAATCGAACCCACACGCCCACCGCGAAACCGCGGCGGGCGCCGTCGCGGCTGAAACAGACCGGCTTCGACACTCCGGAGGACCTCAGTAACGCCGCCGCATGACTGTCCACTTCGAAGCCCGTGAGCGCCTGGCGATCCTTACGCTCGACCGTCCCGAAGCCCGCAACGCCGTTGACCACCAGTTGGCCGTCGACCTCGAGACAGCCATTGACCGGTTCGAGGCTGCCGATGACCTCTGGACGGGACTCCTCTGCGCCAAGGGCCCGGTCTTTTGCGCCGGCGCCGACCTCAAGGCCGTGGCGGCTGGAAAAGCCAACCTGACCACAGAACGGGGTGGCTTCGCCGGCATCGTCCGCCGAGACCGCACCAAACCGATCATCGCTGTGGTCGAGGGCCCAGCGTTGGCCGGAGGTTGTGAGGTCGTGCTGTCGTGTGACCTAGTCGTGGCCGGGGCCGACGCTCGTTTCGGTCTGCCCGAGGTCAAACGATCTCTCATCGCCAACGCCGGAGGACTCCTGCGACTCCCGAAGTCTCTGCCACGCAATCTGGCCATGGAGATGGTCTTGACCGGCGAACCGATCGATGCAGCCACTGCGCACCGGCACGGACTGGTCAACCGCCTCGCCGCCGTCGGCGAGGCGTTCGACACCGCCGTCGATCTGGCCGACCTCATCAATGCCAACGCTCCCCTCGCCGTGCGGGCCTCACGACGGGTTGTCACCGAGGGTGCCACGATGCAGGAGGACGCTGGCTTCGCGCTCAGCCATGAGGCTTCAATCGAGGTGCACCGCAGCGAGGACTTCAAGGAGGGTCCGAAGGCCTTCGTGGAAAAGCGCTCTCCAGAGTGGAAGGGGCGCTGACCGCCTGTCAGTCGTCAGTCGTCTCCGACAGGCTTGAAAGCCTGGGAACCAGGCCAGCTAGACCGTCTGCAATGACTCCATGGTCGACGAGAAAGTCCAAGAGTCCGTCCACCAAGTCGCACCCCGGCAGATCCGTCATCGGGACCCAGGCCACCTCGCAGGCATCAGAGCCGGCCACCGGTGGTCCGTCGTCCAGGACCTCCACCTCGAAGTCGAGGATCACGAAGTGATGGTCGACATCCATCCGTTCCACCCAACCCACTAGTGGCCCGCACACCCCGCTGAGACCGGTCTCCTCAAGCAGCTCCCGGACCACGGCCGCAACTAGAACCTCTCCTGCCTCGACGCGGCCTCCGGGAAGAGACCACCTCCCGCGGCCAGGCTCGGTCGCCCGACGCACCAGGAGGAGCCGGTCCTCGTCCACTGCCACCGCCCCAACGCAAACCTCGGGGCGCCCGACGCTCAACGTTCTCCCCGGCACGGCATCTCAGCGGCCATCCAACCAACGATGGACCAGGATTGCCCGGGCCACCATTCCCTGGGACTCGAAGAAGTTCTTGGTCGCCCTGTCGCCCGGAAGCGCTGTGGACTGAACGGCCACCGCACCGCGAGCCCGGGCGTTCTCCAACAGCTCCCCGACCAGGGCCTCCCCTACCCCTACGCCCCGTGCCTCGGGTTCTACGAAAAGCTCCTCGATGACAGCATGCAGGGATCCATCAGCCACCCGTGCCACGGTGAGGTACCCATAGGCGACTGGTGTCTCGTCGATTGTGCCGAGGAGCACGGTGGCGTCGTTGTCGCCAAGCGCGTCGATCAGGTGGTCGCCCGGATCGTCACGGTGCGGGTCCAGACGGTCGACCACGTCGCCGCCCCGCTTGCCGTCGAGGTCGGCCCGGGCCGCTCCAGCCAACCGACGCAGGACATCCTGGTCGTCGGCACCTGCAGGCCTCGTCGACTCCTCCATAGCAGTAAGCCGATCGCCGCAGGGAACCCTACGAGATCGGCCCCCCACAGTGTCCGCACTCACCGGTCTCGGCGACAGAGGCCGTCTTCACCAGCAGAAAACAGTGGGGACAATGCATCTCCGTTTCCTGACGTTCCACGACACCCTCCGCCGAGGGGTTTGCAGCCGGGGTGACAACACCAGCCACCTCCTCGTCTTCCTCGTCTTCCTCGTCTTCCGCTGCAATTCGATCGCGCAGGATGGCGTCAAGATCGGCCTCGACCTCGTCGTCGTCCTCGTCCTCGTCCTCGGTGGCGTCACCAGCGGGACGGGCGCCCGCCTCGTCCTCGTCGTCCTCGTCGCTCTCGTCGCTCTCGTCGCTCTCGTCGGCACTCTCGCCGCCCTCGCCCTCGTCCCCGTCGTTGAACTCGAGGTCGTCTCCTTCGAGTTCGTCACCCTCTAGGGCGTCGTCACCCAGGTCGCCCTCGTCCAGGGCCTCCTCGTCAAATTCCTCGTCAGTGGGCTCGTCGCTCACAGGTTTCTTCCTCTGGTCCGTCTTGGACCACCACGGATGGTCGCGGCGGGATCATAGACAGATTGGAGCAAAGTCCGGCGACGCCATCCCTCTAAGCGCCAAAGCGTGCGTCAGGAACCGCCACGGGCCACGCGCTTGGCCTCAGCCCGCCGTTCCGACTCCAGTCGCTCCAACTCCGCCTCATCGGAGTGGTCCACGAACTTCATCATCTCGGCGATCGCACGGTGGCCTGCCACGTCGCGGATGGCCAAGTGCATTTGCTGGGCCACCTGCCGGTACGAGGGATGCCCCTGCGGAGTGGACCGCAACTCCAGGACGTGCATTGCCTCCCGGGCATTCATCTCCATGAGGTACCGGACCCGGTATGCCAGGGCCACTGCGTAAGACGCCTGTTCGGGGAACGGCTCTAGCAGCGCGTCGTGCAGATCCCGGGACCGCTCCATCGCCGCGTCGAAGCGCCCTCCGAGTCCGGCATCATCAACCTCTGGTGGCCGCACGTAGCCGTGATCGGGGCTGAGTCGTTGCCAGTCGATCGTCATCATGCGGTGTCTCTGCATGTCTCGGAACGCCCCATAGTCCGACAGGACGTCAAAGCGGTAGGTGGGGCGCTCGAGCGCCCGGCCGGGGCGATGACGGCGGTTGCCTCGATCGCCCACGAAGGCCCGCAGCACCACCAGGCGTTCGTCCACCGACATCGAACGAACCCGTGACTCAACCTCGCGGTCCGAACGGTTGGTCACCGGATAGAGCGCGGCGGCCACCAACTTGACCTCGGCGTCCGGGTCGAAGTCGGTGAGGTCCACAACCGGCGCGGTTCCGATCGGCTGGTCTGGCGGAAAGTACTCCTCGGCAAGGTCGTCCAGGCGCTCCCGCACGTCCGCCGCATACGCCCCTGCCTCCTCGCCGCGATCCGGCAGGTCAACGCGCTTGAGGAACGACGGGACCACCTTGCGAAGCTCGGCCAGCATCAATTCCGCGTACTCTCGGGCCTCCGGCAACGCATGGGCTCGCATCCTCACCAGTAAAGCCTCGTAGGCCTGACCGGTCCCGTAGATCCCGACGTTGGACAACGAGGCCGCCGGCAGGACGCCCCGGACGGCGTCGAAGGCCTTGGCAGCAATGGCCTGTCGGTATACGAAGTCGGAGTCGGCCGGGTCCTTGGGTGTGCGGGCCCGGAAGTGATCCTTGATTGTCCCGACCATCTCGGCGTAGGCGTCGAAGAGTCGATCCAGATCAGACACGTACCGGGCGGACAGCGCCGAGTCCATCACCTCCGGGTCCCGGTAGTACCTGTACCGGCCTCCAAGGCGGCTGTTGTAGGCGATGTACCGGGTCGACTGCTCCAGATACGCCATGAGGCGACCCCACTCGAGCACCTTCGTGAGCACGTTGGAGGCCTGCTCACATGCCAGGTGGACCCCACCTAACTGGGCCACGCTGTCGTCGCCGTACTCAAAGAAGACCTTGTCGTAGAGCTCCTCGGCGCGCCGAAGGCCGACCGTGGCGTCGATCGTCTCGTCGCCCGTCACGTCCAGTTCGCCCACGAACTCGTCTAGGAAAAGGCGCCGGAGGCTCAGGTCAGACCGGGAGTAGCGGGCAAAAAGGGCTCCCTTGACCACCTCGGGCAGGTTGACGAGTGCGAATACCGGTTGATCCAGATTGGTGAAGTAGCGGCGGAGCACCTCGGCCTCCTGCTCCGTGAAGGCCTCCGCCGCGTAAGTACTCACGAGGGCCGAAACTACGTCGTCCCGTATGTCGTGGCGCGGACACACTCGGGCCGGCCATCGACGCGTCGGACCGGCTGCAGGGACCTGCGCTAGAAGTTGGCGAATTCCTCGTGGGCGGCAGCCAGCACTGCCGGATCCGCCCAGCAATCCACGACCGTCATGGCCATGACCTTGGCTCCGTGGACCACCGAGCGGTCTGCCTCTTCGGACACCGCGTAACGAGCGAAGTCCTCCGTGTGGATTGCCGTGCCCGTCGGTGCCGTCTTGATCATCGGGTGAATCCCCGGGACCAGGTAGCTGATGTTGCCCATGTCGGTGCTTCCCACTACCTGTTTGACCGTGGTCGGTCCAACTGGTCGGCCCAGAGCCTCGCTGTGGGACATGTAGCGGTCCAGGAGCGACCTGTTGTCGACCACCTCGGCGTAGCCCATCGGTTCCCATTCGATGTCGACTTGGCAACCGGAGGCCGACGCGCCGGCCTCCAGGCACGCGTTGAGCCTGCGCCTCAGGTCCTCGACGCCGGCTGACGTGGGCGACCGCACGTACCAGTTGGCCACGGTCCGCTTGGGGACGATGTTCGCCTTGTCCCCCGACTCCACGAAGATGCCGTGGATCCTCTCTGCCGGGGCGATGTGCTGACGCAGCGCGGCCACATTCACATAACCCAGGACCATCGCATCGAGGGCGTTAAGACCCTGCTCCGGAGCAGCTGCGGCGTGGGCGGCCCGACCGTGGTACGTAGCCGTGCACTGGTGGATGGCCAAACTGGTGATGTTCTCCAGGTCGGCGTCTGCCGGATGGACCATCATCGCAGCCTCGACGCCATCGAAGGCACCGCGGTCAGCCATGATCACCTTGCCACCGCCGCCCTCCTCGGCCGGGGTTCCGAGGATGCGGACCCGCCCGCCCATCTCCCCGGCCACTAATGCCGCGGCCAAGCCAGCCCCGAGACCCGCAGTGGCGATGATGTTGTGCCCGCAGGCGTGGCCGATCACCGGTAGGGCGTCGTACTCACAGAGGACAGCCACCGTCGGACCCTCTACACCGACGTCGGCCCGAAATGCCGTTGGCAGGCCGCAGGCACCCCGTTCCACTTCCAGTCCCTGGTCCTCCAGGATCTCCGTCAGGACGCTATGGGCGTGGTGTTCCTCGAAATTCAGCTCAGGGTTGGCGTGGATGGAGTGGGAGGCAGCCACGAGGACCTCCGCCAGTTCATCTACACGGTCGCAAACCCGCTGCCGGGCCTCGTCGGGGGTCATGGTCTTGGTTCCGTCGCTCATGGTCGGACCCTAGCCATCGGTCCCCTCCGACAATCCAACCAAACGCTCAGACGGCCACCCAGACGGTGTCGTCAGGGTCGAGGCGCGCCACCACCTCGCGCGCCGGTACCGGCGGTCGACCGTCAATGCGCACAGGCGTTCGAACAGGAAACGACCAGGCCGCCGTGCGTGCGCGTTCCGCGGAGATCCGGGGGTGGGGCACGTGGATGCCCGCTCCCAAACGTCGCCAGGCTCCGAATACCTCACCTGGTCGGAGGTCGGACTCCAGTAGGTCTAGGAGCCCGTCGCCGGGATGCGAGCGCGGAGCGGCGTTCCACCGCCCACGGTGCGCGGCGTTAGCAGCCACCCACCAGCGCCCGGGGCGTCGGAGCGTGCCCGCCACTACGTGGGCGACGAAGGAGTAGATCCGTCCATCCACCAGCACCCGGCCGACGTCAACCTCCACCACCGTCGCCTCCGAGCCCGGCCGGGCACCACCGCGACCACCGAGGGTCCTGCACAGGTCGCCCCCGACCAGAACCACCGGCGGAGCGTCATCGCCGCGATCGAAGCTGCCACTGGCCAGCAAGTCGGCCAAAGCCGCATCGCTCCCGACCACCGGTGCGTCGTCTGGGACCACGCTCCGTCGCCCCCAGTCCCGCCCCCGTTCCACGGCCACCTCACTCCACCTCATCAAGGCGCCCGGCCGACATGGCCACCACGCCACGGTCCACCATGGCCCCGGCCTCGAATGCGACCGCGGCAACCTCGGGTAGGGCGACCGTGGCGACCTGCCGAAGAAGGTCGGCGACCAGTCGGACGTTTCGAACGAACTCCCCCCCTGGCAGGCCGTCCTCCAACACGTCGTCGAGTCCCGCGCCTGATGCCCAGGCGTGAATGACGTGCGCAAAGCCGGCGTCGGGCTCCTCCCGGGGATCCAGCCCCACAGACCGCTCCGCTGCCGCAATCCGCCCAGCGATCACCGCCAGATCGGCAAACCGGTCGGGGAACTCCCCGGCGAGCCGCACTCCCGCCGACTCCCCGGGCCCGCGTGTTCTGTAGGTAAGACAGGACACCATGGCAGCCATCATCGCCGGGCCCAGCCCGTCCAGAATGCCGTCCCCGAGGACCTCGACGGCCAACAGGTCGGCTTCATGGTGAATCGCGGTGAGGATGACTCCCCGCTCGGTCAGAAGCCACCCGTCCGCCATTCCCCGCACTTCCAGCACTCGGTGCCGGGCATTCATTCGGGCCACCAAATCACTGCTCGGGCCAGGTACCTCCACAGCTCCTGCAGCAAATTCGTTCTCCAAGCGGGCCAACCGTCGTCGGTCGTCCCGGCGGTCGTCCGTCCCCCGGCTCTCTCCGTCCACCGCCACGGCGAGGTCGGGCAGCACCTGGCGGAGCCGGAATTGGACCTCGCGGCGGTACGCCGGGTCGTCGGGTAGGAACTGTGCCGGCATCTCGACACTCGCCACGAGCAGCGGTGAATCGATCAGATCCGCGTCGTCGACGCTGGCGACATTGCCGTGCCCGTCGAGTGTCCGAATCCGACTCCGTCCACCACTGCGTTGGCCCACCGAGAGAACCACTTGAACCAGACCGTCGTCGAGATGCACCACGTCTCCGGGACGGAGGTCGGCCGGGATCGTCGGTCGACCCGCCGGCATTGACCGTCGGCTCTCGGATAGTGAGCGGCGGAGCGTTGTCGCCTCGGTTCGGCGCTGCTCGGCCCGACGTCGCCCCTCCCCAACGCGCCGTTCTTCCTGGAACTGGGCAAACGAGCGCGACAGCAGGTCCACCGCCTCATTCCGGGTCCGGCTGGCCACAAGATTGGCCACCATGTTGTAGGTGGGCCGGAACGCCGAGTTGAGAGCGAAGTCACGGCTGCCAGCCAGAGCGGCCACCTTCTCGTACCGGATGAACGGTGACCAGCAAACCAGGGCGTGTCCCTCCACGTCGAGGCCGCGACGGCCAGCCCGTCCAGACAGTTGGGTGAACTGACCGGGGGTCAGTACCTCGTGCGTCTCGCCCGTGAATTTGGTGAGACGGTCCACCACTACTGAGCGGGCGGGAAGATTCACGCCCAAGGCAAGAGTCTCGGTGGCGTACACCAGCTTCAGAAGACCTCCGGCGAAAAGCTCCTCGGTCACCTCCTTGAACAGGGGCACCAGACCCGCATGGTGAGCAGCCACGCCGCGCCGGAGCCCGTCCATCCACCCCTCGACTCCCAGAGCCTCCAAGTCGGCGTCGGGAACGTTCGCTAGGCGAGCCTGCACATGCACCTCTACGGCCTCCGCCTCCAGGGCATCGTTCAGGGATACACCGTCCCTCACCACCTGGTCGCGGGCTTCGTCGCAGCCCGCTCGACTGAAGATGAAGTGGATGGCGGGCAGCATCCCTGCCTCGGAAAGCTCCCTAAGTACCTCGTGGCGTCGCGGCGTCACCCACCCGCCGGGACGACCCCGCCCATAACGCTGTTTTCCTTCCACATCAAAGCGCTGCCCTTCCTTGGCCGACTTCCCCTCCCGCCGGAGGTCGACCCGGTGCAGCTGCCGCGGCCGCCCCCGCCCGCCACGTTGGCCCACCAAGTAATGGGACCGGAGCCGGACGGGTCGCCGCCGCTCCACCACAACGTCGGTCGGACCCCGAACCGCCCGCAGCCAGTCCCCCAGTTCGTCCGCGTTGGAGACGGTCGCCGACAGGGCCACGATGCCCACCTCCGGTGCCAAGTGGAGGACGACCTCCTCCCACACGGCGCCCCGGTACGGATCCTCGAGAAAGTGAACTTCGTCGAGCACAACCCACTGGAGTCCGGCCAGGGCTCCTGCACGCGCGTAGAGCATGTTGCGGAGGACCTCGGTGGTCATGACCACCGCCGGCGCCTCAGGGGTGACGACCTGGTCCCCGGTCATCAGGCCCACCTGATCCTTGCCGAAGAGGCCGCCGAGGTCGCGGAACTTCTGGTTGGACAAGGCCTTGATGGGAGCGGTGTAGAAGGCCCGACCACCCGACTGGAGGGCCAGAGCAACCGCGTGCTCGGCCACCACAGTTTTCCCGCTTGACGTGGGGGCAGCTACCAGGACAGAGCGACCGGCGTCCACCGAGGCGATGGCCTCCTCCTGGAAACGATCCAGGACGAAGTCATGTCGGGCAATCACACCTGCTCGTCGTCGACGCCGCGCCGGCGTCG